>JAKAJI010000192.1 GCA_021813825.1 Acidobacteriota bacterium | reverse complement strand
TCCGGTCCGCCGTCCGTCCCTTCGCCTAAAACTCGCGCCGACACCGCCTCCGGCATCGCGTCAATCTCGCAGAAGTTCACCTTGCCGTGCCGCCGCAGAAAATCGATCGCCGTGTTGCTCGCAATCCGCGACAGCCAATGCGCCGCACGCTGCGCATCTTTCAACTGCTCCCGCCGCTGCAGCGCCTTGATGAATGTCTCTTGCGTCAGATCCTGCGCATCGGCCGAATTGCCCACGATGCGGTAAATGAGAAGAAATACCCGCCGCAGATGCTCGTGGATGAACTGCGCCTGGCGCTCGCTGGAGCCCAGCTCCGCGTCCACGGGATACGGCTTAACGGGCTCGCTCATCCCGTCTCCGCACCCCCACACCCCTGGCGGCGCAGTGGGCGTCTCGAATTGGATCGGCGTCGTCACCTCTACCAGACAATGACGCCCAAATGCCAAAAACGTGCAATCCCGACATAAAACCCCTACCGCTTTGCCCAGGTGCCCCGTTTTACCGGCGCTATCCTGATTGTATATGAGACCCGTAGCCGTGATCGGCATCGGTAAGACCGCGTTTGGAGCCTTCGCAGACCGCGATTTACGCTCGCTGGCGGTAGAGGCAAACCAGAAAGCGATCGAGGATGCCCATATCTCCCCTAAGCTCATTGAAGCCTTCTACTTAGGCAACTTCGCCGGACCCTCCTTCGTCGGCCAGAACCACCTCGCCCCCTACATCGCCGCCGCCTCCGGGCTCGCCGGCATCCCCGCCACCCGCTTCGAGGCCGCCTGCGCCTCCAGCGGCGCGGCCTTCTTCCATGCCGTCTCCGGCGTCGCCTCCGGCCTCTACGACATCGTCCTCGCCACCGGCGTCGAAAAAATGACCTCGCAAACCACCCCCAAGGTCGCCGAAATCCTCGCCGGCGCGGGCGACCTCAGCGGCGAAGTCAAGGCCGGCGCCACCTTTCCCGCCCTCTTCGCCATGATCGCCCGCCGCCACATGCACCAGTACGGCACCACCCGCGAGCAGATGGCCGCCGTCGCCGTCAAAAACCATTCCAACGGCGCCAAAAACCCCGCCGCCCACATGCGCAAGGTCATCACCCTCGAACAGGCGCTCAACGGCAAACCGGTTTCCGACCCCCTCACCGTCTACGACTGCTCCCTCGTCAGCGACGGCGCCTCCGCCGTCATCCTCGCGCCCCTCGAACGCGCCGCCGAGTTCACCGCCAAGCCCGTCCGCGTCCTCGGCATCGCGCAGACTTCCGACTACGTCGCCCTCGACGAAAAAGACGACATCACCACCTTCCGCTCGCTCCGCGAGGCCGCCGCCAAAGCCTACCGCATGGCCGGCGTGAAACCCTCCGACATCGAATTCGCCGAAGTCCATGACTGCTTCACCATCGCCGAAATCCTCGCGCTCGAAGACCTCGGCTTTGTCGCCAAGGGCGAAGGCGGTCCGTTCACCCTCGCCGGCCACACCTGTCTCAAAGGCAGACTTCCGGTCAACGCGAGCGGCGGCTTGAAGGCGAAGGGCCATCCGGTCGGCGCCACCGGCGTCGGCCAGATCTACGACGTCGTCCAACAGATCCGCGGCGAGGCCGGCGAACGCCAACTCGATCGCCACCGCCTCGGCCTCGCCCAAAACCTCGGCGGCTCCGGCGCCACCAGCGTCGTCTCCATCCTGGAGGCAGCATGAGCCACACCACCGCCACCGTATATACGGAAACCGTCGTCTACTCCCCACCCGAGCAGTACGCGCAGGACGTCCCCTACCAACTCGCCATCGTCGACCTCGCCGAAGGCGGGCGCCTCACCGCGCGCATCCTCGGCCCCCGCGCCGAAATCGGCGACCGCGTCGAGTTCGTCGAAGACCGCGGCGGCGTAGCCTATTTCAAAAAGAGCGCCGCATAGGCGCCAACGGGGCCCGGCGCACCGATTCGCGTGCGATCCTATGTCGAGAGACGATAGGCCCGCATGCCCCAGTGCGCCCAGTGCGGAAGGTCCGTTGACGGTCCCGGCCCGCTCTGCCCGGCTTGCCGCGCTGCGACGCAATCCATTCCCGCCACGCGCACGCTTTCTTCTCACCCTCTCCGGCAAGAGGGCGAACCGCCTGGCCTCGCCTCAGGCGCCGTCTTCGCGGACCGATACCGCATCGTCGACCGTCTCGGCCGCGGCGGCATGGGCGTCGTTTACCGCGCCATCGACCTGCGCCTCAACCAACCCGTAGCCCTGAAATTTCTCACCGGAGCCAGCACAACTCCCGCCCTAGTCGAACGGTTCCGCAACGAGGTCCGCCTCGCGCGCCAGGTCACCCATCCCTCCGTCTGCCGTGTCTACGATCTCGGCGAGGCCGGGGATCAAATCTTCCTCTCCATGGAGTACATCGACGGTGAGGATCTCGCCTCGCTTCTTCGCCGAATCGGCCGCCTCCCCGAAGACAAGGCGATTGAAATCTCCCGCCGCCTCTGCGCCGGACTCGCCGCCGCACACGACAAGGGCGTCCTGCACCGGGACCTGAAGCCCGCCAACGTCATGCTCGACTCCAAGGGCGAAGTCCGGCTCACCGACTTCGGCCTCGCCTCGCTCGACTCCGGCGTCGAAGGCGCCGAGGCCCGCAACGGCACGCCCGCCTACATGGCCCCCGAGCAACTGGCCGGCAAAGAAGCCACCGTCCGCAGCGACATCTACTCGCTCGGCCTCGTGCTCTACGAACTCTTCACCGGCCGCCGGCCCTTCGAAGCAAACTCCTTCGCCGAACTCCTGCACGCACGGCAGGCTAGTTCTCCTCCAACCCCATCCTCCGTCGTCAGCAACTTGGACCCCGCCATCGAGCGCGTCATCCTGCGCTGCCTCGAACCGGACCCGCGCCGCCGCCCCGCTTCCGCCCTCGCCGTCGCCGCCGCCCTGCCCGGAGGCGATCCGCTCGCCGCCGCCCTCGCCGCCGGAGAAACGCCGTCGCCCGGCCTCGTCGCTTCCGTCGGAGAAGGTTCGTTTCTCTCCCTTCGCATCGCCATTCCCGTTGTGGCGGCCGTGCTCGTCGCCATCGTCCTTCATGCCGTTCTCTCCGAACGCTTGAGCGCGCTGACCATTCTCCGCCCGGCCAAGCCCCCCGAAGTCCTCACCCAAAAGGCGCGCGATGTGGTCGCCGCCGCGGGCTATCCAGGCAATGCCGCCGACGAAGTCTTCTCCTTCGAGTGGGACGACGACGAAGTGCAGTACCTCCAATCCCACGGCCGAACCGCTCCGGAATCACTCCTCTCCCGCCCGCTCCCGCTGCACTTCTGGTATCGCCGCGCCAACGCGCCGCTCCTGGCCACCCATGTCCATGACGATTCGCTAACCCCCGGCCTCACCGCCCCGGACGATCCTCCACCCATCGACCCCGGCATGATCGGCATCTGGCTCGACTCCGATGGCCGCCTGATCAAGTTCACCGCCGTTCCCCCGCGCCGCCAACCGCCGGAACCCAACCCTCCGAAGCCGCCCAATTTCGCGCCGCTTTTCGCCGCCGCCCAGCTTGACCCAGCCCAACTCCATCCGGACTCGCCGCAGTGGAGCTTCCTCGGACCCTCCGATGCGCGCTTCGCCTGGACCGGAAACTGGCCCGGCTCCCAACTCCCTCTTCGTGTCGAGGCCGCTTCCTGGCGCGGGCTTCCCATGGGGTTCGTGCTCTTCCCTCCCTGGAGTTCCGGCTGGCCCTCGCCCGCTGCTCCCTCCGCCCCAAACTCCGCCATGGATTTCCGGGTGATTCTCTCCGCCGTCCTGCTGATGGTCGCTGCGCCCATCTTTGCCCGCTGGAATCTCAAACGCGGCCGCGGCGACCGGCGCGGCGCCTTCACGATCGCCGCCTTCACCTTCGCCGTGATGCTCGCAATTTTCCTCCTGCGCGCCCACTTCGCGCCGTCGGCCGGTGCGTTCGGCCTCGGCGTCCTCGCCCTAAGCGCCGCCCTCTTCTACGCCGCGCTGCTTTGGGCCATCTACATGGCACTCGAGCCCTACGTCCGCCGTCACTGGCCGCGAACCCTCGTCTCCTGGAGCCTCGCCTTGCAAGGCCGCCTCAAGGAACCGGTTGTCGGCCGGGATATTTTGTTCGGCATCGCGCTGGGCCTCTGCTGGGTCTTGATCAGCGATGGGGACAATTACTTCGCCCGCGGCCTCGACGGCCTCTCGTTTCCCCCCGCGGTCGCCCTCAATGGCGCGCGTGTCAATGCGGGACACCTCTTGCTCGGGCTGCCGAGCTCGATCCGTAGCACCCTGCTGTTCTTCTTCGTGCTCTTCCTGCTCCGCGTGCTCCTGCGAAACGCCTGGCTGGCCGGCGCGGCGTTTGTCGTGATTTTTAGCTCCCCCGCCATGGTCCAGGATGCAACAACCCTCCACGCCGCCGCCAATGTACTCGTCTACGCGCTTGCCGCATTGGCCGTTGTCCGGTTCGGTCTCGTCCCACTCAGTGTCGCCGTCTTCATCGACGGAGTCCTGCTTAGCTCGCCCGCCTCCCTCGACCCTTCGGCCTGGTACTTTCCCCAGGCGATCTGGCCGCTTGCCGCCGTCGCCGCCCTCGCCGCCTGGTCGTTCTACTTTTCCGTCGGAGGCAGCCGCGCCTTCTCCCGCGACTGGCTCGGTTAGCACTGCTCTCAAAAAGCCGCCTCGCCCCACCGCCCGGTGAAAACGAACTCGCGCAGCGGCTTCCTCCCGCTCCGCGGCCCGTTGTGCCGCTCGGTCAAATACGCCGGCAACACCGACGGATCTCCCATCCTGCCGATCGCAATCGCCGCCACCGGATCGTAGCCCTCGGGCACCCCATAAACCTCGCGCACTTTGTCCGGATAGAATCCGCCCATCTGGTGCACCCACAGCCCCATCGACATCGCCTGCACCGTCAGGTACGCCGCCGCCTGCCCCAGGTCGTAGTAACCCCACCGGTTGGGCTTCCCGTCACGCGCAAACGTCAGCCGCGCCACACCGATCGCCAGCACCGGCGCCGTCTTCGCCCACTTGATGTTCCCGCTGTCCAGACAACCAAGCAGCGTTTCGAAAGCCGCCGCATCCTCCCGCGTCGCAACCAGGTAGAACCACGGCTGGTCGTTCGAACACGACGCCGACCATCGCGCCGCCTCGAATACCGTCATCAGCGTTTCCCGATCCACAGGCTCCGGCGAAAACGCGTTCGGGCTCCAGCGCCGGGCCAGCAGCGGATGCAACGCGTGATCCGCCGCGGCCGGTTTTTCGAGTGTGTAGTCCATCCCTTGTTTCGATGCCACCGCCCGCGCTCGGGAATCGGCAATCCTCTCCGGCTCAGTACACCGCAAAGCAGAAGGCCGTGTTGGAGTCGCTCGGCGACAACGAATACTCGCCCGGGTCCAGCGTTTCGTAAGCCTCGATCCGATATATGTTTGTCGAAAGCTGTTTCACATCCAGCCGCAGCGGCCGCGCCGCCCCCTTGCGCTTTTTCCCGCCGCCGAAGTTCACCTCCCGGTTCCCGCCGTTCACCTCCAGCCGGAAAAGTTGCAGCGAACCCGCCGCGAGCTTGTCCGACTGAAACAAAAAGATCGGCTCCGCCATCGGAGTCTTCACCGGCGAAGCCGCGCCCGGAATCACGAACACCTGCCCTTCTTTCCGGTCTTCTTCCTTCGCCTCGGTCACCTCGGTCGCAATCAGGTTATCGGCCTGCAACAGGTAGGGAACATCGGCCTTCGGCGGCCTCGGACCGTCGTACTGCCCCACCGCCGGCAACGCGCAAAGCGCCATCGCAATCGGTAAGATTTTCCGCACCATATACCGCGATTTTAGTCGCCGCGCCCATTCCGTGGGAGGCTTAGTGAGAAGCCGGCTGCTGCTGCGTCATGCAGTGCAGCGTCCCCAGCCCCAACACCAGGTCGCCACAGTAAATCCCCACCACCGGCCGGTCCGGAAACAATCCGGCCAGCGTGTCGAGCGCCACCCGGTCGTTTGCGTCGTTGAACACCGGCACAAGCACGGCCGCATTGCCGATGTAAAAGTTCGCATAACTTGCCGGAAGCCTCTGGCCGTTGAAGTACACCGGCTCCGGCATCGGCAGCTCGACAATGCGGAATCCCGTCCCCCGCAGCCGTTCCAGGTTCTCTTGCAGCGGCTCGTAGTTCACTTCCTTAGGGTCGTCCTCCACCGCCGCCACAATCGTGTTCCGACCCACAAACCGCGCGATGTCGTCCACGTGCCCGTGCGTATCGTCCCCGGCGATCCCACGCCCCAGCCAGATCACGCGCCCGGCGCCGAGATATTCCTCGAACAGCTTTTCCAGATCCTTGCGTCCCAACCCCGGATTCCGCGCCTGCACCGGGCTCAGCAGGCATTCCTCCGTCGTCAACAACGTGCCCGCCCCGTTCCCGTCCACGCTCCCGCCTTCGAGCACCACGCCCGTTACGTAAGTCTTCACGCCAAGCCGCTCGGCCACCCACGCCCCCGCCGCGTCGTCGTTCTCGTAGTTCGCATACTTCGCCCACCCGTTAAAAATCCACTTCGTCGCCGCTACCTGGCCGTCCTCCCTCCGCACAAACAGCGGGCAGTAGTCCCGCGTCCAGCACCGGTTTGTCGGGTGCAAATAGAACTCGACATTCTCCATCGCCGCGCCGCTCTTGCGCAGCACGCCCCGCGCCTTCTTTTCCTGCGCCGCGTCCCCGACCAGAATGCGAACCTTCTCGCCCCGCGCAAGCTGACCCACAATCGAGGCATACACCCAGGGAATCGGCGCAAACTTCCCCGGCCAGTCCGACCTCTCATGCGGCCAGGCAATCCATGTCGCCTCATGCCGCTCCCACTCGGCCGGCATCCGGTAACCCGCCGAGGCCGGTGTGCCCAGGCCGCTCAATCGAGCCACCGCTGGGTGATCCGGCCGTAAGCGTCAATCCGCCGGTCGCGCAGGAACGGCCAGTTCCGCCGCACCTCCTCGGCCCGCTTCGGATCGCACTCGACCACAAGGATCTCCTCCTGGTCGCTCGAAGCCCGCGCCGCCATCTGCCCAAACGGATCCGCCACGAACGACGAGCCCCAGAACTCCAGCCCCCGCTCCGCCGGTCCTTCATACCCGATCCGGTTCACCGCCGCCACGTACACTCCATTGGCGATCGCGTGCGCCCGCTGGATCGTCGTCCACGCCTCGAGTTGCGCCGCCCCGAACTCCGCCTTCTCCGACGGATGCCACCCGATCGCCGTCGGATAAAACAAAACATCCGCGCCTTGTAACGCCGTCAGCCGGGCCCCTTCCGGATACCACTGGTCCCAGCAAACCAGCACGCCGATCCGCGCCTGCGGCGTCTCGAAGTTCAAAAACCCAAGGTCCCCCGGCGTGAAGTAAAACTTCTCGTAATACAGCGGATCGTCCGGAATGTGCATCTTGCGGTAAATCCCTTGGAGCTTCCCATCCGGACCCAGAATCGCCGCCGTGTTGTGATACAAACCCGCCGCCCGCCGCTCGAACAAAGACGCGATGACGGTGACGCCCAACTCGCCCGCTACCTTCCCGATCGCCTCCGTGCTCGGCCCCGGAATCGGCTCGGCCAACTCGAACAGGTCCGCGTTCTCCTCGCGGCAAAAATACTGCGACCGGAACAACTCCGGCAGGCAGATCACCTTTGCCCCGCGCTTGGCCGCTTCCCGCACCCGCACGATCGCTTTTTCGAGATTCTCGGCCTGCTCCGTCGAACACGCCATCTGAATCAGACCAATCGAAAACTTATCCCTCGCCGGCATCCAGCGGTCATTGTGACACGCCGCCTTCGCGCCCGGCCAACCGCGCGCCTACATATGCAGCCCGCCGTTCACGTCGAGCGTGTGCCCGGTGATGTAGCTCGCCTCCTCGCTCGCCAGGAACCGCACCGCCGCCGCCACTTCCTCCGGCGTCCCCACCCGCCGCAGCGGAATCGCGCCGATCATCTTTTCTTTCACCTCCGCCGGCAGCGTCTCCGTCATCGCCGTCTCGATGTAGCCCGGCGCCACCGCGTTCACCGTCACGTTCCGGCTCGCCATCTCCTGCGCAATCGACTTCGTCATCCCGATCAGCCCCGCCTTCGAAGCCGCATAATTGGCCTGCCCGGCGTTCCCCGTCTCGCCCACCACGGAAGAAATGTTGATGATCCGCCCCCACCGGTTCCGCATCATCGCCGGCAGCACCTGCTGGATCATCAGAAACGCCCCCGTCAGGTTCGCCGCCAGCACCGCGTCCCAGTCCGCCTTCTTCATCCGCATCGCCAGCCCGTCCCGCGTAATCCCGGCATTGTTCACCAGGATGTCGATCCGCCCAAACTCCGCCGCCGCCTTCGCGGCCCGCTCGATCGAGTCCGGATCGGCTAAATCCAGCGACACCGCGAACGCCTCCGCCCCACCGGCGCGCAACTCCCCGGCCAACTCTTCGAGCGCTTCCACCGTCCGCGCGGCCACCACCACCCGCGCCCCCGCCTTCGCCAATGCCTTCGCGCACGCTCGCCCAATCCCCCGGCTTGCGCCCGTAACCAATGCTGTCCGTGAATTCATGCCACCATTGTTTCATCCCCGGGGTGCACGCCGCGCCCTGGGCGCACAAATTTCTTCTATGGCCTATAAAGATCTTCGCGATTTTCTCCACGCCCTCGAAAAGAAGAAGGAACTCAAGCGCATCCCCTTCGAAGTCGACCCCTATCTGGAAATCACCGAATTCGCCGACCGCTCCGTCAAAACCGGCGGTCCCGCCCTGCTGTTTGAAAAACCCAAGGGCAGCTCCATCCCTGTCGCCATCAACACCTTCGCCAGCATGCGCCGCATGGAGATCGCCCTCGAAGTCGACTCGGTCGA
>JAKAJI010000191.1 GCA_021813825.1 Acidobacteriota bacterium | reverse complement strand
CGAGCGGGCGGCGCGGACGTACTTCCCTCACGGCGACGCGGTGGGCCGCATGCTTCGGATCAGCACGAACACGCAGTACCGGATCATCGGCGTGGTGGAGGACGCAAAATACGCGAGTCTGCGCGATGGAGCGCCGCGCACGATCTATACGCAAATCGACGGCAAGTACGGTTTCGGATCGTCGTGGAATCTGGTGATTCGCACGACGCGCGACTCGGGGCTGGTGGCCTCGGCAGTGCGTTCGATTCTGAAGGCAAGCGGGAAGGACGTAACCATGTACAACCTGCACGCGATGAGCGAGCAGATCGACGGGGCGTTGCGGACCGAGCGGCTGGTGGCGACGCTGGCTTCGTTTTTCGCGCTGCTCGCCGGCGCGCTGATGGCGATCGGGCTGTACGGGGTGTTGAGTTACACGGTGGTGCGGCGGACGAGCGAGATCGGCGTGCGGCTGGCGCTGGGGGCGACGCGGCGCGAGGTTCTTTGGATGATGCTGCGCAACGCGCTGGGCATGGCGGCGTTGGGAACGGTGGTGGGCGTGCCGGCGGCGGTGGGGTGCGCGCGGCTGGTGGCGAGCCAGTTATACGGCGTCACGCCGCGGGATCCGGCGATGCTGGGGTTGACGGTTGGTCTGCTGATCGCCGTTTCGCTGGCGGCGGCATTCGCGCCCGCGTGGCGGGCGTCGCGGCTGGACCCGATGCGGGCGCTTCACTACGAATAAATCAGGAACGGGGGACGGCGGCGACTTCCACACCGAGCGTGGCATCAAGCGAAGGCAGGCCTTCGAAGGGCAGGCGGGTAGCCGCGGGTGGCTGGGCCTTGCCGGACAACTCTTCGCGTACCGCTTCGGCGGGTTTGATGGTGGAGCTGTAGAGGAAGTAGTTGTCGAGAATGACGACATCTTCAAAGCCGGCATGGAAGACAGCGAGGGCCTTGTTCAGGCGGCCGTAGCTGTCGCGCACGTCGTCGAGTTGGCTGCCGAAGGCCATCTGCAGGCCGCTGAGTACGATTTTCGGCGCGCTGACCAGAACGGCGGACGACCGTCCCCCTGCGGGGTCGAGGTAGCGGACGGCGGGGCTCGCATCGGCGTTGAGGCGGGCAACAGCATCGCAGGCGGCCGCGGGACCGACGGGTTCGCGCATCATCTGCACGACGTCGACGGCGGCGGAGGTAAAGCGCGCGAGCGGGGCGTGCCAATCGCCGGCCGAGTCGAGCGAGTTGACGTAGCAGGTGACGCGGACGGCGTCGGAGTCCTGAAGGCCGGCCTTCGCGAGAGCGGCGGAAAGAGCCGAACCCGCTTCGGCGATGCTTGTGCCGGTTTGCGCGGAGAAGAAGCCGAGGCCGTGCGGATTCACTTCGCGATCGCTTTGCGAGATGACTTCGAGCCAGATCTGCGCGCCCTGCAGCGGGAGGGCGCCGGCCTGGATGACGCTGAGGGCCGGCAGAGGCTGATGCTTGTCGGGGAAGACTTCGCCTTCCAGATCCTGCACCCGCCGGACGTCACCGGAGCCGGCGACGAAGGCACGGAGCTTCATGATCGTTGTGCCGTGATTGGCGGCGCGGATGGCCGCGCGCATGGCTTCGCGCGTTTGCTGGGAGAGCAGACCCTTCGCGCTGAGGGGCACAAGGGAGAAGACGAGGCGGTTCGTGTCAGCGAGGACCGCGGGCGGGGGGTCTTTTTCGGGAGGCAGGACCTGGTTGGGTATACCTTGGTCCTTGGTTTGGACGATGGGAAGTTCGGAGTAGGCCTTGTTCTTCTTTTTGTCGCTACCCTGTGCGAAGGCCCCATACGAGGCGACGCAGAGAACAAGGAGGAAAACGCGACGAAAATGCTGGGGCGTCACGGCTGAAGTTCCTCTATGCTATCAGAGCACGCGGCAGACCAAATTGGCTGGTCCGAGGTCTGCATCGCCCATGCCAATATGGTAGGCTCTTTTCATTAGAGATGCTGCGTCGAAGCGAGCTGAATCCGAAGTCGGCGACCCCACTTTACCGGCAGGTGAGCGAGAAGATCCGCGCGCTGATTGAATCCGGGGCGCTGCGGGATGGCGAGCGGCTGCCTCCGACGCGCGAATTGGCTGGCCGGCTTGGACTGAACCGGACGACCGTGTCGGCGGCGTATGAGTTGCTGGAGGCCGAGGGGTTTCTGCGCGGGCACGTGGGGCGCGGAAGTTTTGTACACGCGCCACGTAAAATTGGCGGGGTGAAGTGGACCGGGATGCTGGCGCCGTCGGATGCGCCGCGGAGCGTGCCGGAGCGGGAGGGCGAGATCAGCTTTGCGAGTTCGAAACCTTCCCAGTTGCTATTTCCGCTGGAGGAGTTTCGCGCGACGTGCCGCGAGGTGATCGACGGCGAGGAGGCGGCTTCGATCCTGCAGCTTGGGGCGCCGGCGGGCTATGCGCCGCTGCGGCGGTACCTGCTCGAGCGGGCGCGGGAAGAGGGAGCGGCCCGGGCGGGCGACGACATTCTGATTACGAGCGGGGTGCAGCAAGCGTTCGATCTGATCCAGCGGGTGCTGGCGCCTCCGGGCGAGACGGTGCTGATGGAGGATCCGGTGTATCCGGGACTGCGGAATGCGTTTGCGCGGGCCGGCGCGCGGGTGGTGGGTGTTGGGGTGGGCGAGGACGGCGTCGATCTCGAGAGGCTGGAGCGGACGCTCGCTCGGGAACGGGCGCGGCTGGTGGTGGTGACGTCGAACTTTCAGAATCCGACGGGTGCGACGCTGCCGGTGGAAGCGCGGCGGGCGCTGGCGCGGATGGCGGCGAACGCGGGCGCGGTCGTGGTGGAGAACGATATTTACGGCGAGCTGAACTATACGCGGGAAGCGCTGCCGACGCTGAAGCAGATCGACGGTTCGGGCGACACGGTGCTGCTGCGGAGTTTTTCGAAGCTGGCGTTTCCGGGGCTGCGCGTGGGCTGGGTGATTGCGCCGCGGGCGCTGGTGGCGCGGCTGACCGAGGCAAAGCAGTACACCGATATTCACAGCGACCAGCTTGGCCAGGCGGTGGTGCATCGCTTTGCGGCGTCGGGGCGACTGGAGGCGCATCGCGAGCGGGTGCGGGCGGCGGGGGCCGAGCGGCTTCGGGCGGTGCTGACGGCGTGCGCGGAGATGCTGCCGCCCGGGAGCAGTTATACGCGGCCGTGGGGCGGCATGAGCCTGTGGGTGCGTCTGCCGGGCGGTTTGGACGCCGAGGCGTTGCTGCCGGCGGCGCGGCGCGAGGGGGTGAGCTATTTGCCGGGGCGGACGTTTGCGGTGACGAACGCCGAGCCGGGCGGGCTGCGGCTGAGTTTCGCGCAGCTTCCGGTGGATCAGATCCGGCTTGGCATGGAGCGGCTGAGGCGCGTGTTTGCGCGGGCGGTGGAGCAGGAGGCCGAGGCGCGGGAGTTCGAGCCGGCGGCCGCGCTGGTGTAGCGGCGTGGGAATTTTGTTGGCAGGTTTTTGAGGAAAGGACAAACGAAGATGTTTCTCGATGAGCAGTTCCGGTTGAAGGTTGGCCTGGCGGAGATGTTGAAGGGCGGCGTGATCATGGACGTCACCAACGCCGAGCAGGCGGTGATTGCCGAGAAGGCGGGGGCGGCGGCGGTGATGGCGCTCGAGCGCGTGCCGGCTGACATCCGCAAGGAAGGCGGCGTGGCGCGGATGGCTCCGATATCGAAGATCCGCGAGATCATGAGTGCGGTGAGCATTCCGGTGATGGCGAAGGCGCGGATCGGCCACTTCATGGAGGCGCGGGTGCTGGAGGCGCTGGAAGTGGACTACATCGACGAGAGCGAAGTGCTGACGCCGGCCGACGAGGAACATCACATCGCCAAGCGCGATTTCAAGGTGCCGTTCGTTTGCGGGGCGCGCAATTTGGGCGAGGCTTTGCGGCGGATCGCCGAAGGGGCGGCGATGATCCGCACCAAGGGCGAGGCGGGTTCGGGAAACATCGTGGAGGCGGTGCGGCACATCCGGACGATTGTGAAGGAGATGAAGCAGCTCACGGTGCTGGGTAAAGAGGAACTGGTGCACGAGGCGAAGAATTTGCAGGCGCCGCTCGAACTGGTGGAGTGGGTGGCCGAGCACGGGAAGTTGCCGGTGCCGAATTTTTCCGCGGGCGGAATTGCGACGCCGGCCGATGCGGCGCTGGTGATGCAGCTTGGCGCGGAGGCGGTGTTCGTGGGGTCGGGAATTTTCAAGTCGTCCGATCCGGACGCGCGGGCGCGGGCGATCGTGAAAGCGGCGACGTACTACAAGGATCCGGCGAAGCTGCTGGAGGCGAGCGAGGGCCTGGGTATCGGAATGCCGGGGCTGGATGTTTCGCAGTTGCCGCAGTCGGAACTGCTGCAGACGCGGGGCTGGTAGGGCATGGCGGTTGCCGGAGTTCTCGCTTTACAAGGCGATTTTGAAGCGCACGCGCGCATTCTGCGGCGGGCGGGCGCGGAGGCCATCGAGGTTCGCACGGCGGCGGACCTCGATGCGGCCTACGGGCTGATCATTCCGGGCGGCGAAAGCACCACCATGCTGAAGTTGCTGCGGGAAGAGGATCTGTTCGAGGGGCTGCGGGCGTTCGGCCAGACGCGGCCGATTTTCGGGACGTGCGCGGGCGCCATTCTGCTCGCCAAACATGTGACGGCGCCGGCGCAGGTCTCGCTCGGGCTGATAGATATCGACGTGGAGCGGAACGCTTACGGGCGGCAGTTGGACAGCCGGATCGTGACAATTGACGCGCCGGGGCTCGATGGCGGGAAGATGGAAGCGGTGTTCATTCGCGCTCCGATAATTCGTCGCGCGGGGCCGGAAGTCGGCGTGCTGGCGCGGTACCAAGGCAGCCCGGTGCTGGTGGAGCAGGGCCGGCACATGGCGGCGACGTTTCATCCGGAATTAACGGGAGATTTGCGCGTTCATCGATACTTTTTGGAGAAGGTGGAAGAGAATGCCGCGCAAGCGCGTCCTGTTTCTGTGCATCGGTAACTCGTGCCGCAGCCAGATGGCGGAGGGGTTCGCGCGCGCTTACGGGAAAGACGTGATTGAGCCGATGAGCGCGGGACTGGCGCCGGCGTACGCGGTTTCGCCGCTGACCATTGAGGTCATGAAGGCGAAGAACATCGACCTGAGCGAGGCGGTCCCGAAAGGGCTGCTGGAGATGGGAGCGGACACGCCGGCCGAGCTGATCGTGAACATGAGCGGGCGCAAGCTGCCGGCGGCGCCGGGCGTTCAGGTGGAAGAGTGGCAGGTGCGGGACCCGATCGGGGAAAGCAAGCAGGTGTTTGAAGAGGTGGCGGCGAAGGTGGAGAGCCTGGTGATGTCGCTGGTGCTGCGGCTCCGGCAGCAGCAACAGGCGGCGGGTCCGGCTTCCCCGCCCCGCACGGGGTTTGGGATGCGACGCGAATTTGACAGCCGTCGGGGGCATCCAGGAAAATAGGGATTGCCCGCATCGTGCGGATGTGGCGGAACTGGCAGACGCGCTAGATTCAGGTTCTAGTTCTCGCAAGGGAGTGGAGGTTCAAGTCCTCTCATCCGCACCAATTTCTTAAGAAGCCAGGCCCGGATCCTCCCGCATCTCCCCAGCGGTCAACGGGTTCACTTGGCCCTGGGCGCCTTTACCGCGTTGAGCTTGGCTTTTTCCGCCGCCGGGAGGGCGTCGTAAAGGGTCGTGAAGGCGGCGTTGGTCCAGCCAAAGCCGATTTGGTTGGCGAGGTAACCGAAGCGGATGCCGCCGGCGAGGTTGGCGCCGCCTTCGACGACATCATATTTCTCGACGATGGTTCCGGTGCGGAGATACTCTTCGAGCACCATGGTGAGGAACTTCAGGCTGACGCGGTCGGCGTCTGCGTTGTAGCCGTATCGGCGCAGGCCCTGAAGGGCGATGAGTTCGATCGGCGCCCAGCCGTACGGGGCGTCCCACTGCTCGCCGGTGCGCAGCGTGCTGGTCATCAGGCCGCCGCGGGCTTCGAACTTCGATAAATTCTCCACCGTTCGCCGGGCCTGTTCCTTGGTCGCGATGCCGGCCCAGAGCGGATAGTAAGTCGTCAAGTAAGGATACCGGCGCAGTTTCCTGGTTACGAAGTTGTAGTCGTAGAATAGGCCGTCTTTGTCGTCCCACAGTAACTTGCGGATGCGCTCGCCACGCACGCGGGCGCGCTCCTTCCAGGCTCCCGCTTCAGACCCGCGGCCAACGATGGTGAGGATCTCGGCGGTCTGGTCTTCCATGATGTAGAGCAGCGAGTTCAGGCAGACGGGGTCGTAGTGGATGATGTCGGCGTTGAAGGGGCCAAAGCGGTTTGAGGGGTCGAAGCCGCTTTCGCGCATGGAGCGGTCGGCGGTGTAGAAAAGCGGAGTAAGTTGATTCGTGCTCTTGTTGTAATACTGGCTGACGTCGTAGTCGGTGATAGCATGCGTGCGGTAGTATTCGCGGATGATTTCAAATTCGTTCTGGCCTTTTTCGTTCAGCTCGGCCGAAACAGCTTCGGGCGCAGGGCCTTTTCCGGTGTCGTAGTAGCGCTCGAGGCCGGTTTCCGGCGTGAGGTGTGGGGGCGTGGTCCAGAAGCGATAGTATTTCTCGATTTGCGGAATGGAAGCGGCGAGCCATGCCTTGTCGCCGGTCTTACGGTAGACGTTGAGTAACATCTCGGTAAGGAATGGCGGCTGGGAGCGATGGAGATAGTAAGTGCGGTTGGCGTTGAGGATTTTGCCGTAGTTTGTGATTTCGTAGAGGAAGTTATCGGCCATGTCCTTGGCGAGAGCGATTTCTCCATCGCGGAGAAGGCCGAGTTGAATGAAGAAACTATCCCAGCCGTACATTTCGTTGAAGCGGCCGCCGGGGACGACGTAGGGCTTGGGAAGATAGAGCAGTCCCTGAACGTCGGGGTCTTCCCCGTTGGCGGGCAGGCGGCGGAGTTCGATTTTCGCGAAGTCGGCGGGCGGCATGTCGCGCTTCACGCGGGCCTCGATGGCGGCCAGATCCTCGCCCGCGGGGACGTAGACGGGCCATTTGCCGTTGGGCAGTGGCTTGAATTTCGGATCCACCGCGGCTTTGGCGAGGTCGCGGTCCGAACGTTCGAGCGTCTTCCAGTTTTGCTTGATGTAGTTCTGGATGGAAGCGACCGGCGACTGGGCCGCGGGTTGGGCGAGCGATAGGACCGAGGCGAAGCACAACAGGCAGAGCAGACGTTTCAGCAGCATGGCAGTCCCTTTCACGGCGATGGAACCAAGGATAACTTACCCGCGCGGGGTGCGGGCCTGGGAGCTTACATTTCAGGCATCGCCGGGTGATAAGCTTGGCCTCACCGGCCCATGCGCTGTCTGGCATGAGCGGCGATGACCAGGGAGGACAAGATGATCGTCTCAATGCCCAAAGCATTCATTGGATTTCTGGGAGCACTGGCGTTGTGTGCCACACCGGCTCTTGCGCAGTCCCAGCAGAACGGTTTACAGGGGATCCCGGCGGATGCGGTTGGCGGCACTCTGCAGCGCGGCGTGCCACTAAGCCAGTTGCCTCGCTATGCCGGCCATGGCAAGCCCGGGGGCGGCGGCGTGAAGAATCTCATCGATCACGGCGGCACGATTCTTCCGGCCACGACGATCTACTACATCTGGTGGGGCAACTATCCGAACGGCTGGCCGAGCGACGCGCCGGCGGGCTTGGTGGCGCTGGCAAGCGATCTTCAGGGATCGAATTTCCAAAAGGACATCTTCCCGCAGTACATGAGAGGAAGCAAAATGTCCTGGGCGTTCGGCTCGTCAGCCTATGACTCCAGCACACCGCCGAGTCATGGTCCGAAGACGTCGACGATCATG
Source organism: Acidobacteriota bacterium (assembly GCA_021813825.1). Classification (GTDB taxonomy): domain Bacteria; phylum Acidobacteriota; class Terriglobia; order Bryobacterales; family Bryobacteraceae; genus JAJYKC01. The sequence continues at coordinate 1,055 of JAKAJI010000191.1, read as the reverse complement.
AACGAAGTCACCGGACAGATTGCAGCCGGCAAACTGCCGCTCGATACGAACGCGATCTACGTCGTGCTGACGTCAAACTTTCCGGGTGGGGTGAACTACTGCGCGTGGCACTCTTGGGGCTCGTATAACGGCACGGAGATTCAGTTCGCCTATATGCCGAATACGACCGGAGTTTCCGGATGCAACGACCCGCAGTTCACGTGCAACAGCTACAGCGCCGGCACGGACAGCATCGCGAACGTGCTTTCGCACGAGCTTTCCGAGGCGATTACGGATGCCGACGGCACTGCGTGGTACGACTCGAGCGGGTCCGAGATCGGCGATAAGTGCGCATGGCAGTTTTCTTCCTGCGTGAATCTGACCAACAGCAGTTGGCAGCTTCAGGAAGAGTGGAGCAACAGCATCTCCGGCTGTCTGCAGCAGTAGCGGGCGCCGGTCACGCGGTCCGGGTGCGCGGGGCTCGGGGACGCAACAGCCAGAGCCCCAGCGCCAGCGTCGCCAGCGAGATCCACTGCGTGAGCGAGAGGCCGGCTTCGAGCGGCTGCTCGTGGAAGCGGAGGAACTCAATGAGGAAGCGCGCGGTGCTGTAGAGCAGCAGATACCAGCCGATCACTTCGCCTTCGGCGTGCGGCCTCAGGACCTTGTACCAGAGGAACGCGAAGATGGCGGCGTTGACCGCCGATTCGTAAAGCTGCGTGGGATGCAGGGGCACGCCGAGCGGAACGCCCGTGGTGGCGAGCGTATTGCGGAAGGTGACGGCCCACGGCAGATGCGTGGGCACGCCCCAGCAGCATCCGGCGGCGAAACAACCGAGGCGGCCGATGGCGTGTCCGGCGGCGAGGCCTGGTGTGAAGACATCGGCGGTGCGCCAGAGCGGCAGGTGCTGATGCCGCATGTAGAGCACGGCGACGAGCAGGGCGAGTAGAAAACCGCCTTGATAGACGCCGGCCGACTGCAGCGTTTCGAGCGAGAAGATGCTTCGCGGATTGCGCCAGTAGTCCTCGAAATTGAAAAAGAACATGAACAGTTTGGCGCCACCGAGGCCGGCGAGGGCG
>JAKAJI010000190.1 GCA_021813825.1 Acidobacteriota bacterium | reverse complement strand
GGTAGGAACCGCAACACCGTATCGTGCGTGCAGTTGATCAGCATGCCCGCTTCGAGCGCATCCAGCACCATCTGCTTGCCGGGCCGGTCCAGGTCCACGCCGATCATGAGTCCTTCGCCCCGCACCTCTTTGATGAAGGTGAAGCGCTGCGCGAGTTCCTTCAAACGCGAGCGGAACAGTTCGCCCATCTGGCGGATCGAAGGGAGCAGCCCTTCCAGCACGTCGAGAAACTCCAGCGCCACGCGGCATGCCAGCGGTCCGCCGCCGAAAGTCGATCCATGCATTCCCGGACCGATCGCCGCCGCCGCTTTCGCATTCGCCACAATCACGCCGAGCGGGATCCCGCAACCCAACGGCTTGGCCGCGGCCATGATATCCGGCAGCACGGCCGGCTGGGCCAGTTGATACGAGAAGGGAACTCCGGGCCGCCCCACGCCGCATTGGGTTTCATCGAATACAAGCAGCGCGTTGTGCTCGTCTGCCAACTCCCGCGCCCGGCGTGCGAATTCGAGCGTTGCCGGATGAATGCCACCCTCTCCCTGGATCCACTCAATGACAATACCGGCTGTCCGCTCGTTCACCGTCTGTTCGAGCGCCTCGATGTCGTTCAAGGCGACGAAACGCGGGCCCGGAAGCAGCGGTTCGAAGTCGGCCCGGTATTTCGCCTGTCCGGTGATTGAAATCGCACCGAGCGTGCGCCCGTGAAACGAGTTTTCGAGCGAAACAATTTCGTACTTCTCCGGATGAATCCGCCGGCCGTGCGAGCGAATCATCTTCAGCGCGCCTTCCATGCTCTCGGCGCCGGAGTTACAGAAAAACGTCCTCTCCAGTCCCGTAAGCTGCGCGAGTTTCTCCGCCAGGCGCCCGCCGTACTCGTGATAGTAAAGGTTCGAAGTATGCAGCAGCTTTCCCGCCTGCTCGCGGATCACGCGGGTAATGCGCGGGTGCGCGTAGCCCAATGCGTTCACGCCGATCCCGGTAATCAGATCCAGATACCGCTTCCCGCTCGTGTCGTAAACGTAGCATCCCCTGCCGCGCGCGAGCACCACAGGCAGGCGGGCGTAGTTCTGCAGCAAGTATTTGCTTTCGAGCGTCTTTACATCGGCCGCTACAGCGGCTCCGGCCTCAGCCGGCGTCGTCACGGACATATGTCCATGATAGGGCACGGCAGCAGCGGAAATCAGTGCGCGGCCATGTCGGCCGGCATCACCGCGCTTCGCTTCATCAGAAGCACGAAAGGCGCCAGTGCGGCGATTGCCAGCGTCATCACCGAGAGCACATCCACGTAAGCCAGCGTCGTGGCGTGTGCCTGCATCATGAAGTACACGCGCGCCTGCGCCTGCTGTGTGGCCACGTTCGGCGCCAAGCCGGCCTGATGCAGAACCGCGCTCATGCCGGCCACCATCTGTTCGAACACCGGGTTTCCCGTCGCCGTTTGCGCCGCCAGATATGTCTGATGCACTTGTTCCCGGCGAGTAAGAAATGTCCCGATCATCGAAATGCCAATCCCGCCCCCAATGTTACGGATGAAGGCATTGATCGCGGAAACCTGATTATTCTTCTCCCGAGGGACGCCAAGATACGCCAGCGTGTTCGACGGAAGAAAGATGAACGCCAGCCCCGCGGCCTGCAACGTCCGAAGCATCGCTGCGGTGAAGAAGTCCATGCCCAGCGTCATGTGGGTCATCATGAAGTACAGCGCCGCGGCGGTCGACAGGAATCCGAAGGCCATCATCCCCCGCGGATCGACGCGGCTGACCAGCACCCCCGAGATCGGCATCATCAGCATCATCACGATGCCTCCGCCGGCTAAGGCCTCGCCCGCCTTCACCGCCGGATAACCCAGAAGAACCTGAAGAAACTGCGGGATCACGAACGTCGTGCCGTACAACACCATGCCGAGCACGAAGGTAAAGCTCATCGCCATCGTGAAATTCCGCAGTTTGAATAAATGCAAATCCACAATCGGATCCTTGTGGTGCAGTTCCCAATAAATCCACGTAGCAAGAGCCACGATCGCTACGGTGAGAAACGCCACGATCAGAGGCGAGGAGAACCAATCGTCTTCCTGGCCTTTGTCGAGCACGAACTGTAGCGTGCCGACACCCAGCGCGATGAGGCCCAGTCCGATGTAGTCCACTTTCACACCTCGGCTCCGCTCCCGCTCCCGGGCGAGGTATGGCGGGTCTTCGACCAGGCGACTACTTAAGAACAGCGACAGGATCACGAACGGGACGTTGATGTAGAAGATCCATCGCCAACTCGAGTTGTCCGTGATCCAGCCGCCAAGCGTAGGGCCGATCGCCGGCGCCACCACCACGGCCATGCCGTACACGGCAAACGCCATACCGCGTTTCTCGCGCGGGAAGGTGTCGGCCAGAATCGCCTGCTCACTCGGCGCCAACCCGCCGCCACCAAAACCCTGCAAAATTCGGAAAAACACCAGCATGCCCAGGTTCGGCGCAAGACCGCAGAGAAAACTCGATGCGCCGAACAGAGCGACACAGGTCATGTAGAACCGCTTCCTCCCAAACCGCGTGGCCAGCCACGCGCTGATCGGAAGAACGATCGCGTTCGATACGAGATAACTGGTCAGCACCCACGCCGACTCATCCTGACTTGCCGAGAGGTTGCCCGCGATATGCGGGAGCGCGACGTTGGCGATGGAGCTATCGAGCACCTCCATGAACGTCGCCAAGGTAACAGTTAACGCCACGGCCCACGGATTGTGCCGGGGGCGCCACTCCATCTCGCTCATGCGGCCACGCCTGTCCGGCGCACCAGGGACAAATCGAGCACAGGGGTCGCGTGGGCCATATCAAACGGGAATTATTCGAAGTGTGGCACGCCCCCGGCTCGTACGTCAACGGCCCGACAAACCGCCATTGCACACCGGTTCGGATGTAAAGTAAGTCATCAGGCCCGGAATGCGCATGCATTCTACGAACGCAAACGTCTGGTTTCCCTCCGTACGGCGCGCCGTCGCTGGTCCGGCGCCGGCTCGCGTGTCTCGAGTCATTCTCGCTCTCAGTCTGCTCGTGGTAACGGCTGAGGCCCAGGGCAATCTCTATCCACTGGAATCTGTCACCCTCAATGGCACGGCGCTCCCCGAAAGCACCGTACTCGATATCGCCGGGTTACACATCGGCGCCCCACTTGACAAGGCCGGAATCGAGCAAGCCTGCGAGAGACTCAATGAAAGCGGCTTGTTCACCTCACTGAAGTGCCACTATGCAGCCGGGCCGAATCACGGCTACGCACTCACCCTGGCCCTAGCTGACCAGAAGCCACTCATCGAAGCCGCCATTGACGTACCTGGCGCCGACGAAGAAGAAGCCTGGCGCTGGCTGACCGCTCAGTATCCACCCTTCGATCACAAGGTACCGGTCGATGACACAGCGCAACGGTTCCTGGCTGACGCGATTCAACGGCACCTGAAAGCAAGCTTGAACGGGCAGCCCATTGTGCCGCGGGTCGAGTCCGACTTGACATCCTCATCGAAGTCGCTGGTCTCATTCCAACCCCAAACCCTTCCGCAGCTCACTTCGATCACGTTTACCGGCGAGCACGCGATAAGTTCCGCCGATCTGATCCGGCTCATCGGACGTCCACTCGAAGGGGAGCGTTTCGCGCCGCATCGGTTCCGCCAGACACTCGAGATCAACATACGGCCGGCCTACGAGGACCGAGGGATGTACCGCATGCGATTCTCGAGCATTTCCCTCCAACGTTCCTCCCCCACCTTGGTGGCCGTGACAGTCGCCATCGATGAGGGTCCCGTGTTCACGCTGGGCGATGTGCAACTCGAAGGGGAGAATCTGCCCACCAGCGCAATGCTGAGAGCGGCGAGCTTTAACAAGGGGCAAGTCGCCGGCTGGGGCGAGATTCAGCGCGCTATCTTGCAGATGGAACTGCCGCTAAAGAGGCGCGGCTATCTTGACGCGACGGCCACGCCCGAGCGCATCCTGCACGACAGCTCCAGAACCCTGGATCTCCGGATTGCCGTCACTCAAGGTCCCCTTTATCACTTTGGGCAGTTGCGCATCGAGGGTTTGCCGCCGGCACTCAGAACTCAGGCCAGCACCCAGTGGCGGATGCATCGCGGCGATCCGCTGGACTACGCCTATCCCAACGAATTTCTCCAGCAGTTTTTCAGCAAGGTCGATTCGCGCCAGTTTGAGAAGTTCTCCTCTAAGCTGGAGAACGGTGCGGGAGACCATGTTATGGATGTCATTCTGACATTCGTTCCCCGGTGACCCGCCCGCCTTCACGGCCGCGCCATTACCTGCACCGCGTCGCGCGTCTCTCGCCAGATGCGCTTCTCGTCTCGTGGCTCCCCGCGCACAATCGCTTTTGGCCCCGGGCCGTCCGGCCTCCATCTTTCAAACATCCGTTCGCACGGATAGCCGAGGAAGATACTAACTAACGGCACGCCAAACGATGCCGCAGCATGCCCTCCCGCCGAATCATAACCGACATATAAGAAACTCCGCCGGATCCGTTCTGCAAACTCGGCAAACGGCCCGCGCCAAGTCTCCACGCCTGCAGCCTCAGCCGCCCGCCTGACTCGCACCGCTTCTTCGCCACCCGCCCCTTCATCCACGACCACGCGCCGCCCGGTCTCCGCCAGTAACCGGAGTAAGTCCCGCTCGAAAGCGTCGCTCATTCTCTTCGCCGGATTTTCACCCACGCCAAGACTTACCGCGATTTCTCCGCTGCGCGCAACCTCCGCCGCCACAGGCTGTATCCATGCCCGCGCACCCGCGACGCCGAACACCTCTTCCGCCCACCGCGCCGCCAATGCGCCAAGCGTATCCCTTCCTTCCCCGCCGTAACCACGGCTCTCGAAGAAGTAATACTCCACCTCCGGGCAGACCGGAAGGAGACCGAGTTGCGTCAGACGCGAATCGGGATCGATCACTACACTCCGCTCCACCGCACATAACTCGCGCAGCCGAGGCCAGACTTTCAGGCGCGACTCAATCTCCGCCCTTCGCCCGTATTCCAACTCCGCGTGGTGCACCCAACCCGCGCCCGCAAACAACTCCCAACTCTTACGCGAACCGGCCAGCCAGATCCGTGCTCCCGGAAACTTCCGCTGCGCCGCGTCAAGCAGCACACTGGTGACCGCGATATCCGCCCCCAGCGTGACTCGCGAAAGCACAAACACGTCGCGCACCTGATGCGCATCGCCTTCGTACTTCCGCACCTGCCGCACGCGCTGATAGCGTTCGAGTAAGTGCAGCGCATGAAGCCCGGTGTGACGCGCCAACACCTCGGCAAACATCTCCGCATAGACATCGCACAGCCGGCGTTCGAAGCGGTCGGCGAGGCCCTCGGCGACGATGCGGAACAACCACTGGCTGCCCTCACCCTCCGCCACGCGCGCCAGAGTTTCCTCGCGCCACGCGCAGCCGGAAAGCGCGCACTCCAGCAACTGGCGCGCAGCGTCTTCAGCGCCAGTACTTGGCAAGCAATGGCTCCAACTTCTTCCTTGTCGCCTCCGGCGCAACCGCGGGGTCGGTAATGATCGCGTGCTTCAGCGCGGACCCACACTTGCAATGGCGCTCGGCGGGCATCGCCGCCACAGCGTGCGCCACTACCCGCGCGGCATTCGCCGCGTTCTTGGTCAAATTCGCAATGATGTCGGCGACCGTCACCGCGTCGTGATCCGGATGCCAGCAGTCGTAATCGGTCACCATTGCGACTGTGGCGTAACAAAGTTCCGCTTCCCGCGCGAGTTTCGCCTCCTGCAGGTTCGTCATCCCGATCACATCCATGCCCCAGCTTCGGTACAACTCGCTTTCCGCACGCGTCGAAAACGCCGGACCTTCCATGCAAAGATACGTCCCGCCCCACTTCGCGTTCACCCCCGCTTCACGCGCGGCTTCCTGAACCGTGCGTGCCACCTCAGGGCAAACCGGGTCCGCGAACCCCACATGAGCCACGATGCCATCGCCAAAGAACGTCGAGATGCGGCCCCTGGTGCGGTCCACAAACTGGTCCGGAAGAACAAAGTCGAGGGGATGGTGCTCTTCCTTTAGCGACCCTACCGCGCTGAGCGAGATGATTCGCTCGACGCCCAAACATTTCATACCCCAAATGTTCGCACGGAAATTTAACTCGGACGGCGATATGCGATGGCCCCTGCCATGCCGCGCCAGAAACGCCACTTCGCGTCCGGCGAGCCGTCCGGTAACGTAGACTTCCGACGGCGCGCCCCAGGGTGTGTCGAGCCGCACTTCTTCCTGTGCCTCAAATCCCGGCATCGAGTACAACCCGCTGCCGCCGATGATTCCAATCGTTGGCTTCATTTCCTGATTTCCGTTTCCTGATTTTTCTTCGCGACGCAGGCATCGAGCCACGCTTCGACGATGCCGTAGGGGTCGGCCCTCCGCGCCGCCACTTCCCGTGCCGCGCGATCGAGTTCCTCGGCGGGCAACGCTTCCAGCAGCCTTTCGCGGTACATCTCCCGCAGCCGTTCGCGCCAGTGCCGCTCGGTACGTTCCACACCGGCACCTCGCGCCAGATACCGTTCGGCCGCCTCGAAGACCTCCGCGATACCTTTCCCCTCGCTCGCGATGGTCTTCACTACAGGCGCCTCCCAACCATCAGGGCGAGCGCCCAACGTCAGGCTCGATCGCAGCTCACGCTCCAGTTTCTCGGCGCCGGGTTGGTCCGCCTTATTGATCACAAACACGTCCGCGATCTCCAGGATACCGGCCTTGATCGTCTGCACGTCATCCCCCAGCCCCGGAGTCAGCACCACGAGCGTCACGTCCGCCAGGCGTGCAATGTCCACTTCATCCTGGCCGACGCCGACGGTTTCGACGATCACCGCATCCATGCCGGCCGCGTCCATCAGCAACGCCATGTCGAGCGTAGCCGGGGCGAGGCCGCCCATGGCGCCGCGCGCCGCCATCGAACGAATGAACACCTGCTCGTCGGCGTAGTGGCCCTGCATCCGGATCCGGTCACCCAGAATCGCTCCGCCCGTGTAAGGACTGCTCGGGTCCACAGCGATGATGCCAACCCGCAGGCCATTGGAGCGCAACTGGGCCGTCATCGCGTTTACCAGCGTGCTCTTGCCCGCGCCCGGCGCGCCGGTGACGCCATAAATCTTCGCGCGTCCCGTGTGCGGGAACAATTCGCGCATCAACGCGGCAGCCTCCGCGCCCCGCCGCTCGATGATTGTCGCCTTCCGCGCCAGTTCTCTCGGGCTCACTCAGTCGCTCTTCAGAAGCTGGCGGGCAATCACGAGGCGCTGGATCTCGCTGGTTCCCTCGCCGATCGTGCACAGCTTCACGTCACGGTAGAACTTCTCCACCGGATAGTCCTTGATGAATCCGTAGCCGCCGTGGATCTGCAGCGCCTCGTTGGCTACATCGACGGCCGCCTCACTGGCAAATAACTTCGCCATCGCCGATTCACGGGTGACGCGGCGCCCCTGATCCTTCATCCATCCGGCGCGGTAGGTCAGCAGCCGCGAGGCATCGATCGCGGTAGCCATATCGGCTAGCTTGTGCTGAATCGCCTGAAACTCCGAGATGGGGCGGCCGAACTGCTTTCTCTGCTTGGAATACTTCAACGCCGCCTCATAGGCGCCCTGCGCGATGCCCACCGACAGCGCCGCAATGGATATCCTCCCGCCGTCGAGGATCCGCAGGCTGTCGACAAACCCTTCGCCGGGCTTGCCCACCATCTGCCCGGCAGGCAACCGGCAATCGGTAAACAGCACTTCGCCGGTGGCGCTGGCGCGCATCCCTAGCTTGTCTTCTTTTTTGCCGACGCGAAAACCCGGCATGCCCGCTTCAAGAATGAACGCCGAAATGCCGTGCGAGGACGCACTGCGGTCCGTCACCGCCATCGCCACGCAAACCTGTGCGTAGTGCGCGTTCGTAGTGAAAGTTTTGCCGCCGTTCAGCACCCAGGAATCGCCCTCGCGCATCGCCGTCGTGCGTGTGCCCGCCGCGTCGCTGCCCGCTTCCGGCTCCGTTAGCGACCAGCACCCGACCCACTCCCCCGATGCCAGCTTCGGCAAATACTTCCGCTTCTGCTCTTCGTTTCCCGCCACATAAATATGGTTTGTGCACAGAGAATTATGAGCCGCCACGATCAGCCCGACCGACGGATCTACGCGCGCCAGTTCCTCGATGACGATCGCGTACTCGATGTAGCCAAGCCCCGCGCCGCCGTACTCCTCCGGGATGATCGCGCCCATGAAGCCGAGCGAACCCGCCTTGCGGATCGCCTCAAGCGGAAAGGTCTGCGCCTCGTCCCAGGCGCGCACATGCGGGCGCACCTCCGCTTCGGCGAACTCCCGTACGCTTCTACGAAGCTGTTCCTGCTCCGAAGTGATCTCGAAATTCATCGCGGTCCCGCGCTCAAACGATCTCTTCCCGCTCCACCGACCAGTGCACAGTCCGCTTTTGCCGGTAGCTCTCCACCGCCATCCGGCACGCGATGGCGACACGGTAGCCCAAGTCGAACGGGCAGTTGGGCTCCGCGCCCGTCCGGATGCAATCGAGAAAATTCTGCATGTGCGCTGTCGCCGGCGTCCGTGTGGTGCCCAGCATTTCCGGCACGCCAGGCTGGTTTACCTTCTGCGGGGCGTAGCGCACCTGCGCGTTGCGGCTCAATGTGCCGTCAGTCCCAAGCATGCTTTCGTTTACGGCCAGGTCGTTGTTGCCGAAACCGCTCGTCCAGCTAACCAGCAACTCCTCGGGCTGCTCCAGGCTCACGTCCATCGTGTCCGGCACTTCGCGTCCGTCCTTCCAAAGATACAGCCCACCGGTCATCGTCGCCGACCGCGGAATCTGCAGGTTCATGACCTTGT
>JAKAJI010000189.1 GCA_021813825.1 Acidobacteriota bacterium | reverse complement strand
CGGCGGAGAAGTTTCCTAAGCCGGTGCGGGTGGTGGAGGGGGGCGAGTCGCGGCAGCAGTCTGTGGAGAATGCGCTGGCGGCGCTGGCGCTCGAAGGGGACGCGCTGGTGGCTGTGCACGACGCGGTGCGGCCGTTCATCGACATCGACACGATTGAAAAAGTGGTGGCGATGGCGGCGCAGACGGGCGCGGCGATTGTGGGCATCGTTCCGGTGGACACGGTGAAGCAGGTTCACCTGAACAAGATCCGGGCGACGATTCCGCGGGAAAAACTCGTGCTGGCGCAGACGCCGCAGGTGTTCCGGTACGACCTGTTGATGGAGGCGTTCGAGCAGGCGCGGCAGGACAGCTTCACTGGGACGGACGAATCGAGCCTGGTGGAGAGGCTGGAGAAGGTGGACGTGAGCGTGGTGGCGGGGAGCGACCGCAACATAAAGATCACGCGGCCTTCGGATATGGACCTGGCGCGGCTGTTCCACGCCGAAGAGCTGGCGCAGAGTCCGAGAGAATGAGCCCGGTCCGGATGGGTCTGGGCTGGGACGTGCATCGCATTGCGGCGGGGCGTCCTTTGATTCTGGGCGGGATCACGGTGCCGAGCGAGTTCGGCTTCGAAGGGCACTCGGACGCGGACGTGCTGAGTCACGCGATTACGGACGCGATATTGGGGGCGGCGGCGCTGGGCGACATCGGGATGCATTTTCCGGATACGGACGCGCGGTGGAAGGGCGCGGATTCGCTGATGTTGCTGAGGGAGGCTTGCCGGATGGCGCGCGAGGCGGGCTTCGAGATTGTGAACGTGGACAGCACGGTGATACTGGAACGGCCGAAGCTGAAGGATTTCCGGCTGGCGATCCGGGAGAGGCTGGCGGGGACGCTGGGAATCGCGGTGGAGCGGGTTTCGGTGAAGTTCAAGACGGCGGAGAAGGTGGGGCCGGTGGGGGAAGGACGGTCGGCGGAGGCACAGGCGATCGCGACGCTCGAGACGCGGGGCTGAGGCGATGGAACGGCCGCCGGGTCCGCGTTCGCGCTCGCCGCTAGGACTCCTGCCGGAGTTCCGGAAGGGTCCGAACCTGTTTTTCGAGCGGGTGGCGCGGGAGTACGGGGACGTGGCGTATTTCCGGCTGGGGGTGCAGCGGACTTACCTGGTGAGCGATCCGGAGTTAATCCGCGGGGTGCTGGTGACGGACCAGCGGCAGTTTGTGAAGAGCCATGCGCTGCACCGGCTGAAGGTGCTGCTGGGCGAGGGTCTGCTGACGAGCGACGGGGAGTTTCACCTGCGGCAGCGGCGGCTTTCGCAGCCTGGGTTTCATCGCGAGCGGCTGGCGGGGTATGCGGCGGCGATGGTGCGGCGGGCGGTGGCGGCGCGGGAGCGGTGGCGCGACGGGGAGACGGTGGATCTGCATCGGGAGATGATGCGGCTGACGCTGGGGATTGTGGGCGAGACGCTGTTCAGCGCGGATGTGGAGGGCGAGGCGGACGAGATCGGCGCGGCGCTGAACGATATTCTGGCGCAGTTTCACACGCTACTGATTCCGGGCTCGCAGTATCTGGGCTGGCTGCCGTTCGGGAGCGCGAAGGTTTTCCAGCGCGCGATGGGGCGGCTGAACCGGACTGTGTACCGGATCATCGGGGAGCATCGGGCGAGCGGGGCGGACCAGGGGGATCTGCTGTCGATGCTGCTCGAGGCGGTGGATGAGGAGACGGGCGAGCGGATGAGCGACCGGCAGGTGCGCGACGAGGCGATGACGCTGATGCTGGCGGGGCACGAGACGACGGCGAACGCGCTGACGTGGGCGTTTTATTTGCTGAGCCAGAACCCGGAGTGCGAGCGGAGGCTGCACGAGGAGGTGGACGCGCTGGGCGGGCGTGCGCCGGGGTTTGAGGATTTGCCGCGGCTGGGATATGCGGAGATGGTGCTGGCGGAGGCGATGCGGTTGTATCCGCCGGCGTGGAGCGTAGGGCGGATGAGTCCGGGGGAGTACCGGTTGGGGAAGTGGACTGTGCCGGCGGGTTCGGTGATAGCGATGAGCCAGTGGGTGGTGCACCGGGATGCGCGGTGGTGGCCGGAGCCGGAGCGGTTTGTGCCGGAGCGGTTTGCGGCGGAGGAGCGGGAGAAGCGGCCGAAGTTTGCGTATTTTCCGTTCGGGGGCGGGACGAGGCAGTGCATTGGGGAGCGGTTTGCGTGGATGGAAGGGACGCTGGTGCTGGCGGCGATTGCGCAGAAGTGGCGGGCGCGACTGGTGGAGGGGCAGAAGGTGGAGACGGAGGCGAGGGTGACGCTGCGGCCGCGGTGGGGGATGGGCGTGAGGGTGGAGGAAAGGGAAGAAGCCGGAAGCGAGAAGTAAGAAGCCAGGAGGGGGAAACGCGGAGCGAGACGAGAGGGTACCAGGCGATCATTGAGGCGACGTTGGCGATGTGTGTGCTATTGCTGGCGCCGGCGATGGCTTGGGGCCAGAGGGCGGAATCAGGCGCGGCTCGGGGGATTCCCGTTGGGCTTGACGCGTACCGGGAATGGGGGCGGTGGGCGGAACAAAGAATCGGAATGCGCGCGTATATGCGGAGCACTTACGACAGGGCGGGTGGGAATGAGGGAGCCGATGCTTCGCATTTTCTTTATCAAGTTAGTGGTGCGTTCAACGTGACGCTCGATGTGGAAGGGGCGGGAATCCTTGTCTTCAGCCGCTTCAACCACTGGCACGGCAGCCCGTGGCATTTTGTCGTGGATGGCGTTGACAACGTCGTCGAGGAAACGAGTACGGCGGACCCGATTCATCCAAACCCATTGTCCGTGTTCCTGCCGCAAGCGCCATTCCCGCCGCCACTGAATTACACCTGGACTACAACGAAGGGCGCGGATCTGATCTGGTCTCCGATCGGGTTCAAACGAAGCCTTCAGCTTGCCTATACGCGAACGCATTATGGGACCGGGTATTACATCTATGACCAGTTTGTACCGGGCACGCCGCTCTCCCGCCCGCTTCGGAGTTGGAATGAGAGGACTGTGCCCGGCGGCGACGTGCTGGATCTGATTTCCCGGGCCGGTAGCGATATTGCTCCGAAGGCCGGCGCGACAGAGATGAAGGGGACGGTGGATGTTCCCACGGCCGGGGCTGCGACGGCTGTAACTCTGAAGCGAGGCGCCGTGATCCGCGTCCTGACCTTCTCGATTGACCGGAGTCAGGCGGCCGCATTTCAGAATGTTCATCTTCGCGTCACGTGGGACGGGCGGGAGCATCCATCCATCGATGCTCCGATCAGCCTGTTCTATGGTGCCGGCACGCTGTATAACAGGACAAATCGCGAGTACCTGGTGAAAGCGTTCCCGGTGAATATACGGTTTACGGCAACTCGCGTCTATCTTGCGTGCTATTTCCCGATGCCATTTTTCCGGTCGGCACGCGTTGAATTGGCCGGCGCGGGGCGGCAGGTCTCCGGCGTCGAATGGTACGTCCGCACACTGCCTTTGGGCGAGCGGCCGAACCGGCTCTCGTACTTTCACGCAACTTATCGCGACACGCCAACGCCGGTACCGGGAAAGGATCTGATCTTACTCGACACACGCGGCGAGGAAGGCGCGGAGGGGTGGTCGGGGAGCCTGGTTGGGACGTCGTTCATTTTTTCCCATGCGGCGAACTTGACCACGCTCGAAGGAGATCCGCGGTTTTTCTTTGACGATAGCCGCACGCCGCAGGCACAAGGAACGGGAACGGAAGAATGGGCGGGCGGAGGCGATTACTGGGGCGGCGAGAACATGACATTACCTTTTGCCGGGCATCCGGTTGGGGCGCGGGGCGCGAAGTTCGCCGTCAATGAGGAAGATAAGATCGAATCCGGTTACCGGTTTCTGTTGGGCGATCTGATGCCATTTGGAAAGAACGCGGTTGTGTGCTTAGAGCATGGCGGCAGGGACGATTCTACCGAGCACTATGAAACGATCGCTTATTGGTATGGGCTGCCGGCGGCTTCGTTGATCGAAACCGATGAACTGAAGGTAGGCGATGTTGCGTCTGAACGGGCGCATGATTATCGTGCAACGGAGGGTTCGGCGCCGTACACGATTGTGTCCCGATATGAGTTGGGCGTTGACACCTTGAATGGCAAGACCATTTATCCGGCCGAGAGCGACAGCGGGCGAGTTACTAAAGTTGGGTCGGAATTTACTCTGAAGTTACGGCGCGACAACGTGGGAGTGCTGCTTCGACGTAAGTTGGACTATTCCTACCCGGACCAGAGAGCCGAGGTTTATGTATCCGATACGCGAAAGCTGCGGTGGAAGTTGGCGGGTATATGGTACCTGGCCGGATCGAACATGTGTTTGTATTCGAATCCTAAGGAAGAGACGGGCGCCGGGGCGCCTGTGGTCGAGACGTCGAACCGGCGATTTCGGGACGATGAGTTTCTGATCTCGCGTGAGCTGACCGGGCACAGACGGTCGATTCGCGTCCGGATAAAGGTGATGCCGGTGAATCGACCGCTTCTTCCCGGATCGAGTGTGCATGAACGGAGTTGGAGCGAAATCAAGTACACGGTGTATTGTTTTGTCCGGCCGCGCTTTCGAAAGTAGGGAGACGGGGGCGGGCGCTGGCGAGGCGGCGATGCGCGTTACATTGGGGGTTCGGAGCGGGTGAATTGGGAGGGAGAGGATTGATTCGATGAAGCTGGGATTTGTGAGTGCGATTTTGGCCGAGGCGACGCTCGAAGAGGTGATGCGGTTCGCGGCGGCGGAGGGGTTCGATTGCGTTGAGGTGATGTGCTGGCCGGCGGGGAAGGCGGAGCGGCGGTACGCCGGGGTGACGCACGTTGATGTGACGGCGCTGGATGAGGCGGGGGTGGAGCGGATCCGGGCGCTGGTGGAGGAGACGGGCGTGGGGATCAGCGGGTTGGGGTATTATCCGAATCCGCTGGCGCCGGATGAGGCGGAGGCCGCGGTGTACCAGGCGCATATCCGGAAAGTGATCGAGGCGGCGCGGAAGCTGGGGGTGGGCGTGATGAACACGTTCATCGGGCGGGACTCAAAGAAGAGCGTGGAGGAGAACTGGCCGCGGTTTGAGAAAGTGTGGCCGGGGATCATCGCGTTTGCCGAGGATAACGGCGTGAAGGTGGGGATCGAGAATTGTCCGATGGCGTTCACGGCGGACGAATGGCCGGGCGGGAAGAACCTCGCCACGACGCCGGCGATCTGGCGGCGGATGTTTGAGAGGATTCCGAGTAAGAATTTCGGGCTGAACTACGATCCTTCGCACATGGTGTGGCAGCAGATGGACTACCTGGAGCCGATGCAGGAGTTTGCTTCGCGGCTGGTGCATGTGCACGCGAAAGACGTGCGGATCGACCGGGCGCGGCTGAACCAGGTGGGGATCATGGCGCATCCGCTGGAGTTTCACACGCCGAAGCTGCCGGGGCTGGGAGAGATCGAATGGGGGAAGTTTTGTTCGGTGTTGATGGACACGGGGTACGACGGGCCGGTGTGCATTGAGGTGGAGGACCGGGCGTATGAGAAGACGCGGGAGTTGCGGGAGAAGTCGCTGCGGCAGAGCGGGCGATATTTGCGGAACTTTCTGTAAGAGGCCCCGATGATCGAGACGTGGCGAGGCAAGTGGGCGCTGGTGACGGGGGCGAGCGCGGGGATCGGGGTGGAGTTGGCGACGGCGCTGGCGGCGGGCGGGACGAACCTGGTGCTGACGGCGCGGCGGCGGGAGAGGCTGGATGAGCTGGCGACGAGGCTGCGAACACTGAACGGGGTGAGCGTCGAGATTGTGACGGCAGACCTGGCGAAGGCGGATGCGGCGGAGCGGATTCACTCGTTCACGAGGGACCGGCGGCTGGAGATTGAGCTGCTGGTTAACAACGCGGGGTTTGGGGTGTACGGGGAATTTCACCGGAACGCGCCGCAGCGGGAGCTGGACATGATTCGGGTGAACTGCCTGGCGGTGGTGCACCTGACGCAGATGTTTCTGCCGGCGATGATCGAGCGGCGGAGCGGGTCGATTCTGATTTTGTCGTCGACGGCTGCCTACCAGGCGGTGCCGTACATTTCGACGTATGCGGCGACGAAGGCGTTTGACTTGCTGTTCGCGGAGGGGTTGGCGCACGAAGCCGGGCGGTATGGGGTGAAGGTGTGCGCGCTTTGTCCGGGGCAGACGGAGAGCGAGTTTCACGAAGTGGCGGGCGCGCCGGCGCAGGGCAAGGGCGCTTCGGCGCGAGACGTGGCGCTGCTGGGTTTGCGGGCGTTGGCCGAAGGGAAGGCTTCGGTGATTCACGGATTCAAGAACAACGCGTTTGTGGAGTTGCAGCGGCTGGCGCCGCGGCGGTTTGTGACGGACTCGGCCGGCAAGATGTTCCGGCCGAAGTCCGTGAAGTAGCGTTGCGGGAAGGGTCAGGCCTGGGCCCGGGAGACGCGCATCGAAGCCGGGACGGCGCCGATCTGCTGCATCATTTCGAGCCGGTCCCAAACGGAGTGTTGTTCAACGACCTTGCCGTTGGCGATTCGCAGCGTAGTCAGGAGCGGAAGGCGGATGGGTTTGCCGCTCGCCGGATGGTCACCCAGCTTGCCTCTCTGCGTGCCGGTGACGGTGCAGCGAAGGGCTACGCGGTCGCCGTCGCACATTGCGTCGTCGACCTGGATGTGGGCATCGGGGAAGGCGGAAACGTAGGTGTGATAGTCGTCCCGCAAGCCCTGGAGGCCGCGCTGCGTGCCGTCCGGCGTGTATCTGACAAGATCTTCGGCGACGAAGTGGGAGATCATCTCAGGCTTTTTCCGGTTCCAGACTTCTTCGAGGAAACGGCGGGCGAGGGCCTTGTTAGCTTCGGATTGCGTCATGCCGAGGCCGAGTTGATCGAGGAGCGACTGGAGGTTCCAGTCGGCCCATAGTTCGAGGATTTTGCCGTTTTTCAGGCGATGGATGGTTGTGCCGGAGACGATGGCCGAACGGTTTGTGGGGTCCGCGCCGAGGAATTTTCCCCGGTGCGTGCCGCGGGCGGTCCAGTGGATGACGACTTCATCGCGCTCGGTGATGACGTCATCGATGGAAAAGGCGAGGTCCGGAAACGCTTCCCGGCACATCTGAATGTGGCGTTTGTAGTTTTCGGCGCCAAGCGCGAGAGAAGGAAAGGCTGCGTCGTGGAGGCGGCAGCTTGATGAAACGGTTTCGTCGACTGCTTTGAGGAGACCTTGATTCCAGGCTTCTTCGAGCAGGCGCCGGCAGGTTTTTTTGTTTTCCTCGGACATGGTGCTTTACTCCTTTTTGACCATGGACCGGGATGCCGGACGGACCAGGATAATCCTGCCACTGCCTCTCCCGGCCTGGAGGTATTTTACACCGGAGGGTCCGAAGTGAAGCCTGCTATTTTTGGAACGGGGCTGTGTTGTGCAGACGCGGCGGAAGGATGATAGATAAGCAAGCATGCGACTAACTGTTGTGTTGGGTCTGGTGGCCGGCTCGGTGTTTGGGCAGGCGGTGGTGGCTCCCGGGGCGCGGAGCGAGATGGATGCGCACAATTGCTATCCGTACGACGGGCGATGGGCGAACCGGGTGGACCGGGCGCTGAGCGCGGGGACGCCGGTGGCGATTGAGCAGGATTTGGCGTGGTACACGGATCCGAAGACGGGGCAGTCGCGGTCCTTAGTGACGCACGGGGGCAAGCATGTGACGGGAGAGGAGCCTTCGATGCGGGAGTATTTTTTCGAAAAGATAAGGCCGCTGATGGAGCGTGCGCTAAAGGAGGGCGACCACGGGGACTGGCCACTGGTGACGCTGAACCTGGATTTCAAGACGGACGAGGCGGCGCATCATGCGGCGGTGTGGAAACTGCTGAAGGAGTACGAGCCGTGGTTGTGCACGGCGGAGCGGATGAAGGATGAAAGCAAGGTTGCGCCGATGAAGGCGGGTCCGCTGCTGGTGCTGACCGGGGAGGCGGATTCGCAGGAGCGAGATTTCGAGCAGATGGTTCCGGTGGGCGGGCGACTGCTGTTGTTTGGAGCAGTGAAGACGGCGCGGCATCTGAACGCGACGATGGCGCCGGAGCAGATTGTGGAAGGCGGGGCGACGAATTACCGGCGGTGGTGGAATAATCCGTGGGGCGTGGTGGAGGCGGGCGGGCAGCGGGAAGCGGGTGAGTGGACGGCGGCGGACGAGGCGAGGCTTCGCACACTTGTGCGGTATGCGCACGCGCATGGGTTGTATATACGGTTCTATACGCTGGACGGTGCGCCTCAGGCGGAGATGGAGGCGAACGGGTGGTTTATGGAGTATGACTTCGGGTCGCTCGATGCGGCGAAGGCGCGGTGGTTGGCGGCGGAGCGGGAGGGTGTGGATTACATTGCGACGGACGAGTATGAGGAGTTGGGGAAGTTTTTGCGGGGGAGCGGGGTGAGGGCGGGGGTGAGGTAGGAGGTGGTGCGGCGATGAGTCCGGAAAGGGACGGAGGCTGGTATTCCTCAGCGAGTTCGGGAGGTGGGCAGGGCGAAGGTGAAGATGCTTTGGCCGCCGGCGATGGCGATGTATTGGGTTCCGTCGAATTGGTACGTCATCGGGGAAGAGCGCCAGGATTGATTTAGCGGGAAGCTCCACAGGGGGCGGCCGTTGGAGCTGTCGACGGCCATGAAGGAGCCGCTCTCTTCACAGAAGAAGAGCAGGCCGGTAGAGGTGGCGAGGACGCCGCCGAAGTTCGGACCTCCCGGCGTGGGTTGAGGCAACTGCCAGGCGGTCCTGCCGGTGAAGATGTCGATGGCGCGGAGGACCTTTTGCGGCCTCTCGTCGGGGACGGTGCGCTGCCAGCCGCCGAGATAGCCGCGGCCGGCGCTCCATTCGGCGGCGAGGGTGGAGTAGATGCTGCAACTTTCGAGCGCCTGTACGTAGAAGAGATGGGAGGCGGGATCGTAGGCGGTTGCCTGCCAGTTGGTGGCTCCGTCCTGGGACGGGCA
>JAKAJI010000188.1 GCA_021813825.1 Acidobacteriota bacterium | reverse complement strand
GCCCACGCCGGGCGGAAGAGGGCGGGGGATGGGGTTTACCCTTTCGTCGCCGACAAGCAGCAGCGCACGGCGGCCGAGGAGGCGCGCGGCTTCGATGCTCTCACGGTAGAAGTCACCGGCTACGAAGACGGCGGCGGAGCCGAGCGCGAAGAGGATGGGCGGATCGCCGGAGTCGAGAAATTGTTCGAGACCGGCGGGCGGAGGGATTTCGGGTTGCTGGCGGTCGTAGAAGGCGAAGCCGGTGACGGTGACCTTGGGTGGCCAATCGGGTTGGGGCCGGCCGAGCAACGGGGAAAAGAGCGCGAGGGTGCCGCGGGGGGAGAACTGGGAGTCAAAGAGCGGGTCGCGATCGGGCGGGAGGCCGAGTTCGGCGCGGGCGGCGCGGATGGGGGCGAGCCAGCGGCGGGTAACGGAGCGGCCCAGGGCGCGCATCGCGCGGCCGACGAAGGGACCGAGGGCGTAGAGACGGCCCATCCAGGGGAACGGGGGAAGCACGGGCGGATCGTAAGCGGAGAAGAAACCGGCGGGGGCGAGGTTGCCGGAGAGCCACGGGATGCCGGTTTTCTCGGCGGCGAGTTGGGCGCCGAAGGCGACGGTGTGGGTGAGGACGAGATCGGCCCCTTCGATGGCTTCAAGGGCTTCGCGCACGGCGGACTTCGTGTAGGGGTAGAGCAGGTCGCGAATGAGAAACTGGGAGCCGCGGTGGGGGTCCATGGCGCGGCGGAGCAGTTCGGTTTCGGTGGGTTCGAGGTGCGGGCCGAGCGGGGCGAAGCGGATGCCTTCGCGCTCGACCTTGGCGCGATGAATGCGGCTGGTGGCGACGACGGGTTCGTGGCCGCGGGCGGCGAGGCGGAGAGCGACGGCGAGGTAGGGATGAAGGTCGCCGAGCGAGCCCCAGGTGGCGAGTACGATGCGCTTGGCCATGGGGGCGCGAGCGTCGCGCTCAGTCTTGGAGCTTGCTTACGACCGCGTTGGTGAACTCGTCCGTGCCCGCCGTGCCGCCGACGTCGGCGGTGAGATGTTTTTTCTCGGCGTAGACGGCTTCGATGGCGGCGAGGAGACGATCCGCCGCGTTTTTTTCCTTGAGGTGGGTGAGCATCATCACGGCCGAAAGCATGAGGGCCGTAGGGTTGGCGATGCCTTTGCCGGCGATGTCGGGGGCGCTTCCGTGCACGGCTTCAAACACCGCGTGACGCTCGCCGATGTTGGCGCCGGGAACGACGCCGAGGCCGCCGACGAGGCCGGCCGCAAGGTCGGAAACGATGTCGCCGTAGAGATTGGGGAGCAGGAGGATGTCGAAGGTCTGGGGCCGGATGACAAGCTGCATCGAGGCGTTATCGACGATGAGTTCCTGGTATTCGATCTGCGGGTAGAGTTCGGCCACTTCGCGGCAGCAGCGGAGGAACAGCCCGTCGGCGAGCTTCATGATGTTCGCCTTGTGCACGGCGGTGACTTTGTGGCGGCCGTTGGTTTTGGCGTACTTGAACGCCTGGTGCGCGATGCGGAGCGAGGCGGTGCGGGTGATGACCTTGAGGCTGGTGACGACGTCCTTGACCACTTCGTGTTCAAGGCCCGAGTAAAGGTCCTCCGTGTTCTCGCGGAAGATGACCATGTCGATGGTGACATCGTTGAAGCGGGTTTTCAGGCCTGGGAGGCCGCGCACGGGACGGATGTTGGCGTAAAGGTCGAACCGTTTGCGGAGGGCGACGTTGACGCTGGGGAAACCGCCGGCGATGGGAGTTGTTACGGGGCCTTTCAGGCCGGTGCGCGTGCTCTCGAGGGAGTCAATCACATGAGGGGGGAGCACCTGACCGGAGCGCGCGATAATTTCCGCGTTCAATTCGGCGCGCTCCCAATCAATTGCGACCCCGGTGGCGTTGACGGCGCGTACTGTCGCCTCCGCCACTTCGGGACCGATACCGTCTCCTGGAATCAAAGTTACTGGATGGGACACAATGATTATGATAATGCCAGCAATTCAACGAGCGCTGTTGAGCGTCACTGACAAAACGGGCATCGCGGAGTTTGCGCGCGGCCTTCATGAGCTGTCCGTCGAGCTTGTTTCCACCGGCGGAACCTATCGTGCGATTCAGGCGGCCGGAGTTCCGGTGCGGGAGGTAGCGGAGTTGACGGGCTTCCCGGAGATGCTGGATGGGCGCGTGAAGACGATCCATCCGCGCGTGGCCGGAGGAATTCTTGCGATGCGTTCGAAGCCGGAGCACATGGAGGCGATCGAGCGGCACGGGATCCCGCGCATCGACATGGTGGTGGTGAACCTGTACGAGTTTGAGAAAGTGGCGGCGCGGGCGGATGCGCCGCTCGAAGAATTGATCGAGAACATCGACATCGGCGGGCCGACGATGATCCGCGCGGCGGCGAAGAACTGGCAGGATGTGGCGGTGGTGGTAACGGTGGAAGACTACGCGGGACTGCTCGAGGAGATGCGGGCTAAGGGCGGAGCGCTGAGCGAGGCGACGCACTGGCGGCTGATGAAGCGGGCGTTTGCGACGACGGCGGCTTACGACCGGGCGATTTCGTTGAAGCTGGAGCAGGTGGGTGTGGCGCCGGAGCCGCTGCCCGCGACGCTCGATATTCGCGCTCCGCGGACGCTGGCGCTGCGCTATGGCGAGAATCCGCACCAGAGCGCGGCGTTGTATGCGGCCGCGGCGGACGGTATCGCCGGGGCGAGGCAGCTTCAAGGGAAGGAGCTATCCTACAACAACCTCGTCGATCTCGATGCGGCGTGGCAGTTGATCCAGGAGTTTCGGGGACCGGCGGCGGCGATCATCAAGCACACGAATCCGTGCGGATGCGCCGAGCAGGCGACGTTGGTTGAGAGCTACTTGAAGGCGCTCGAAGCGGATCCGATTTCGGCGTTTGGCGGCGTGCTGGCGTTCAACCGGGAACTGGACGGCGAGACGGCGGCCGAGGTGGCGAAGTTGTTTGTCGAGGCGATCGCCGCGCCGGGTTATTCGGCCGAGGCGCGGAGCGCGCTGGCAGGGAAGAAGAACCTGCGGTTGCTTGAAGTGAAGCAACCAGCCGCGCCGGGACTGGTGGTGAAGTCGATTTCGGGCGGGTACCTGGCGCAGACGGCCGATACGGGGAAATTAGACCGTGCGGCGGCGCAGGTGAAGACGCAGCGGGCTCCGACGGAGGAAGAGTGGGCGGCGCTCGAGTTCGGCTGGAAGGTGGTGAAACACGTGAAGTCGAACGCGATCGTGTATGCGCGGGCCGGGCAAAGCGTGAGCGCGGGCGCGGGGCAGATGAGCCGGGTCGATTCCGTGAAGGTGGGCGCGATGAAGGCCGTGCTGCCGCTCGAAGGCACGGTGCTGGCCTCCGATGCGTTCTTCCCGTTTCCCGACGGTGTCGAGGAAGCCGCGAAGCACGGCATCACTGCGGTGATTCAGCCGGGCGGTTCGGTGCGCGATGCCGATGTGATCGCCGCCGCGGACCGGCTAGGCCTGGCGATGGTATTCACCGGGATGCGGCATTTCCGCCACTAGGCGAGAGGGGGCCGGCTGCGCGGCTACTTTGGGCCCGCGCCGACAAACACGGCGCCGACGCCGTCCTTCTGCGCGGTTTTGTCGAAAGCCGGGAGGTCCTGTTTGTTGAGCACAGTCCAGCTCAGGAGGCGTTCGTCGGTCTCGCTCTTGAGTTTTTCGAACGCCTTGATCGAGGCCTCGGTGGGCGCCGCATCGGCGTGGTCGTTGATCATGGCCGCCAGGTAGGCCCATTGGCCGTCGAGGCCGAGCGGATAGCTGAGTGAGTCCTCGCTCGCGGCGACCTGGCGGTTGATGAGCGGGGTTTCGGCGGCTTTGAGCTTTTCGTCGAGAGCGTCGATTGCGGCGGCCAGCGATTCGGCCGGCGTGCCCGCGATGCGCTGTTTCAAGCCGGCCAGTTGGGCGCGGACGCTGGCGATGCTGTTCACCGTCGTGTAGACGCGTTTGAGTTGGTCCTGGATCTCCATGAGGATGTCGAACTGTTTCCTCAGGTCCGCGAGCGAGGCATGGATTCGCGGATCGGGTTTCAGTTCGAGCGGCGCGGTGGCGGTTTTGCCGTCGACGGTAAGGCGGACCTGGTAGTTTCCGGGGAGGGCCATTGGGCCGTGAGCACCCTCTTCGTAGTCCCACAGATAGTAGCCGGGCACGCGGGGTGCGAGGTCGCGGTAGGTGAGATTCCAGACGAAGCGGTTCAAACCGGGCTTGATCTCGAGTTCCTTGTGCGGCTTGGGGTCGTCGGGGTCGCGCGGTTGGGTTTGCGGCACCAGGCGGGCGGTGGAGTATTCGCGCACCAGCTTCCCCTGCGCGTCCAGAATCTCCAGCTTTGCCTCCTTGGGCGCCTTCTTCACCGAGAAATAGATGACGGCTCCGCCGGGCGGGTTCTGTCCGGCGAAGGGCGATGGGAATCCGTGGCCGGAATGGAGGCGGAACGCCGGGGAGGGCTGGTAGAGATGGAGGTCCTCGTTGGCCACCGTATCGGTGTGCTGGCGGAGCGGGGCGATGTCGTCGAGAATCCAGAACGAGCGGCCGTGGGTGGCCACGACGAGGTCGTTGTCCTTGACGATCAGATCGTGGATGGGCGTCATGGGCAGGTTCAACTGTAGGGGCTCCCATTTCCCACCGTCGTTGTATGAAACAAAAACACCCTTTTCCGTTGCGGCGAAGAGCAGGTCTTTGCGGACGGGGTCCTGGCGCACGGCGCGGAGGAAAGCGCCGCTCGGAATGCCGTCGGTGATGCTGGTCCAAGTCTGGCCGTAGTCGGTGGTCTTGTAGGCGTAAGGCAGCGGGTCGTCGTTTTGATGGCGGTCTACGGCGACGTAGGCGGTACCGGCGTCATGTGGGGAGGCGTCGATCTGGCTGATGCGGCTCCAGGCGGGGAGGTTCTTGGGAGTGACGTTGGTCCAGGTTTTGCCGCCGTCGCGGGTGATCTGCACCAGGCCGTCGTCGGTGCCGGCCCAGAGGAGGCCCTTTTCGAGCGGGGATTCGGCGAGGGCGAAGATTGTGTCGTAGTATTCGGTTCCGGTGTCGTCGATGCTGACAGGGCCGCCGGAGGGGATCTGCTTGCTTTTGTCATTGCGAGTCAGGTCCGGGCTGATGGCGGTCCAGTGCATACCGGCGTCGGTGGTTTTGAACAGGCGTTCGCCGGCGTGATAGAGCGTGTTTGGATCGTGAGGAGAAAGCATGAGCGGCGCGGTCCACTGGAAGCGGTGGGTTAGGCCGGCCGCGCCTTCGCCGTCGGTTAATTCGGGGAACACGGTGATTTCGCGCGTTAAGTGGGTTTTCCTGTCGAACTGGGTAATGGTGCCTTGATAGCCGTCGGCGTACACGATGTCGGGATCGCGCGGGTCCGGGGCGATATAGCCCGATTCGCCGCCTCCGACGCTGTACCAGTCCGGCCGATCGATGCTGCCGTGCGGGCCGCGGCTGGCGATGGCGACGGTGGTGTTGTCCTGCTGGGCGCCGTAGATGTAGTAGGGGAAGCGCGTGTCGGCGATGACGTGATAGAACTGGGCGGTGGGTTGATTGTCCTCGCGCGTCCACGTCGTGCCGCCGTCGAGGGTGACGGTGGCGCCGCCGTCGTTGGTTTCCACCATGCGGCCGGTGTTGGTGGGGTCGATCCAGAGACCGTGATTGTCGCCGTGCGGCACGCGGATTTTCGAGAACGTGTGGCCGCCGTCAATCGAGCGGAGGAACTCGACGTTCATCACGTAGAGCTTGTTGGGGTCCTTTGGATCCGCGACGACGTGCATGTAGTACCAGCCGCGCTGGACGAGGCGATGTTCGGGATTGACCAGTTCCCATTTCGCGCCGCCATTGTCGGAGCGGTAGAGGCCGCCGTTGTCCTTGGCCTCGATGAGGGCGTAGACGCGGTGCGAATCGGCGCCGACGGCGACGCCGACCTTTCCGTACGGGCCTTTGGGAAGGCCCTGCTCTTCGGTGATGCGTTTCCAAGTGCTGCCGCCGTCGGCGGAACGGTAGAGGCCGCTACCGGGGCCGCCGCTTGAGAGAGTCCAGGGGGTGCGGTAGACCTGCCAGGTTGCGGCGAAGAGGATGTTGGGGTTGTTGGGGTCGAAGACAACGTCGATGGCGCCGGTGTGGTCATCGACGTAGAGGACTTTGTTCCAGGTTTTGCCGCCGTCGGTGGTGCGAAATACGCCGCGCTCGGGATTCGGGCCGAACACATGGCCGAGCGCGGCGACGAAAACGATGTCGGGGTTCTTGGGGTTGACGATGATTTTGCCGATCGCGCGGGTATCTTTGAGGCCGATGTTTTTCCACGTTGCGCCGCCGTCGAGGGACTTATAGACGCCATCGCCCTCGGCCGCGTCGCCGCGAATGCAACCCTCGCCGGTGCCTACGTAGATGGTGTTTGGGTCGGAGGGGGCCACGGCGAGGCTTCCGATGGAAGCGGATCCCTCGTGATCGAATATGGGCTTCCAGGTATTGGCGCCGTCGACGGATTTCCAGACGCCGCCTCCGGCCGCGCCGAAGTAGTACGTTGCCGGATCTCCGGGAATTCCAGTGGCGGTGAGGGACCGGCCGCCGCGAAACGGCCCGATCAGGCGATATTCGAGGCCGTTGGCTTCATTGTGACGCGGGGACTGGGCGAATGAGGAGGCGGAGAGGAGGAGCGCAACCCGGGCGACGGCGAAGGCACAGGTACGATTCATAAGTTCTCAGTTTCCCGTACTGACTCTCTCGTCCTTGGTCAAGCGAAGAGCCGCGTCCAGCCCACCTCCGCGCTGGATGCCGGGGACGTTGAACTGGTCGACGAACTCTTTGTCGGTTCCTTGAAAGCCGGCGAGATCGGCGTGGAGTCGAACCGGGAGTTCGGCGGTAGCGGCGGCGAACAGGGCCCAGAGGGCGGCTTTGCCGAAGCCGTAGAGCTGGATGGGACC
Source organism: Acidobacteriota bacterium (assembly GCA_021813825.1). Classification (GTDB taxonomy): domain Bacteria; phylum Acidobacteriota; class Terriglobia; order Bryobacterales; family Bryobacteraceae; genus JAJYKC01. The sequence continues at coordinate 2,030 of JAKAJI010000188.1, read as the reverse complement.
GCGGCCCTGCTGCTGGAGGTAGCGGAGGCTGGTGAGGATGTCCTGGACGCGGTTGGCGTCGTCGGTGAGGTTGAAGGTGGTGAAGTATTTTCCGGAGCGGTCGCGGGGTGCGACGGCCGATCCGGTCTGGAACGCGTCGATCAGCAGTGCGGACCAGCCGGTTTTGAGGATGCGTTCCACGTCCGGATCGTGGCGGGCTGCTTCGGCGCCGTCGGGGTGGACGATCACGGCGACGCCCGGTTGCGGTCCGGGGATCCAGATGGCCGGAACCCGGTCCCCGAAGCCTTCGCGGCCGAGCACCAGTTTCTTGCCGGCGCCGTCCTTGTCCACGTGCGCCGGCCATTCGACGCCGATGGAGGCTTGCAGCGAGGCGCGTAACTGGGCCGGGTCCTCGGCCTGGCGCTGGGCCTGGCTCATCTTCTTCCAAAGCGAGAACAGGCCGGCGTAGTCGAGCGCTCCGGGGGGAAGGGTGCGCCCTTGGAGCGCGAGCAACTCGTTGGGCATGGGTACGTGAGAAGGTTTTTCGGTAAGGGACGCCGCGTTGGGGTCGGCGAGAATGCGTTTGGCGAAGAACCGGTAGACGGCTTCGCGGCTTTCTTTGTTGTAGTTGTGTTGGGCCTCGAACTGGACGGTTTCAACGGCGTCGCCGGCGCCGTAGAGTTCGTAGATGGCATGGACGGCGGGGAACTCTTCGCGGGGGGTGTTGCGGGTCCAGTCCGTGGTATCGCTGACCATGATCATGGGCCGGGGCGCGGCGAGAGCGGCGATTTCGACGTTGGACGTTCCGACGCGAAGGCCGGGGGCGTTTTCACATTCTCCGCCGCCTTGCATGATGAAGGAGATCATGTTCACGGGCGCGGACCAGCGGATGCGCGGGTCGATGGCCTGAAGCAGGAGGGTTTGGGTGGCGCCGCCGGAAGCGCCGGTGGCGGCGATGCGTTGCGGGTCGACATCGGGAAGGCTCGAAAGGAAATCGACGGCGCGGAGCGAGTTCCAAAGCTGAAGGGCGAGCGGGCCGAAGGACCAGAGGGCTTCCTGGGGACCACCGAAGTCGTGTGGGGTTTGTAAGGTGTCGTTGTAGCCGACCATGTCGTAGCTGAAGACGACGAATCCGAGACGGGCCAGGTTGATGCAGCGGGCCGGGACGGAGGCGATCTCGGAGTTTTCGAGCCGGCCGTACGCCCAATGCCCGTGGGGAGAAACGATGCCGGGAAGGCGTCCGGTGCGGCCGGTTGGGCGGTAGAGGTTGCCGCCGAGGTAGTAGCCGGGCAAGGTTTCGATCAGGACTTTCTCGACCGTGTAGTCGGGGCGTTCCAACTTGCCGAAGACCTGCGGATGCAGGGGAGTGCGGTCGAAGAGGGGATTGAGCCCGGCCGATGAAAGAATCTGCCTCCGGAGCTTGTCCCGGCGCATCTCCCAATCAGCGGCCGATGAGAATTTGGGCGCGGAGAAGTGCGTGTCGGTTCCGGGCGTGTAAGTGTTCCGGATGTCGGTGGCGGGAATTTGGGCAGCCAGCAGGCCCGCGAAGAGCAGCGCGACGCACGGCGGCAAAATAAGTTTCACCATCGCGGTCAGGTTTTGTAACGTAGCCGGGTTGACACCCGTCGGATTTAAGGGTAGCGTAGTTGTCACAAGGGAGGCAGTCATGAGTTTCGTCCCCTCCAAATCGTTTTTAGCCTTGATGATAACGGCGGGGTGCGTTCCCACGCTCGCGCCGGCGCAGCAGGTCATCTCGGCCCATTCGGGGGTAGTGCAATATGTCGAGGGCAATGTCACGGTTGGGGGCGAGATCATCAACCCCAAAGCGGGGCAGTTTCCCAGCTTAAAACAAAACGACGTGCTGAAGACGGAGCAGGGCAGGGCGGAAATTCTGCTGACGCCGGGCGTGTTCCTGCGCGTGGGAGAGAACAGTTCCGTCCGGATGGTGTCGACGGACCTCACCGACACGCGCGTTGAGTTTCTGGCCGGGTCGGCGCTCGTTGAATGCGACGATATGCCGAAGGACAACGCTGTGACGATGGTGCACAGCG
>JAKAJI010000187.1 GCA_021813825.1 Acidobacteriota bacterium | reverse complement strand
GCACGCGCACAACTCTTCCTTTATGGGCTTCGCGCCGGTCACCAATCCGCGAATCGTAGTCGTTGTTTCGGCGCATGGAGCGACCGGTGCTGACAGCTATGGCGCTACCGTCTCCGGCCCGGCCTTCGCCGAGGTGGCGGGGGAAGCGCTGCGGCTGATGCACGTGCCACCGGATCTGCCGGAAACACTTCCGGCTCAAAATGTTCCCGGGTCCGTTGGGCCAAAGGCGGACAACGTCCGTCCCGCGCCCGCCGGCCCACTTTCGTCCGTCCCTCTACCGCTGGTCTCCCAGGCGGCGCCCCCGCGCGGTTTCGCCTCGGGCACGCCGGGAGATCAGCGGCTCTTTTTCCCGCCTCAACCAGCGGCGGCAAACGAGGCGGCGGGCCCGAAAGCCCCAGATTTTCTGGGGAAAACCATGCGCGACGTTCTGGAAATGGCGGCCAGCCAGGGCGTGCAGGTTGAGTTCACCGGCTCCGGGTTGGCGCGCGACCAGGCGCCGATGCCCGGCGAACCGCTTCGGGCGGGAGAAGCGGTGCGGGTGCGCTTTGGCCGCTGATCGCCGTGCCCCGGAACTGCTATGACGCTGGACGATCTTCTCTCGGGAGTACGGCTCAAGTCGCCTCTGCCGGAAAACGCCGTCCGGATCGACGTCACCGGGCTCGACTACGACTCCCGTCGCATTGAACCCGGCAACGTCTTTTTCGCTTTCCCGGGTGCCCGCACCGATGGCCGCCAGTTTGCCACTCAGGCTCTGTCCCGCGGCGCCGTTGCGATCCTAAGCGAACTCGAACCGCCACCGGGCTTCTCCGGCGTCTGGATTCAGCTTGAACACGGCCGCCAGGCGCTGGCCACCGCCGCCGGCAACTTCTACGGCCATCCGGACCGCCGCCTCGGTCTTACCGGCATCACCGGAACGAATGGAAAGACCACCACGGCGTTTCTCACCGACGCCCTGTTGCGTCATGCCGGCCTGACCACAGCGCTCATCGGCACCATCGAATACCGCCTCGGTCCCAAGCGCCTGCCCGCGGCGAACACCACGCCTGAGTCGCTCGACCTTCACCGTATCTTTGCGGAACTCGCCTCCCTGGGCGGTACGCACGCGACCATGGAAGTCTCCTCCCACGCTCTCGCGCTCGGCCGCGTGTACGGCATCCGTTTTCACACCGCCGTGTTCACGAACCTCACGCGCGACCACCTCGACTTTCACGCCGATATGGAGGACTACTTCGGGGCCAAACGTCTGTTGTTCGCCCCCGCTTCCGGCGACCCTCCCGCCTGGACCGTCATCAACCAGGACGACGAATACGCGCGCCGCCTGCCCCCGGCCCCCGCGCCGGCCTCGATCGGCTACGGCATCGAAAATCCGGCGGATCTCGCCGCCCGCGAAATTCAGCTTGGCGCCAAGGGACTCGACTTCGTGCTCGAGTTCCGGGGCGCCCGCATCCCCGTGCACTCACGGCTCATCGGCCGCATCAACATCTACAACATTCTAGCCGCCTGCGGCGCGGCCTTAAGCTTCGGATTGGAGTTGGAAATGATCGCAGCGGGAATCGCTACCTTTACCGCAGTACCCGGACGATTTGAACAGATCGACTCAGGACAACCTTTCACCGTGGTCATCGACTACGCCCACACCGACGACGCCCTGCGCAATGCCATTGCCGTGGCGCGCGGCTTGACCGTGGCGCGCGTCATCACCGTATTCGGCTGCGGGGGCGACCGCGACCGCTCGAAGCGTCCGCTCATGGGCATGGCCGCCGCCGAGGGAAGCGACCTCGTGTTCCTCACCAGTGATAACCCGCGCTCGGAGGACCCGCTCGCCATCATCATGGACGCCATGGTCGGCCTGCGCCGCTACGACACGCCGCACGTCATCGAGGTGGACCGGGCGAAGGCCATCCGGCAGGCGATCGCCGAAGCGCGCCCCGGCGACATTGTGCTCATCGCCGGCAAGGGGCATGAAACATACCAGGTTCTGAAGGACCAGACCATTCACTTTGACGACCGGGAAATGGCACGCGATGCCCTCGCCGCGCGCGGCTACGGAAAGCGGGACAATTGAGAAAGGCGGCACACGCAAGACGATGAGATTCCGGCTGGGCGAAGTCGCCGCCGCCATCGGCTCCACGGTTCCCGGCGGCCTGTCTGCGGAAACGTGGGTCGAAGGCTGGAGTGTGGATTCGCGCTCGCTCGCCGCAGGGGATCTTTTCTTCGCGTTGCGAGGTCCGAACTTCGACGGCGCCCGGTTTATTCCAGCGGCTTTCGAAAGCGGCGCTGTGGCCGCCGTCGGCCCGGCGCAGGATGCCTCCCAGCGGGTTCTGGTCGTGCCGGACGTGCAGGAAGCGCTCGGGAAAGTGGCTGCCTGGGCGCGGGCGCAGTGGGGCGGAGACGTTGTCGGCGTGACGGGAAGCGCAGGCAAGACGTCCACCAAGGACATCATCGCCGCGCTGCTGGCTGAGGGAATGGAAGTTGGCAAGACGGAAGGGAATTTGAACAACGAAGTCGGCGTGCCGTTGACGCTGCTCCGCCTGAAAGCGGAGTCGCGCGCGGCCGTGATTGAAATGGGGATGAACCACGCGGGCGAGATCCGCCGCCTGGCCGCGTTGGCGCGCCCGCGCATCGGCGTGGTGACCAACGTGGGGACGGCGCACATCGAGAATTTCGACTCGATCGAAGGCATCGCTCTCGCCAAGCGGGAATTGATCGACTCGCTGCCCGCCGGCGGCGTGGCCGTGTTGAACGCCGACGACGCGCGGGTGGCCGCATTCGCGACAACTCATGCCGGCCGCTGCGTGCTCTATGGCTTCGGCGAAAATGCCGAAGTCCGCGCCACACACCTGGTGCGAGAAAACGGCCTCACGCGGTTCGAAGCGCTGGGAACGGACTTTGAAACCGAACTGCCCGGCGAGCACGCCGTGCGCAATATCCTCGCCGGCCTCGCTGTCGCGCGCGAGTTCGGCATCGAGGCTTCGCGGCTTCGCCAGGCCGTGCGATGCCTTCGCCCGGCGCGTATGCGCGGTGAGCGCATCCAACACCAGGGGATTCTGATTTTTAACGATTGCTACAACTCCAACCCGGAGGCGGCCCGCGTCATGCTCGATCTGCTCGCCGAAACGCCGGCGCGCCGGCGCATCGCCGTCCTGGGGGAGATGCTCGAACTCGGACGTTTGTCTGAGCGCCTGCATCGCGACGTGGGAATCCACGCCGCGAAAACAGGTGTCGCTGTGCTTGTGGGGATTCGCGGCGCTGCGCGTGCAATGGTCGACGCTAGCGTCGAGGCGGGCTTACCGCCCGGCGCCGCGGTCTTTTTCGACGAGCCGGCTCCGGCGGGCGACTACGTCCGCCACATCGCCCGGGAAGGCGATGCCATCTTGTTCAAGGGATCCCGCGGGACGCGCGTGGAACTCGCGCTGGAAAGGCTTCTGGCATAGGCCGACCATGTTTTACTGGCTCTTCTACGAGAAGCTGTTTCGATACTTCAGCCCTTTCAACGTCTTCCGCTACGAGACTTTCCGCACGGCCGGTGCCAGCCTCACCGCGCTCTTCCTCTGCCTGGCCCTCGGCCCGTGGATGATCCGCAAGCTCCGGGAGATGAATTTCGGCCAGCACATTCGCGAGGAAGGCCCGCAGTCGCACCACAAGAAAGCCGGTACGCCCACGATGGGCGGGGTGCTCATCGTCATTTCCATTGTCGTGCCCACGCTGCTGTGGGCGCGTCTTGACAACCCCTACGTCTGGGTCGCTCTGTTCGGCCTGCTGAGTTTCGGGATGATCGGCTTCTGGGACGACTACACGAAGATCGCCCGGATGCACAACCTGGGCCTGACGGCCCGCCAGAAATTCCGCCTCCAGATTCTCGCGGCGCTCATTGTCGGCTGCCTGCTGCTGCTGCTCCACTCGCGCGGCCAGTACTCCACGGCGATGAATTTCCCCTTCTTCAAACAGTTCAAGCCGGACCTGTTGATTGAACCGCTGCTGCACAACCGCTGGACCTACCCGCTCGGCTTCGTGGTGTTCTTCGTGGTGCTGGAAATCATTCTGGTGGGGGCGACCAACTCGGTCAACCTCACGGACGGCCTCGACGGCCTCGCCACCGGACTCATGATCATCGCCTCCGGCGCGATGACCGTGCTGAGTTACGTCACCGGCCACGCGCGCTTCTCCTCCTACCTCGACCTTTCGCACAACGCCGGGGACTCCGAGTTGACGATTTTCTGTGCCGCCATGGTCGGCGCCTCGCTCGGCTTCCTGTGGTACAACGCGCATCCGGCGCAGGTGTTCATGGGCGACGTGGGCTCGCTCGCCCTGGGCGGCGGCCTCGGCACCGTCGCGGTACTGTTAAAACAAGAAGTGCTGCTTTTGTTTATTGGCGGCGTGTTCGTCATCGAGACCGCCTCGGTGATGCTCCAGGTGGCCAGCTTCAAGCTGCGCGGCAAACGCATCTTCAAGATGACGCCGATCCACCATCATTTCGAGATTCTCGGCTGGCCCGAATCGCAGATCATCGTGCGGTTCTGGATCGCCGGCCTGGTGATGGCGCTGTTCGCGCTGACGACCCTGAAACTACGGTGATGGACCTGCGCAACCAACTCGTCGCCGTATGCGGAATGCAAATGTCCGGCCTCGCCGCCGTGAAACTGCTGCGCGCGCGCGGCGCCCTGGTTCGCGCGGTCGATCAGAAGCCGACGCCGGAAATCGAAGCGCAACTCCGCGAACTCGGCGTCCCGCTCGCGACCCAGAACGAAGCCGCCTTCGCCGATGTGAGCCGCATCGTACTTTCGCCCGGCGTACCCGCCGATCTCGAAGTCTTCGCGTCCGCGCGCGGCCGCGGCATCCCGGTCATCGGCGACGTCGAACTGGCGGGTTACTTCCTGCAAGGCCCGGTGATCGGCATTACCGGTTCGAACGGGAAAACCACCACGACATCCCTCGTCGGGCACATGCTGCGCGAGGCGAAAATCGACTGCCAGGTCGGGGGGAACATCGGTTTTGCTCCCTGCGCGATGGTGGAAACCTCGGCGCCGGAGAAGTGGAATGTACTGGAGCTTTCGAGCTTCCAACTGGAGACGATCGAGCAATTTCGCGTGCAGGTCGCCGTGGGGCTGAACGTTACCGATAACCATCTCGACCGGCACAAAACATTCGCCAACTACGTGGCCGCAAAGAGACGCTTGTTTGAGACGCAGGACGTCTCCGGACATGCGATTCTCAACGCGGATAACGCGATTTGCGTGTCCTACGCGGAGGCGACGCGAGCCCAGGTCCACTGGTTCAGCTCGAAGCGCCCGCTCGAGCGCGGCGCATGGCTTTCCGGGGACACGATCGTGCTGGACGGCGTGCCATTGGCCGATGCCTCTTCAATCCGGCTGCGTGGCCGGCACAATCTGGAAAACGTCATGGCGGCCGCGCTGGCAGCGCATTTGGCGGGCGCGCCGCTCGACCGGATCGCCGCCGCGGCCGGCACCTTCCAGGCCGTCGAACATCGCCTCGAATTCGTCGCCACCATCGACGATGTTGATTACTTCAACGATTCAAAGGCCACTAGCGTGGATGCCGCGCTTAAGGCGCTCGACGCTTTTCCGGGCCGGCTTTGGGTGATTCTCGGCGGGCATCACAAGGGCAGCGACTATACCGTGATGCGCGGGCCGCTGAAGGAAAAAGCGCGCATGGCGTTGTTGATCGGGGAGGCTTCGCCGATTCTGGCCGAACAACTTCGGGGGGCCGTGCCGCTACTTGCCTGTGAAACGCTCGATGCGGCGGTTGCCGCCGCCCGGCGCGAGGCCCAGCCTGGCGATACCGTTCTGCTCGCTCCGGCGTGTTCCAGCTTCGACCAGTTCACCAGCTACGAGCACCGAGGGCGCGTGTTCAAGAGCCTCGTCAAGGCCGCCGCCAACGGGGGAGAAAACTGAGTGGCGCAGCGCGTCAAAACCGACTGGGTCCTGTTCTCGACCGTCGTGTTACTGATCGCCTTCGGCCTCCTGATGGTTTGGAGCGCCTCGTCGGTGATGGCCGAAATCCGCTACGGATCCAGCCTGCATTTCCTCCTGCGGCAGGTCGCTTGGGCGGTCGGCAGTTTTGCCGTGCTGATGTACCTCAAGGACCGTGATTACCGCCGCTTTCAGGACCCTGCGTGGGTTTTCACGCTGCTCGGCCTGAACCTGATGCTTCTCGGCGCGGTCTACTTTCTTGACCCTCACCAGCATCGGTGGTTCCGGCTCGGCGGCATCGGCAGCGTGCAGCCCTCGGAGTTCGCCAAGCCCGCACTGGTCGTCTTCCTGGCCTATTTCATCACTCGCCGCACGGAGGTCATCAACAGAAAACGCACCTTAGGTCAGGCGGCGCTGGCGCTTGGGATCCTTTCGGGCCTTGTCGGCATTGCGGACCTGGGCACCGCAATCGTCCTGGCGCTTACGGCGGGTGTTGTGCTCTATGTCGCGGGTCTCGACCGGCGCTTTTGCATCGCCGGGCTCGCCTTGGGCATCCTCGTCACCGGCGTTCTGATCGTCTCCAAGCCATACCGGCTGGCGCGCATCATCGGCAAGTTCGACCCAAACTACACGCTGCTCGACAAGATCGATCCGAAAGGACACATCAAGAACTACGCCAACGAGTCAATCACCACGCGCGACGCCAGCTACCAGCCGAAGCAGTCGCGCATCGCGGTCGGCAGCGGCGGCGTGCTGGGGCTGGGTCCGATGGAGGGCCGGCAGAAACTTCTCTACCTGCCTGAAGCGCACACGGATTATATTTATGCGGTTGTCGGTGAAGAAACCGGCATGGTGGGATGCCTGCTGATTCTGGGAGCGTTTCTTGTGCTGATTGTGCGAGGGTTCCGCGTCTTTCTGCACGCGGCGGACGATTTCGGCCGGTACCTTGCGCTTGGAGTCACCGTCTGTATCGGTTTACAGGCGCTGATCAACATCAGCGTCGTGCTTGACCTCGGGCCGAGTAAGGGGATCCCGCTGCCGATGATCAGCTTTGGCGGAAGCTCTCTGCTCGGCACGCTTATTTCGCTTGGATTGCTGCTCAGCGTGAGTGAACGCTCGGGATGAAAGAAGGCGCCGGACTCGTCATTGCGATGGCGGGCGGAGGAACCGGTGGCCACGTCGTGCCAGCGCTGGCGGTGGCGAAGGAGTTGGCCTCGCGCGGCCACTCGGTTTTCTTCGTGGGCACGCGTGCGGGTTTTGAGGCGAAGCTTGTGCCGGAAGCAGGATTTGCAATCGAGTGGATCGAGGCGGGCGCGCTCAACCGGGCGGGCATCGGGCGGGCGTTGCGTACCCTGGTGCAGCTTCCCGGAAGCGTTCTGCATTGTATACGGCTGCTCGGCCGGCGGCGTGTGTCGGCGGTTTTCAGCATGGGTGGTTACGTGGCCGCGCCGCCGGTGCTGGCCGCGTTGCTGGTTCGCATTCCGGTTCTCATAATGGAGCCAAACGCGATTCCCGGTTTGGCGAACCGCTGGATCGGCCGATTCGTCGCCCGCGCTTTGCTCAGCTTCGAGGAAGCGGCGCGGTTCTTCCCGAAAGGCCGGACCGAGATCACGGGACTACCGGTTCGCGCGCAGTTTTTTGCCCTGCCCGCAAAGCCGCGAGGAGAGGAGTTCCATGTGCTGGTGACCGGTGGCAGCCGTGGCGCGCGCAGCCTCAACCGTGCGGTCTGCGAAAGCTGGCCGATCCTTTCACAAAGCGGCCGGCGCATTCGCCTCACGCATCAGACCGGCGTCGAATCCCAGGCGAGCATCGCCGAGGAGTTCGCCCGCACGGGACTTCCGGGGAAAGTTGTCGCGTTTTTGGACGACATGCCCGCCTCTTTCGCCGAGGCCGATCTGGTCGTCAGCCGGTCCGGTGCGGGCGCGCTCGCCGAGCTTGCCGCGGCCGGCAAACCCTCCATCCTGGTCCCGTTCCCTTTCGCCGCCGACGATCATCAGCGCCACAACGCCGAGGCCATGGCGCGGGGTGGCGCCGCGCGGGTTGTGCTCGACCGTGAATTGAGTGGCGAACGGCTGGCTCGCGAGATCTTGTCGCTTGAAAACGACCGCGAAGAACTGGCGCGGATGGGTGAGCGGGCGCGCTCGTTTTCCCGGCCCGGCGCCGCGCAGCGCGCCGCCGATCTGCTCGAGCAGTTGGCGAGGCGACGTGAATAAAGCGAATCTCACCGAACGTGTTGCGATGCCGGCGGTGCTTGCGGCCATCGTTGCCGGTTTCTACTGGAAGCTTACGCTCACGCGGCAATTCGATTGGGTCAGCGGGCCGGATCTGGTGAACCAGGTTCTCCCATGGTTTCAGGTGCAGGCGGCTGCCTGGCACGCCCATCATTTCCCGCTTTGGGACGGCTCCTCGTGGGGCGGCCAGCCTCTGCTTGGCCAGGCCCAGCCCGGCGGCGCCTATCCTTTGAACTGGCTGCTATTCCTGATGCCGCTGAGCCACGGCAAAATCAGCTTTTATGCGCTCGCCTGGTATTTCGTCGCGATTCACTTGATGGCGGCGATGTTCTGTTATTGGCTCTGCCGGGACCTCGGACAGTCAAGGATCGCATCGCTGCTTGGCGGTTGCATCTTCTCGTTTTCGGCCTACGTCGGGACCGCAGACTGGCCTCAGATGATCAACGGCGCGGTATGGGCGCCGCTGGTGTTTCTGTTCGAGCTACGCGCGCTCGAAGGCCGCGCCCCCTTTCGCAGTGCCATTCTCTGCGGCGCCTCGCTGGGAGCAGCCTGGTTGAGCGGGCACCACCAGGCGCCGCTTCTTTTGACGCTGGCCTGGGGCGGCGTCTGGCTGTTCCACATGGTGCGCGCGGGCCGTGGTTGGACCGGGCTCATTGCTCCGGGTGCGCTCTCGCTGCTGTTCGTCTTTTTAACCGGCGCACTGCAGATCCTGCCGGCATACGAATACGGCCATCGGGCGGCCAGGTGGGTGGGCGCCGAACTGGCGATTGCCTGGAACCAGGCGGTGCCTTATGCGGTGCATTCGCTGTAT
>JAKAJI010000186.1 GCA_021813825.1 Acidobacteriota bacterium | reverse complement strand
AAAGAAGCCCCCTTCGGCTGGGCCCCGCAGGACTGCACCCCCAAGCTCTACCCCGCCGCCAAAGGCCAGTACATGCACGAAGTCCTCGCCGAAATGCGCCGCCTCAACGTCACCGCCGTCGTACTCGGCGATCCCGCCGGCGTCAAAAAATGGAAGGACGCCGCCCCCGATCGCGTCATCCCCGGCACCGGCTTCGAGAACGGCATGAACCCCGGCGCCCGCGTCCCCCTCGATCAACTCCGCGCTGCCTTCACCACCGGCGGCTTCAAAGTCATGGGCGAAATCGGACTCCAGTACGAAGGCCTCTCCCCCTCCGACCCCACCGTCGACCAATACTTCGCCCTCGCCGAACAACTCGACGTCCCCGTCGCCATCCACATGGGCACCGGAGGCTCCGGCCGCGCCAACCTCACCTCACCCAAGTTCCGCGGCTCCATGGGCAACCCCCTCCTCCTCGAAGACCTCCTCGCCCGCCACCCCAAACTCCGCGTCCAGGTCATGCACGCCGGCTACCCCATGATCGACAACATGCTCACCCTCCTCCAGGCCAACTCCCACGTCTACGTCGACGTCGCCGGCCTCATCTGGAGCTACCCCCTCAAAGAAGTCAACCGCTACATCCAGCGCCTCGTCGATGCCGGCTTCGAAGACCGCGTCATGTTCGGCACCGACCAGATGGTCTGGCCCAAACTCATGGCCTACTCCATCAGCCTCATCCAAAACGCCGACTACCTCACTCCACAACAAAAACGCGACATCCTCTACAACAACGCCGCCCGCTTCCTCCGCCTCGACAAAACCCCGGCTAAGTAACTCCGTCTACCGCTCCCGCTTCGGCTTCTTCGTCTCCAGCCACGCCGTCGCCTCCCGCAACACCCCGGTCAGCGCCTCGTGGCTTTCATCCCGCTCCGTCCGCTTCCTCCCCGGCGCCACCCAGTAGCTGCCGTAAAAATCGGAAACCACCACAGTCAGCCGCCCATTACCCCTGAGCTTCCCCACAACCTCCGCCTGCTCCACCCGTCCGTCCGCCAGCGCAAAACACGCGCGGATCTTAGCCGCTTCCTCTTCCCTGTTCATGTACACGCCGCCCCAACCCAAATGCAGAAACATCCGCAGGCACCCGCGCACGACGTAATACTGGATCGCCCAGGAATTGACGCCGTCCCCGAATGCGCCACCACAACGTATTCCCCCGCCACGCCGCCACCCTCACGGACATAGCCCTGCAGATCGTAAGGCCACGTCTCAATCGGCCGCGTCGAAAACAGCCATTCGTCTAACTCCTGCAATCGAGCCGCAAGCTCCCCGGGAATAGCCGGGAACGCCAACCCGGCCTTCTCAAACAGCCGCCGCGCTTTTTCCGCATCGGTCATCGGCATTAGGCCAATTCTCTCACGGCGGCTCTTACACCGGCTGCAAGCTCCCGAGCCGGCATTGTCCCGGGAGCAAGATCGTCTCGCTATGGCTGCCCGGATCTGCGCGCAACTTCATGGTCTTCACCATGCAGCTTCTGTCACGGCCGGCCACGTCTGAGAAGAATTCTCGGACGCCACGCACTCGTAAGGTGACGTCTCCGGTGTCCGCCGGGGAAGCCCGCCATGCGCGCACCCCAACTCGCCGCTCACACTCCTCGACCGCTTGCCTAAGTCGCCCATACCTCAATGTCGCCCCTAACATACTAAGTCACTAACCCAACCTGACTAAGCAGGACCACGGCACATACCAGCCAAAGCGGATATCCAGCGCCGGCGCCCTGCCCGCCGCGTCGTCCGTCAAATCGCCGTCCAGGTTAGCATGGGCGCGCTATCTGAAGTTATGGATAATCTGCCACACTGTCACCACGGCAACAATAGGTAACTGGAAATCGCCAACTAACCGTAGCACTGCACCCTCAATGTTTCCTTAAGTTAATAGCCCTGTTCTGGTACCCCTGGAACCGGAAATAAGCGCCTGTAACTCATTTCTATTGGAAAACCCAGACTAATAGATTAAACTCTATACATGTAGCGGAGTTACTCCCTCACTGGCGCACTTACTCGCGCCTCCGGAGAAACCGGTCGGGAGGGCCGGCAGCTTCCGCTACGACATGTTAAGGACATAGAGCTGCAACGGAACGCGTGGCTCCACACAAGAAGCGAGAAGGACCCCACTGTGTACGAACGCAGCAGGAGGTTACACATGCAAAGCCGTAGATTCTTCATGAAGGCTCTCGCAATGGGCGGAGCCGGTCTGTTTGTCCGGAGCAAAGGCGTAAACTTCCTCCTGGCGCAAGTTCCAGGCGGATCCTTGAACCCGGGTGCAGTCCCCAAGTTTCAAACGCCACTCCTCATTCCGCCCGTCATGCCGATGGCCGGAAGAATCCCCCTTCGCGGCGGCAAGAATGCCGACTACTACGAAATCTCGATGCGGCAGTTCTCCCAGCAGATCTTGCCGGCCGGATTGCCCGCCACAACCGTCTGGGGTTATGGTCCCCTCAGCTCGGCGAATCGAAAAGGATTGCTGCTGCACCATGCCCCCTCTCTCACCATCGAGGCCAAGTGGGGCCAGCCAGTCCGCGTAAAGTGGATCAACGAGCTCGTGGATAACAACGGCAACTACTTACCTCACTTGCTCCCGGTGGATCCCACTCTGCATTGGGCGAACCCGCCCGGTGGCGTCAATGACCGGGACACGCGCCCCACATTCACCTCCATCCCCGGCCCTTACACCGGCCCCGTCCCAATCGTCACCCATCTCCACGGCGCCGTCGGCGTGGGCGACGAGAGCGATGGCTACACCGAGGCCTGGTATCTCCCCGCCGCCAACAACATTCCCGCCGGATACGCCACCACCGGCAGATGGCATGACTTCTTCAAGGCAAAGGCGAACTCAGCGTTCGGTGCTGCCTGGGGACCGGGCTACGCTATCTTTCAATACCCGAATCTCAACCGCGCCTCGGCCATCTGGTACCACGACCACACGATGGGTATGACACGGCTCAATGTCTACGCCGGCCCGGCCGGCTTCTACCTCATCCGTGGCGGCCCCGCCGGCGACGCCGCCGTCCTCGACACCCGCTCCGGCACACCCGCCGTGTTTCCCGGACCCGCTCCCATGTCAAATGACTCCTCCCCGTCGAACAAAACTTACTTCGAATTTCCCATCGCTATCCAGGATCGCTCCTTCAACACCGACGGCTCCCTCTTCTACCCGGACTCGCGCGCCTTCTTTGATGGCGTCGCCAGCCCCTACGTCCCCGACGAAGCTGGCTTCTCGCCCATCTGGAATCCCGAATTTTTCGGCAACACAATCATGGTCAACGGCAATACCTGGCCCTTCCAGACCGTCCAGCAGAAGCGCTACCGCTTCCGTTTCCTCAATGGCTGCCAGTCCCGTTTCCTGATCCTCGATTTCAACAACATTCCGAACGTCGCAGTTTGGCAGATCGGCAACGAGGGTGGTTTCCTCTCCGCGCCGGTAAACCTCACCGCCAACCATGGAAACCGCCTGCTCCTGGGCCTCGCCGAACGCGCCGACGTGATTGTCGATTTCACAAACGTCCCGCTCGGTAATTACGTCCTCGGCAACGTCGGCCCGGATGAGCCCTTTGGCGGCGGTGAACCGGGTCTTGATTTCGACAACGCCGATCCTCTGACCACCGGGCAGATCCTCCAGTTCCGCGTCGTGCGGGCTCTCGCGCCGGACCCCTCGACCCCGCCGCAGTTCATGCGCCTGCCCGCCATCCTCCCGCTCCCGCCTGAGACCAATACCCGCCGTCTCGCCTTGCTCGAAGAGGCAGGCACGGGCGCCGACGCCAGCGGCAACGAAGTCGAAGGCCCGCTCGAAGCCCTCCTGGGCACCATCGAGGGAGACCCGAATGTTGCCCCTCGCCTCTTGGTGAAGCGGCAATGGATGGACCCACTCACCGAAAACCCCGCCCTCGGCGCAACCGAGGTCTGGGAGATTTACAATGCAACACCCGACGCTCATCCCATGCACGTTCACGAAGTCGTCTTCGAAGTCGTCAACCGGCAAAACATCGTCGTAAACGAAGCGACGAACGAAGTCCAAGTCGCGCCAGGGTCGGTCGCCGCCCCGCCGGCCCCATGGGAAACAGGCTTCAAGGACACCGTTATCGCCTACCCCGGCCAGGTCACTCGCCTTCGCTTGAAGTTCGACACTCCCGGCCAGTTTGTCTGGCACTGCCACGTCGTCGAGCATGAAGACAACGAGATGATGCGTCCTTACCGCGTCGGCCCCGCCCAGCCCGGACAGCCGCCAACATCCTAGAGCCGCGGACTTCTCCCGAAGCCGTGTTTCTCCCTGAGGGGCCGATTAACGCAAGGTTCGGCCCCTAACTCGCCTCCGCCACCACCGCCAAGTACAACCCCGTCCAGTTCCGCGTCGGCAGCTTCTCCAGCCGCTCGAATCCGTCAAATACCGGCTTCAACCACCTCCCCACCCCACGCCCCGCCAGCGGAACCATCAGTACCCGCGGCCCATGCATGATCGCCGTCGAATCTAACATCCGGAACCCGCTCTCCGTTAGCACCCGCCTCAGCTGCCCATAACTCAAACTCGCCCCGACATAGTAAGGCACTAACCCCGTCCGCACTAACAACGGCCACGGCATCCGATTCCGCAGCCGCACAATCGGGTTGGAAAGGTTATCCAACGTCAGCGCCAGCACCCCGCCCGCCGCCATCACACGCCGTATCTCCCGCAACGCCCGGGAAATCTCACCCGCCGCCTGAAAATGATCGAGCGTCGAAAACGAAACCACTAAGTCAAACGTCCCGTCCCCAAAAGGTAACTCCCGCACATCCGCCGCCAGCGCCGCCAATCCCCTACGCTCCCTCGCCAGCCGTGCCGTCGATGCCGCCACGTCGATCCCCATAACCCAGTCGGCCACGCCAACTTCCAGCCCACCGCCCACCGCCTCATCGTATAGGTCCGTCTTCAACGCCCGCCGGTAACTCCGCTCAGGCAGCGCCCGCCGCAACCATCCGGCATTCAAACCGTCGCAGTAGGCCCGCCATGCCCGGTTCGCCCCGCGAACTCTAAGGTCCTCGCCGGCTTGAACCCAATAATCGACCGGCTCCTTCACCACCCGCGCCGCACCTTCCGGTGTTGAAGAACGCCCGCCGTCTTCAGAAGGTCCCACCCCGCGCGCCGCTGAACCGGAAGATGCCGGCAAAACACCGCGTCATATTCCACGCACGGCCGCGCGCCCCTGTGATGTTTGAATGCTCCGGCGCCCGCGCTCAAGTGCAGCCGGATCCCCCGCCGCCGCGCCTCCTCCATCATCAGCGCCACGCACCGGCGATAAAGCCCGGAACTCTTCGCTAGCCGCGTATCGTAGCCGACCAGACTCCCCACGAGCAGCCCGTCAAACTCGTACCAAGCCACGTACCCCTCGATGCGTCCCTCCTTCCTCAGCCCCTGATACTCGAAAAACCGGTTCCGCGACGCCGTCTCGAAGAACAGCTCCGTATATTTCGGGTTCAGCCTGCTGTGCTTCTCGATATAAAGCATCCGATGAAGCTCCTCGATGCGGGGCATATCCGCCGCAGTCAACTCTTCCTGCGCGACGATTTCGTACCCCCCGTCGTAAAGCATCTTCCGGTCCTCGCGCGCGTTCTCGCTCCGTTGGTACTCGCGCGACTTCGGATCCAGCACATACACCACCCGACCCGCCACGAACTGGTAGCCGCACGCAACGAGCCTCTCCGCCAACTCCCGATGCAGCAGCGGATTCACCGTCCGGAACAAAATCGCCCGCCCCGGAAACATCTTGCATAACTCGCCGGTCAGCCGCTCTAACTCCCCCCGGTCGAGCGACGGCGCCGGATTCGTCGAAATCAGCCAGTTATTCACCAGCACCGCCTCGTCAATCCGCGACGCGGCCAGCACCGGAACACCCGCATAGACCAGGCATCGCCGCAGCAGGGCCCCCACTCCCTTCCCGTTCCGCGCAACCTCGTCCAGCGGATACCGCACATAATGACTCCACGCCGAACTAACATCCGGCGTGCCGCCCCAGCTCTCACAATTCCGCCACACCACCGGAATCGCCTGGTCGCCCGCCCGCACAACCCGCATCTCCACCCCGGCGTTCGCGACAAACCGCTCCGGCCCCAGCCGCATATATTCCGGCAAAATTCGCCGCGCCAGCGCCGCCTGCTCCGACTCCGGCCACCCCTCCTCTGCCCCCGTCAAAAACACGGCTCAGCGTATCACAGCGCCAAACCCATCCACCCCGTCCACACCAAACCCCTTGACGCCACCCCACTCCCGCGCCTACACTGTTGTCAGTTACTGAGAGGAACACGTGAGCAAACCAACCGCCCTCCTCCAGGGCACCCTCGACCTCCTCATCCTCAAGATCCTCGCCCTCGAACCCGCCCACGGCTGGGCCATCGCCAACCGCATCCGCCAGATGTCGTCCGACGTGCTCCAGGTCGGCCAAAGCGCCCTCTACCCCGCCCTCCACAAACTTGAGCAAAACGGCCTGATTCGCGCCGAATGGGCCATAAGCGATAACAACCGCCGCGCCAAATACTACTCGCTCACCAAAGCAGGCCGCAAAGCCCTCGCGCAGGAAAGCGCCGGCTGGGAACGTCTCGCCGCCGCCATCACCACCATCGTCCGCGCCGTGTAATCCATGCGCCTAAACTCCATCCTCCGGCTCCGTCTTCTCTCCCTCTTCCGCCGCGCCCGCGTCGAAGACGACCTCGACGAAGAACTCCGCTACCACCTCGATCGCTTAATCGACGAAAACCTCGCCGCCGGTATGAGCCCCACACAGGCCCGTTCCTCCGCCCTCCGCGAAATGGGCGGCATGGAACAACGCAAAGAGGAGTGCCGCGACATGCGCGGCCTGAACCCGCTCGATCACTTCCTCGCCGACCTCCGCTTCGCCCTCCGCCAACTCCGCAAAAGCCCCGAATTCGCCGCCACCGCCATCCTCATGCTCGCGCTCGGCCTCTGTTCGAGCCTCGCCATCTTCGCCTTCCTCGACGCCGCCCTCATCCAACCGCTGCCCTACAAGAATCCCGATCGCCTCCTCGGCGTCTACGAAAAAATCGACCCCTGGTGCCCCCGCTGCAATCTCTCCTGGCTCGACTACCTGGACTGGAAAAAACAAAACACCACCCTTTCCTCGCTCGATGTCTACAAGCCGCGCGGCTACGCCATGTCCAACTCCGCCGGAACCACGCTGGTTCACGGCGCCCGCGTCAGCGACGGCTTCTTCCGCACCCTCGGCGTCTCTCCCCTCCTGGGCCGCGACTTCTATCCCGGCGAAGACTCCCCCGCCGCCGCACGCACCGTCATCCTCAGCTACGCCGTCTGGCAATCCCAATTCGGCGGCCAACCGAACATCGTCGGCCGCACCATCGTGCTCGACCGCATCCCCCGTGTCGTCGTCGGCGTCCTCCCCAAAAGCTTCCACTTCGCCCCCGCCGGACCCGTGGACTTCTGGACGCCCTTCCACCCCGAAGGCGACTGGTGCGACTTCCGCCGCAGTTGCCACGACCTCTACGGCGTCGGCCGCCTCAAGGACGGCGTCACCCCGAACGCCGCTCTCGCGAACTTCGTCTCCATCGCCAGTGCACTCGAAAAGCTTTACCCGGACTCAAACCGCAACCAGGGCGCCAACGTCGTACCCCTCACCGAAGTCATCACCGGCGACATCCGTCCCGTTCTCCTCGTCCTCATGGCCGGCGCCGCTCTCCTGCTCTCCATCGCAATCATCGATGTCACCGGCCTCCTCCTCGTACGCTCGGAAAACCGCAAGCGCGAGTTGTCCGTGCGCATCGCCCTCGGCGCCTCCTCCGGCCGCCTCCTCGGCCACTTCGCCGCCGAAGCCCTCGTGCTCGTCGTCGCCGGCGCCGCGCTCGGCCTCGCCGCCTCCCATTGGGCCACGCAGTTACTAACCCGCCTGTTCTCCCAAGACATGCTCGATAGCATGCCTTTCCTCGCTAACATCGGCTGGGACGGCAAACTCGCCGCCTTCGCCTTCGCCGTTTGCACCGTCGCCGCCGCCATCTTCACCATCGCCCCCAGCCTCCGCGTGCGTTCCCCGGAACTCCGCGCCGGCCTCGCCGAAGGCGCGCGCGACTCCGGCGGCCTCTGGCGCAAACTCGGCTCGAAACTCGTTGTGCTCGAAGTCGCCATCGCCGTCGTCCTCCTCACCGGCGCCGGCCTTCTCAGCAAGAGCCTCTACAACCTCCTCCACGTCAGCCTCGGCCTCAACCCCAGTCATCTCGTCACCATCGGGGTCGCCGCGCCCAACACGACTTACTCGAACGTCGCCCGTCAAACCGCCCTCGCCCGCACCGTCATCGAACGCGCCTCCAGCCTCCCCGGCGTCCGTTCCGCCGGCCTCTCCGCCGACGGCGCCCCGCTCACCCACAACGGCAACACCAACTGGATCCGCATCCTCGGCCGCCCCTGGGACGGCGGCCACATCGAAGTCCCGCAGCGCGAAGTCTCCCCCGCCTACTTCACCACCCTCGGCGCAAAACTCATCGCCGGCCGGTACTTCCGCGAGGACGAAGACAACTCCAAGCCCCAGGTCGCCATCGTCAACCAGGCCTTCGCCCGCACCTACTTCCCCAACCAGAACCCCCTCGGTCAACGCATCGGCCAGGCCACCGCCTCCCCCGTCCCCGTCGAAATCGTCGGCATCGTCGAAGACCTGCGCGAAGGCCCGCTCAGCGAAGACATCCCGCCCTTCCTCTACCGCCCCTTCAACCAAAGCCCCGACACTTACTTCTCCCTGATCGTGCGCACCTCGCAAGCCGAAGGCTCCATCCTTCCCTCGCTCAGCCAAATCATCCGCCAGCTCGATCCGGAAATCATCCCCCTCCGCGGCATGACCATGACCGGCCGCATCGAAGATTCCCCCGCCGCCACTCTCCACCGCGCCACCGCCTGGCTCACCGCCGGCTTCGCCTCGCTCGCCCTGCTCCTCGCTCTCATCGGCCTCTATGGCGTCATCGCTTACTCCGTCGGCCGCCGCACCCGCGAAATCGGCGTCCGC
>JAKAJI010000185.1 GCA_021813825.1 Acidobacteriota bacterium | reverse complement strand
ATGGTGCCCCCAAAAGAAAATCTTCTTCGTCCACTTCCGCGACGTCCGCGGCACGAAATACAAATTCCGCGAAACCTTCCACGACGACGGACCTACGGACCTCGCCCGCATGCTCGCCATCTATCACGAAGCCGGCTTCGACGGCCCCATGCGCCCCGACCATGCCCCAACGCTCGACGGCGAACCAAACGACCACCCCGGCTACGAAATCTCCGGCAAGCTCTTCGCCTTCGGCTACATGAAAGGCGCCATGAGCGCCCAGAACATCCCTTACGTGTAACCGGACTACGCCGCCGGCACCCTCACCACCAGCACCCGTTTCGGCCCCTTGCCGACCTTCACCCGCGCCACTTCCTCCGCGCTGACCGCATCGAGGATCGACGCGTTGTTATCGTCGCTGTTACTAACTACACCGTACTTACCGTCCGGCGAAAACGTAATCCAGTTTGGGCACTTCCCGACAGGAATGATCGGCGAAGTCTTCTTCGTCACAACGTCCCACACATACAAGCCGCCGTCGGCCAGGCTCGTTACCCACAGCTTCGATTCATCCGGCGTCAGCGCCAGCCCGTGTGTCGGTGTATTTACCTCGAGCGGGCAATCGAGCGGCGGCGCCGCTGGCAACGTCACCCGCTCCACCACCTTCCGCTCCGGCACGCTCGACACCACAAACCCATGCAGCCCCGTCACCGCCGAGTAAATCGTCTTTCCGTCACTCGTCACCGCATACGGCCGCGGAATCCCACCCACCGGAACCTCGGCCGAGAAAGTCATCGTCTTCAAGTTAACGACGTCGATCTCATGATTCCCCATCGAGGAAACATATAACTCGTCGTTACTCCCGGCATTGAAGCAGTTATGCGGCTCCTTCACCGGCAGGACCTTCACCACCTTCTTCGCGCGCATGTCCACAATATCGAGGCTGTTCCCGTTCCGGATCGGCACGCCCACATAGCGCCCGTCCGGAGTCGCCGCGCACTCGTTCGGCCGGCCGCTCACAGGAATCGCCGCCGTGACCTTCCCGGTCCGTGTGTCAATCACCTTCAAATTGTTCTCACTCTCAATCGTCACGAACACGCTCCGCCCGTCGGCCGGCGCACACAATCCATGCGGTTCTTTGCCCACCCGGATCGTGTCGACGACCTTCATCGTCGAAAGGTCGATCACCGACAAATCATCGCCCAGGCTGTTGTCTACATACAGCAGCATCCGTGCCCCACTGCCCGCCTGCGCCCCAAACGCCAGCAGAAACCACGCCGCCAACATCTTCATCCCGCACCTCCCCATCTTGTGATCCCGTACAGTCTACACCCGCGCCCAACCCGGATTGACACACCTACCCAGTCTTTGTTGCGATGTAGCAGGCGCCAGATGCTTTCCCTCACCTCTCAATACGCGCTCCGCGCCATCGCCCATCTCGCCGCCCAACCCCGCGACAAGATGGTCTCCGGTCAGGAGCTCTCCCGCCGCACCGGCATCCCGCGCAACTATCTCTCGAAAATTCTCCTTCCCCTTGGCAGCGCCGGCATCGTCGAAGCGGTCCGCGGCAACTCGGGCGGTTACCGCCTCGCCGTCCCACCGGAAACCACCCCGATCATCCGCGTCATCGAACTCTTCGAGCGAAACATGACCAAGCGCGCCTGCCTCCTCGGCCTCCGCCCCGTCTGCTCGGATGCAAACCCCTGCGCCGCCCATCGCGCCTGGAAACCCGCCAAGGAAGCCTACTTCAACCTCATGGAATCCGCTACGCTACAAGACATCGCTCTGGCCCGCAAATCCGCCCCGGCGCGCCCCGCCGCCGATCCCGCTCACCGGCGCCGCTGACCCCCGCCGAATTTGCCGAAATGATCGAGAATGACGTCCTCTAATCCCTCTCCGGCTCCCGCCTTTCTGCCCACCCCCTCCGGCAGCTACGTCGTTCCGGAATCGCTTCCAACCGGCGGCATCGAATTCAGCCTCGTCCTGCCGACGTTCAAAGAGGCTCAAAACATCCAACCCGCACTCCGCGCCGTCTGCGACACCCTCTCCCAGGTCGAGGGCCTCCGCTACGAAGTCATCGTGGTCGATGACAACAGCCCGGACGGAACCGCGGACCTGGCACTGTCCCTCTCGGCTGAAATGCCCGCCATCCGCGTCATCCGCCGCACCCAGGAATCCGGATTGGCCACCGCCGTCATCCGCGGCTGGCAAGCCGCGCGCGGCGAAATTCTCGCCGTCATGGACGCCGACCTGCAACATCCGCCCGAGGTGCTCGGACAACTCGTCCAAGCCATCCGCAACGGAGCAGACCTCGCCATCGGAAGCCGCCACGTCGAAGAAGGCGGCGTCAGCGACTGGAGCATCCTCCGCCGCATCGTCAGCCGTACCGCCCAGATGATCGGCTTGGTCCTGCTGCCCGACGTAGTCGGCCGCGTCAGCGACCCCATGAGCGGCTACTTCCTGCTCAAGCGCCGCACCATCGCCGGAAAGCCCCTTAATCCCACCGGCTACAAAATCCTCATCGAGGTCCTCGGCCGCGGCACAATCCGCTCCATCGATGAAGTCGGCTACGTCTTCCGCGAGCGGCAGGAAGGCAGCAGCAAAATCTCAACCAGGATCTACCTGCAGTACCTCCAACACCTCCTGCGCCTGCGCTTCGACCTTCTCGCCCAGTCCCCCTTCGTCCGCTTCTGCGTCGTCGGCGCCACCGGCTACCTCGTCGATATGCTGCTACTTTACTGGCTCAGCGATCCCCGCTCGCTCGGCTTCGGCCTCACGCGCAGCAAAATCGCCTCCGCCGAAGCGGCCATCGTAAACAACTTCCTTTGGAACGACGCCTGGACCTTCGCCCCGCTCGTCGGCGCCGCACGCTCGCTGCGCAGCAAGTTCCGCCGCTTCCTCAAATTCAACGCTATCTGCACGCTCGGCCTCGCCTTGAGCGTCGTCCTGCTCAACATCCAGTTCAACTGGTTCGGCCTCAATCGCTACCTGGCCAACACCGTCGCCATCGTCATCACGATGCTCTGGAACTACACCTTCAACAAACGCCTGGGCTGGCGCACCACGAGCTGATTTAGTGTTGCGCCTTAGGCGAACCGTTCGGCACCGCCGGCGACGTCAAAAACGGCGTATCCGTCACGTTCGAACTGTCCATCCCGGAGCACCCGTTCGCCCCCGGTCCCTGCGCGCACCCCCACCAGTTGTTCGAGGCATCCACGCTCGCCGTCCCCAAATTCACCACGCCCATGCCGCCGCCGTTCAGGTTGTTCCAGTTCACCGAGACGCTCTCCGGCGTGTGCACAACGACGTCATTCATCTCGTCCTTAATCACGTTTTTGGAAACCACGATGCCGGACGGCCCCGGCGCGCCATCAACATTGATGTATAGGTTGATCCCGGCCGTCCCCGGCGTCGCCGCGTCCTCACCGTCGGCGCCGTTGCCCGAAATATAGTTCCCCGTGATCATGTTGCCGTTCATGTCCTCCCCCGGCGAGTGCGCATGCATCGTCACCCCCGGCAGGCCGTTCCCGATGATCCGGTTGCCCGAAATCGTGTTGCCGGAAACCCTCGCGCCCGGAAGGAAGCCGAACAACCCAATCCCCGCGCCCACACCGTTGATCCCGTTGTACAGCACATCATTGCCTGACACCGTGATGTTGTAGACGCCGTACGGAGCGGTGCCGAAAGGCAGGAAAGCCGGCGGATGCGACGGAATCGTAATCCCGCAGTCCAGCGTGTTATTCCGCACCACATTGTTCACAATCCAGTTGTCGTGCGTGGCCGCCGTCTCGTCACTCACGAGAATCCCACCGGAATTGTTCTCAATGAGATTCTGCGCAAACTTCGACTGCGTGACTCCTGACAGATGAATCCCTTCCCCGCAATCTTCCCCCTCCGAGGTCTCGAACGCCGGCAGCCCAGGGCAGCTTGTCGTGGCGAAATCCAAACTCCGGTCATTTCCCGCCACCCGGTTCCCCTGAATCATCACGTTCGACGCATTCGTAATCAGAATCCCCTCAAAGTTCGCGTTCTGCACGGTGAAGCCCGTCACGCTCACGCCGCTCAGTCCCGCGTTGTCCAACCCGTCGATGTAAATGCCATTCGCCAGCCCCGTCGCGTCGATGATCGTGTTCGCCGCGTTCTTACCAACCAGCGACAGCGGAATCCCAATCACTACATCCTCCCGGTAAATTCCTTGCGCCACCTGAATCGTGTCGCCCGGCTTGGCGTCCGCAACCGCCGCGCCGATCGTCGCATAACAACCCGAACCATGCGCATTCACACACAGCGTGCTAGCTCCCGCCGGTTGAACCATTCCGGCCGCTACGCACAAAACGGCTAGGGTCGCGCCCAAGCCGTGTCGCCTTCCGGTCTCTCTTGTAGCTTTCATCCTTCCCTCCAGCGCCAGCCCAACAACCGAGGCACGGTCAAACCTTACACCCTTCCAAACCCGGCTGCAAGCGGGGGCAATCTCCAACACCTTGTTATCCTGAAATCGAGGGAAGCGTGACCTGCGCCACGCCATGGCGGGTCATGCCCGTATGGAGCAGGGAAAGGGTCGCTTGCGAACTCGCTGCTCGCCGCGTCAAGGGAGATTCCTCCCATGAAGCGCCCACGCCAGCCCTACGTCTTGCTCCTGGCGGCAGCAACCATTTTGCTCCTCGCGCTCATCGCCCTCCGCCGCGCGCAAATCGCTCGAACACCTTCCCCCAGGCTTGCCGTCGCCGCCACCATCTATCCGCTCTACGACATCGTCCGGAATGTGGCCGATGGAGCGGCTGACGTGCGCCTCATCGTCCCGCCCGGCGTCTCCCCCCATTTATTTGAATTCTCACCCCGCCAGCTTCAGACCCTCCAGGATGTCCGCCTCATCTTCACCATCGGCCACGGCCTCGACGACTGGGCCGCACAAGCCGCCCGCGCCACAAAAGAGGCCCGCCTCTTCCCCGTCGACCAGGGCATCCGCCTCCGCACCTCCAGCGACGGCGCCGCCGATCCCCATTACTGGCTTCACTTCGGCAACGCCCGCCAAATCGCCGCCAACGTCGCCCGCGGCCTAAGTGTCTCCGACCCCGCCCACGCCGCAACTTACCGCCAGAACGCCGTTCGCTACCAGGACACACTCAAGCGCACCGAGGAACAACTGAAAGCCCTCCTCCGGCCCCTCGACGATACCCCCATCCTCACCTTTCATGACGCCTGGCATTACTTCGCCGCTAACTTCGACCTGAGAATCGCCGGAACCATCGAGCCCTCCGCCGGAGGCGAACCCACTCCGCGCACCCTCGCCGAACTTCACAAAATTATCCAATCGCAGAACATACGAATCGTCTTCCTCGAACCCCAGCTCGCCACCTCCGTCATCGAAAGCTTTGCCCGGGACAACCACCTCGGCATCGCCGAACTCGACCCGCTCGGCGGCGTCGACGGTCGCACAACTTACATCGACCTGATGACCTTCAACGCCCGCGCCATTGACCGCGCCTACGCCGTCGAGGACCCCTGATACCGTGTCCGAAACACCGGCAGTACAAGCCAACCACCTCTGGCTCTCCTACGGCTCCGCCGAACCGGTCCTCGAAGACGTCTCCTTCTCCATCCCCCAGCGAACCATCGCAGCCATCATCGGCCCCAACGGCTGCGGTAAAACCACTCTGCTCAAGGTCCTCCTCGGCTTCCTCGCCCCCCAGCAAGGCACCGTGGAAATCCTCGGCAAGCCCCCGCGCGAAGCCCGCTCCGGCGTCGCCTACGTCCCCCAACACTTCACCTTCGACCGCAGCTTCCCCATCACCGTCCTCGAATTCCTCCAACTCTCCCACCCCACCTGCCCGCGCGAAAAAATCGCCGATTATCTCAGCCACCTCAACATCGCCGCCACGCTCAACAGCAAGCTCGGCTCGCTCTCCGGCGGCCAACTCCAGCGCGTGCTCATCGAACGCTCCATGCTCGGCGACCCCAAAATCCTCTTCCTCGACGAACCCGCCGCCGGCATCGACATCGCCGGCGAACAGTCCTTCTACGATCTCATCCTCCATCTCCACCGCGAGCACGGCTGCACCGTCATCATGGTCTCCCACGAACTCGACGTCGTCGCCAATTTCGCCCACACCGTCCTTTGCCTGAACCGGAAACTCGTCTGCCAGGGCCGCCCGGAACAGGTCCTCACCTCTTCCACGCTCCAGCGCCTCTACGGCAAAGAAGCCTCCGTCTACCGCCACCATCACGGAGCCCTGTGAACATGGATGCCTTCGCCCTTTTCGGCCTCCCCTTCATGCAGCGGGCCCTCCTCGCCGGCATCGCCCTCGGCCTCGTCCTGCCCTTCCTCGGCGTCTTTGTCACGCTCCGCCGCATGTCCTTCTTCGGCGATGGCATCGCTCACGCCGCCCTCGCCGGCGTCGCCATCGGACTCCTCGCCGGCATCAGCCCCTTCCTCTCCGCCCTCGGCTTCGCCGTCCTCTTTGGAGCCGCCGTCTTCCTCCTGGAACGCAAAACCACCATCTCCTCCGACGCCCTGATCGGCGTCCTCTTCACCGGTGGCCTCGCCTTGGGCGTCATCCTCATCAGCCTCCGCAAAGGCTACCAGCCCGAACTGCTCAGCTTCCTGTTCGGCAGTATCCTCTCCGTCGCCCCCCAGGACCTCGCCATCATCCTCGCCTTCTCCGGCGCCATCCTTGTCGTCATGCTCAATCTCCGCCGCCAGTTCACCCTCCTCGCCCTCGACCGCGACACCGCCTGGCTCTACGGCGTCCACACCGGCGCGCTCGACTTACTCTTCTACATCCTGCTCTGTGTCACCATCGTCCTCGGCGTCAAGTTACTCGGCATCGTCCTCGTCAGCGCCCTCCTCATCATCCCCCCCACCATCGCCAAGATCCTCGCGCCCTCGTTCCGAACCCTCCTGCTCGGCAGCATCCTCGCCGGAGAAACCTTCATCGTCCTCGGCCTCGTCCTCTCCTACTGGCTCGACCTCCCCTCCGGCGCCACCATCATCCTCACCGGCGTCCTCGCCTTCCTCCTCACCGCCGCCACCCGCGCCTCCTTCAAAGCCTGAGCTTCCCCACCTCCGTTGCGCCCAATTCACCCCGGACCTAAACTCTAGCCAGATGGGGAACATATCGATGAACACCAAGCTTCTCTCCATTTCGCTTCTGCTCCTCGGCCTGACCGGTTGCGCTCCCGATACCGGCACGGCCAAGAAGGAAGAAGTCTCTGCTCAACCCCAAGACGTCACGGCCGAGTTCCGTCCTCTCGCCGACAAGATCGTCGCCGCCTGGAGCACGCTCGACGTCTCCAAAGCGGCGCCCTACTATGCCAAGGACCCGGACCTCGCCTTCTTCGACACCGCTCCGCTCAAGTACAAAGGCTGGCAGGAGTACGCGGACGGCTTCTCAAAGGCTGCAGCCGGCTGGAAGTCCATGACCATCGCCATAAACCCTGACTTCCGCGCCACCCGCGAGGGGAATCTCGTCTGGGCCACTTGTACTGCCCACTTCGAAATGACACCGAAAAAGGGCAACGTGATGAGCATGGACGGCCGCGTGACCGAAATCTGGGAAAAGCGCGGAGACATCTGGCTCAGCGTCCACGAACACGTCTCCGTGCCGACGCCGGAAACGCTCGCTCCCAGCCCAAAGGCAAAGAAGAAGTAGTTCCCTACACTGCCTCACCAGCTTCGAACCAAAGCTCTCGCGCGCACGGCTTGCGGTTCAAATCGCTAAGCTCGTCTACGTATGGCTAACCCACGCATCATCCACGGCCTCGACGAACTCCGCGCGCTCACCGGCGCCGAAGCCGGCCTCAGCCCCTGGCACACCGTCACCCAGGACATGATCGATCAATTCGCCGCGCTCACCGGCGACCGCCAGTGGATCCACATCGACCCCGCCCGCTGCGCCGCCGAGTCGCCCTTCCACACCACCATCGCCCACGGCTTCCTCACCGTCTCCCTCCTCAGCGAACTCTCCCGCGAAGCCGTCGACGTCCAGGGCGACTTCAAGCTCCGCATCAACTACGGCTTCAACCGCCTCCGCTTCCCTGCCCCCGTCCCCAGCGGCGCCCGCATCCGCGCCCACCTCAGTGTCGGTAAAATCGAGGACACCACCGTCACCTGGCGCGTCACCGTCGAAGTCGAAGGCTCCTCCAAGCCCGCCCTCGCCGCCGAGTGGCTCATCCGCTACGTCTGATCGCCCGCCCTCTCACGAACCACCGCCGCCACCAACGCCTGCCCGGCCAGCGGCAACAGGGCCGCCACCACGCACACCGGCGTGAACCCATACCGCTCAATCACGCCGCCGATCGGCCGCGACACCATCGCTTGCATCGCCCCATAAGCGAACACCAGCGCCGACACCCCAAACGCCGCCCGCTCCGCTCCATACAAATCCACCGGCAGCGTGTACAGGTTCGTGCTCCACGCCGCCGTCCAAAAGAAACTCAGCGACATCCCCAGCGTCGCCCATCCCGGACCCGGCGCCAGCGGAATCGCCGCCGTCCCCAGCACCACCGCCGCACTCCCCAAACACACCCTCTTCCGCGCCTCCACCGCACTCACCCCGCCGCGAATCAACCGCCACGACAACGACCCACCGAAAAACGAACCCAGATACCCCGCCAGAGGCACCCAACCCGCGTAATCGGCCACCGCCGCCGCCTTCAGCCCATGCATCAACTCCAGATACCGCGGCGCCCAGTTCGTCCACAAACTGTACACCGTCATCCCGGCCATGTTCGCCCCCACCATCGCCCACAGCCGCCCGTCCCGCGCTAGCTTCCAACTCGATGCCCCTCCACCGCCGCGCCCATCGCCCCGCGGCGCCGGAATCATCCTCGCGGTCATCAGCCACACCGGAATCCACAGCAGGCTCAGCCCGCCCACGCCCCCGAACACCCACCGCCACCCGTACTCCCGCGTCACGACTTCAGCAAACTTCGGCGCCAGTCCCGCTCCCAGGCTCAACCCAAGCTGGCTCATCGCCAACCCCACCGCCCGCTCCTCGGCCGGCAAGTACATCCCGCCCATCTTCCCCATCGCTGAAATGCCGCCCGCCTCCGCCACGCC
>JAKAJI010000184.1 GCA_021813825.1 Acidobacteriota bacterium | reverse complement strand
CGAAAGCGCTATCGTGTGAGGTGCGAGAGGGAGAGTGCGATGGCGCGATGGTTGCGGCGGGACGTTTTGAAGGGTGCGCTGGCGGCGCCGGCGGTGGCTGCGATCGGCGTGCCGGGATTGGCGGCGCAGGCGGGCGCGGGGGCGGCGGGCGGCGCGGAGGCGCTGCGGGAGAGGCTGCTGCTGGATTTCGGGTGGCGGTTCCACTTCGGCAATGCGGACGATGCGAAGAAGGACTTCGGGTTCGGGCTGGGACGGGGAGGCGCGTTTCAGAAGACCGGCGGGTTTCTGGAGCCGAGTTCGCTGGCTTATGACGACAGCGCGTGGAAGGCGGTCGATTTGCCGCACGATTGGGCGATTGAGCTGCCGTTTACGAACGATCCGGAGTTGACGAGCAAGGGGTCGTATCCGCTGGGGCGGAGTTATCCGGCGACGAGCGTGGGTTGGTACCGGCGCGTGTTCGAGTTGCCGGCAACGGACGCGGGGCGGCGGATCAGCGTGGAGTTCGACGGGGCGTATCGCGAAGCGCTGGTGGCGTTCAACGGATTCTACATTGGCCAGCACAGCGGCGGGTACGATCCGTTCCGTTTCGATTTAACGGACTTTGCGAACGTGGGCGGGCGGAATGTGCTGCTGGTGCGGGTGGACGCGACGCTGAGCGATGGTTGGTTCTACGAGGGCGCGGGGATTTACCGGCACGTGTGGCTGGTGAAGACGGCTCCGGTGCACGTGAAGCAGTGGGGCACGCTGGCGCGGGCGGAGGTGCGGGGCGGCGAGGCGGTGGTGCGGATCCGGACGGAGGTGGAGAACAGCGCGAAGACGCGGCAGGAGGCGCGGGTGATTTCGACGGTTCTCGATCCGGCGGGGAAGGAAGTGGCGAAGACGACGAGCGAGGCGTTCGGGGTGGAGGACGCGGGCGAGCGCACGATTGAGCAGACGGTGCGGGTGGCGCGGCCGGCGTTGTGGTCGCTCGAAGAGCGGAACCTGTACAGGCTGGTGACGGAGGTGGAAGCGGGCGGGGCTATCGTGGACCGGTATGAGACGCGGTTCGGGATACGGACGGCGCGGTTTGACGCGGAGCGCGGGTTCTTTCTGAACGGGAAGCCGGTGAAGATCAAGGGGACGTGCAATCACCAGGACCATGCGGGGATCGGCGTGGCGCTGCCGGACGCGGTGCAGTATTACCGGGTGCGGAAGCTGCAGGAGATGGGATGCAACGCGATGCGGACCTCGCATAATCCGCCGACGCCGGAGTTGCTGGATGCCTGCGATGAACTGGGCATGCTGGTGATGGACGAGACGCGGATGCTGAGTTCGAATCCGGAGGGATTGGCGCAGTTCGAGCACATGATCCGGCGGGATAGGAACCATCCGAGCGTGATTCTGTGGTCGATGGGGAACGAGGAAGGGATTGCGCCGACGGAGATCGGGTATCGCTTGTTGAGCTCGATGAAGGAAGCGGGATTAAAACAGGACGACTCGAGATTGTTTACAATCGCTCCGCCGCCTTTCGGACGAGGGATCGGCGAGGGCGGGCTGAAGGTGTGCGACGTGATGGGGTACAACTACGCGGATCCGCAGGCGGAGGCGTATCACAAGGCGCATCCCACGATTCCGGTGATGGGGACGGAGAATGTGAGCGCGGTGGGGACGCGGGGCGTGTATGTGACGGACGCGAAGAAAGGGTACGTGGGGTCGTACGATCCGTACACGACGACGGGGCGGGCATCGGCGGAGGGTTGGTGGCGGTTTGCAGATGCGATGCCTTGGCTGGCGGGCGGGTTTGTGTGGACGGGGTTCGATTACCGGGGCGAACCGTCGCCGTATGGATGGCCGAATATCGGTTCGCAGTATGGCGTGATCGATATGTGCGGGTTTCCGAAAGACACGTTTTATTACTACCAGGCGTGGTGGACCGAGAAGCCGGTGCTGCACGTGTTTCCGCATTGGAACTGGCCGGGGATGGAGGGTGAGGAGATCGCGGTTTGGGTCCATACGAATGTGGAGCGGGTGGAGTTATTCCACAACGGGCGGAGTTTGGGCGCGAAGGACGTGGCGAAGGATTCGCACGTGGCGTGGAACGTGAAGTACGCGCCGGGGGAGATTGAGGCGCGGGGGTTTAAGGGCGGGCAGGTGGTTTTGACAGAGAAGCGGGCGACGACGGGGGCGGCGGCGAAGTTAGTGATGACGGCGGACCGTCATATGTTAGAGGCGGACGGCGAGGATGTGGCGATGTTCGCGGTGGAGGTGCAGGACGCGCAAGGCCGCATGGTGCCGGTGACGGAGAACGAGGTGACGTTCCGGGTGACGGGTCCGGGGAAGTTGCTGGGCGTGGGGAATGGGGATCCGACGAGTCATGAATCGGACCTGGGTCCGGTGCGGAAGGCGTTTTCGGGGCTGTGCATGGGGGTGGTGCAGTCAACCAAGACGGCGGGGACGATTACGGTGGAGGCGACGTCGCCGGGATTGACGGCGGCGAGCGTGATGGTGGAGACGAAGGCGGTGAGGCTGCGGCCGCAGGTGGCGGTTTGGGAGCGGGAGGTTCCGAAGGGCGAGGGCGTGACGGGGTTGTGGCGGCCAGCGCCGGCGGGCGGACAGGGGGACGAGTTGATGGCGGCGTTTCTGGGCGGCGGGGATATGGTGTTCACGCTGCGGCAGAGCGGCGCGGCGGTGACGGGCGATGTGGAGGCGGGGGGCGGTGGGTTCTTCGGGTCGCAGTCGGGGGAGATTAAGGAGGGGAAGATCGAGGGCGGGAAAATAACGTTTGAGGCGGGGAACATGAGTTACTCGGGGACAGTGAGCGGAGACCGGATCGAGTTAGAGAGGAAGATGACTTCGTTCCGGATGCCTGCGGCGCCGAAGGAGCCGAGCGGGCCGCGGCCGGCGGTTGGGCCTCCGCCGGATGGGACGGATCCTTCGATGAATGTGGCGCGGCGGCGCGGGATGGGTTTGCCGGGGCTGGTGCTGCGGCGGGTGGCGCGGTAAGGGGCGGGGGCGTTGTTGAGGGTGCGGGAGTAAGTGTGTGGAAGGGGCGTTTAGCGTCTGCTGTTTATTCGAAGCGCTTGTCAGCCTGGTCGGGTTGGCGGGTTGGGCGTGATACGTAAAGTTGACGCGCCCAAGCCGAAGTGCCGGCGGACGGGAATACGGGTGCCCGGCATACGCGCATATACCGGGAAAAACTTCTCGGAGTGGATTCAATGGCGTTGGAGCCGCTATTTTTGCTTTCGGAGCTCGGCATATTCTTCCGTGGCTTGCTTCATGACCGGGATTTCTGGGTCGGCGTCCTTCCAAATTGTAAGGAAATCCTGGTAGGCCCTCAAGGCCTTGGCGGCGTCTCCTGACGAGGCCAGGGCTCTGCCTAGCTGCAAATGGGCCAAGGCGCCTATCGGATCGGCCAAGACGATGCCCCGGTGATCGATGATTTTCTGGAATTCAACGGCCGCTTCCCGGCCCTTACCTGCCTCCAGGTACGCCTGGCCGCGCACATAAGAGGGATACAGTCCTCCGAATTTCCCGAAGAACGCGGTACCCGGCATGGCGAAATCATAGGGAAGCGCCGTCTGCAATCGTTCGATCGCGTCCAGCGGCGCATGGCGGTGAAGGGCAAAAAGCGCGCGCAGCGTGGGGAGATACTCGAATTGCACCGGGGTATCCTCGGGGAACCGTTTCGCCAGATCATCGGCGAATTCTTGCGATCCCGAAGAATCTCCGGAGAGCGCCAGCGCAACGGCCGCGGCATATTCTACATCGCGGCCCTTGCCGTATTCGAGCGCCCTTCCGGCGCGCTGTTTGGCCGCGGCCCGATTGCCGAAGTGGGCTTCGCACACGGCGGCCGCAGCCTCGTAGATAGCGGCTCTTTCGCGATCGCCGGCCTGCTGCGCGCGTTCAATCGCGCGTCGCCAGAAATTCTTCGCGTTCCGCATCTTCCCGGAATACGCCAGGACCATCGCCTCATGGTGTGACATCGAGTCCTCTACCTCCCGGTTTCCCCGGGCGAGGTCGATTGCGCGTTTCATCTCCGCTTCGTCGCCTTTTAGATATGCAAGGTAGTAACGGTGAACCAAGAAAGTCGGGGTGTCGAGTTTACGCTCCGCCGCCCGCTCGAAGGCAGCGGCGGCTTCCGGGAACCTGCCCATCGAGAGGTTGTGAATCACAAGACTGGCATAGGGATATGGCTCGTCGGGATTCAGCCGAATAGATTCCTCGGATGCCTGGATTCCTCTTTCATACTGGCCTGTCCCAAACGTTGCCCATCCACCGGAAATTCCCCAGGCCACGTAATCGCGCGGATAGGTTTGCACCCATGATTCTAGAGTTTGCATTTCTTTCTGCAGGTTTCCAGTCACCTGGCGGTCGTAGAGCATCAGGATATAAAGCCTCTCCCGGTCGCTCACGCGATCGCGTAAGAAATAGGCTCTGCGGGTGTATTCCGCGCTAAGATCGGTTTCTCCCATGTCGCTATACATGAAACCTAGATCGGCTAGGGCCAGCGCGAATTGCGGGTCGATGGCAACGGCCCGCTGATAGTGGGGCACGGCGGCGGCCACACCGCGGGCGAACTGAGCGCGCTTCCCGACGCTGTATGCCTTTAAGGCATCGAGCGAAGGCGTGGTTGCTTCTTCCAGTGGCGTCGAGTGCTCCTGGACGCTGGCCAGCGATTCGCCCAACCGGGCCCTGATCTTGACGGCAATGCGGCTGAGCGCGGTTAAGACCTCTTCTTTCCTTGCCGCCTGCGTCTGCTCCTCCGCGAGCGCGTTTCCGGTGCGGCAGCTTCGGGCGCGCAGCCACAAGACGTACTGGCTTCCGAGGCTGGCAATCGAGCCCTCGAGAACGGCGGCGCTGCCGGTGCGCTCGCAAACCTCCCGCGCAACTTCCAGAGTGAGCGGTGTTTCGGCCGGGCGCTTCATGAAACGGAGTACCTGCTGGATCTGCCGATCCTGAACGAGAGTGAGGAATGGAGACTGCTGCAATTGCACTCCCAGTCCCTCGCGCAAGGTTCCATCGAACACATGGTCTCCGGTCTTATTCTCGAAATCTGCCAGGACAATTGTGTCCTTCACGGTGAGCTTCGGCAGCCGATGGAGAAGGTAGGTTCCGGCGGAGGCGGCCAGCATCGCCGCGACCGCGGCCGCCGCTATCCGTTTCGCGCGGGTTGCCGACGCGGCCTGCAGCTCCCGCTGCAGCTCGGACACTGATTGCCAGCGGCGTGCAGGGTCGTCTTCCAGGCACCGGCCTACGATTCGAGCCAGCTTGCGCGACGGGATGCGCCTTCGCTGGGAGGTGATACGAGCGCCGGTCAGCATTTCGTAAAGGACGCATCCGAAGGCGTACACGTCAGTTCGGGCATCCGCGGGTTTCCCTAGCCTTTGCTCCGGAGCCATGTAGCCTGGCGTGCCGATCGCCATCCGGTTGGCGGTGACCGTTTCATCCTGGGCGAATCTGGCCAGGCCGAAATCCAGAACCTTCACGCCGGATTTCCCGATCATGATGTTGCCCGGTTTGAGATCGCGGTGAACGATGTCCTTCGCGTGCGCCTCGGCTAGCGCGGCTGCAATTTGTGAAGCAAACACGAGCGCGGTCCTCATGGGGAGCGGCCCGCTCTTCAGTCGTGCCGCTAACGTGTCGCCCTCCACCAATTCCATCACCAAGTAGTTGGGGCCGACGTCGTAGAGCGTGCAGATGTTGGGGTGATTCAGCGAGGCAATCGCGCGCGCCTCGCGCTCAAGACGGGCGCTGAACTGTTGATATGAAACCTTGATCGCGACGGGGCGGTCCAGGCGCGTGTCCACGGCGCGGAAGACCTCGCCCATTCCGCCTTCAGCCAGCCTGTTCTCGATCCGGTACGGCCCGAGGTAACTACCATCTGCCCGTTGAGTGGCCGCCCAATTCTCAAGCAGTTCCGGGGCGCTCTGAATTGCCAGCCGTTCCAAGATTTCCCCGGCCGGCCGGGCCGATAGCAGCGAATCTACTTCCCGGCGTAAGTCGGGATCCGCCCGCCCCAGCAGCGCCTCACGATCAGCGGGAGTGGCCTCGCAGACCGCGTGATAGAGTTCTTGAATTTCCAGGATGCGCTCTGGAGTCATGCCGCCATCCGCGTCACTCGTGATATGAGTTGTGACGGGTAAGTTCCCGCGCCAGCCACGCCTTAGCGAAGTCCCAATCGCGCCTCACGGTACGCGGAGTAATCTTCAAAGCGGCGCCAATCTCCTCCTCCGTCAATCCGCCGAAGTAGCGTAGTTCGACCACCTTGGCTTGGCGTGGAGCAACCTGCGCGAACGCTTCGAGCGTCACGTCCACAGCCAGAATGGATCGGTCGGGGGTGGAAAGCAGGGCAGTCTGGTCGTCCAGGTCCACTCTGACCGCGCCTCCACCGCGCTTTTGCGAACCACGTGCGCGAGCCGCGTCCACCAGAATGGAACGCATCATCTTTGCCGCCATGGCAAAGAACTGCGCTCGCTCGCGCCACTGAACCTGGGTCACATCAATGAGGCGGAGATAGACCTCATGGACCAGTGCAGTGGCTTGGACGGTATTGCCGGGGCGTTCATTTTTCATGTACCGCCGGGCTATCAGGCGCAACTCAGGATAGACCTGCTCGGCCAATCGCTCCAGGGCGGACGGGTCACCGCCGCTCCAGGCCTTCAGCAGCGCCGTGATTGCTGTAGCGGGTGCGTCCATGTGCAGCCGCGTTTTGATCCCCCAAAAAGATTATAGACCGTGTCCGCTTTGGATTGCCGATTTCGCCTGCACCTGCGAGAGGAGAACGGCGGTCAAGAAAGTGATCGTTGGTCTAAGAAGGAGTGCATATGAAAAACATGACGAGATTCAACATCGGCCTGCCAATCGCGGCGCTGGCTCTGACAGGAGTGCTTGCCCTCCCGGCGACAGCACAGACGCAAGTGCCTTTCCAGGGCACGTTCCAAGGGGATGACACCGTAGTACCGCCCACGATCACCACCGCTGGCGCCGGAGTTGGAACCGTTACCGGTCGACTCTCGTTGACGGACGTGGTTACACTGACGTCGGCGACCGGTGGCACCGGGACGGGTCATTGGATCGGCGCCAATGGAGACAGCATCGATTCGACATTTGTCGCATCCGCCGACTTCAGTACAGCGTCGCTAGGCTACGTTACCGTTACAGAAATGCACACGGTTACCGGCGGCACGGGCCGATTCGCCGGAGCCCAAGGGAATTTCCTGCTGGCGCGTACGCACATCGTGGCAGACAGTGCCGATGGAACGCACGTCACCTTCGGCTCGTTCCACGGGACCATCACTCCGCCGGGTGCAGCTCACTGAACGCGACCAATCCTTGTGCGCAGGAGCGACGTCACGCAGACGTATCCGGCGGGCCTGCTCTTCAGTAAGTGCAGGCTCGACCGGGTGCCCCTCAATCGCTCCGCGGACAGGCGCGATTCGGAACGACAGACGACCATGGTTCTGAGGCCATATGGCCGTATCGTCGCCGACGCGCGGATGCTCAACTGCCGGGCTTGATGCCGATTCTGTCGTTGACCGCGACTGCCACGTCTCGTCCGTTGGGGGATCGGTGTCCCCGCAGTGGAGTAAGTGGGGAGACGGCGCGTGTCAAGCATTTTGAGACACCCGGCATGGGAATTTACTGACTTCCTTCTTCTGTCTTTTGGCCGGGTGGAAGCGGCCTGTTGATCCACACCTCTGAGGGCAAGGGTAACGGTTTGGGTGGTTGGCGAACGAAACGCTCAGGGTGGGTTGCGTATGCGGCATCGAGCACGGCTTGGCGCTGTGCCAGAACGACTGGGGTCTGGCCAAAGTGAACCATGGCCGGGGTCAGCAAGCCGACCCCGGAGTGGCGGTGTTGTTCGTTGTACCAGTGGAAGAACTGCTGACAGAAGGCGCGGCTGTCCTGGATGCAGCCGAAGCGATCCAAAACACGCCTGGATCGGCCGAACTGTGCGGCCGTGCGGTCCGGATTGTCGCCGACCCTGGAGGCGATCCACATGAGCGAGAAGTCGCCATATGCGGAATGAGGAACTGGCCGGCCGCGGCCTGCATGCATAGGAGAGCGTCGGGCGTTCCCGGGCAACTCGCGCGCCTTCTGTCCGACTTTCGGTTGGCGCGCCTGAAAGCGAGCCATGGAAAGGACATCCGGCTATTCGGCGGTCGCGCTTTTTCGCAGCCTTGCCGAGGCGGGAATGGGGGACAGGGTGGAGGTTTCCGTCATAGCAATTCGCTTGGGCGACAGCGCCCCTCGCCGCGGATCTGTCAAAGTCAGTCTTTCACTCGTGAGCCTCAAGGTTTATTTACCGGGAGCTGTTTTCCTGCAAGTCTTCCGATTTCAATCCGGTCCGCTTGGCTACCCTCGCCAGCATCCGGGGCCGTATCTCGTCTTGATCGTGGAACGTGATCTCGTAATCCAGCGAAGACGCGCCTTGCTTTACTTGCGGGCCAGTTGCTCATCCGAAATGTTGAAGGAGACGCCGAGCGAAGACGAGAGGAGTTCGCCGTGGGTGATGCGGCCGGCGATAACTTCGATCGCGAGGCGCTCCGCATTGCTGATTGCCTCGTGCCGGGTCGACCCGTAACACATGACGCCCGGAAGTTCGAGGGCTTCGGCGATCCAGCGCCCGTCTTCCTCCCGATCGAGTTCGATCGTCAGATTCACGTCTTCACAATACTCCCGGGCTGAGAGATGCTTGGGCCGGACGGGGAAGCGGCAGCCGGGCGGCGGAGTTCAGGACAGGGCTTTTCCGTATAGGACCAGGAGGCGGCTCCAGGCTTTCTCGGCTTGGGGCTCGTTGTAGACTCGGGAGTCCGGGGGACACCAGCCGTGGGCTGTCCCTTTGTAGACTTCGATTTCGGCGGGCAGGTTGGCTTTGGCGAAGGTGTCCTTGAGGGCGGTCTTGTCGTTGGGCGAGCGGGCGTCGTCATTTTCCGCGATGGCGATGAGGAACTCGGCGTTGGACTTCGCGGCTTCGAGGTGGGGACTGTTGGGCCCGGGGGTGACGAGTCCGCCGCCATGGAATGAGGCCACGGCTCCGACACGATCGGGCACGGCGGCGGCGGTACGGAACGCCATCGGGC
>JAKAJI010000183.1 GCA_021813825.1 Acidobacteriota bacterium | reverse complement strand
TTAGCTTCCATCCTAACTCTCATAAAAGCCGCAACGGCCCTCCTCCGGGGGGTGCCGGGGGAAGGCCGTTGTGGTGTGCGGTGTGGTGGGTCGTGCGCAGCTCTAAATTACGTTAGAACAGGAAGTGTAGCGAGAACTGGTACGTCCGATAACTGCTTGGGAGCGTACTGGTGATCTGGCCGAAGTTTGAGGCGTACCGGTTGTTGCCGGGATAGCCGAACTGCGGTGTGTTCGCCATGTTGAAAGTCTCGCCGCGGAACTGGACCTTGAAGCGTTCGGTGAGGTCGAACTGCTTGGTCAGCGCGAGATTCAGAACCCGTTGCGGCGGTCCGAGCATTGACTGCAGGCCGATGTTGCCGTAGGTCATCGCATCGGTCGCGATGATGTTGGCCGTGTTAAACCACTCGTTCGGGTTGCGGCCGCCGGGAGGCGCGGCGTTCGAACTCATACCAGGCACAATGCTCGGCAGGCAGGTCCAGAATTGGCCTTGGCACGTGTTGTCGCGGAGAGTGAACGGACCGATGGAGGAGTTTAACGTCCAGATACCGTCCATCGACCAATTGCCGATCAGGGTGTTCTCCACCTTGTTCATGTTCGATCCCCAGGTCTTGCCCTTGCCGAAGGGGATCTCCCAGTTGAACCCGGCGTGGAAGGTCTGCGGGATGTCCCAGGCCGCGTTGGAGTACGACGTCGCCAAGTTCAGCGGGTTCAGGTAACCGAACCCGTTGGAACCGCTGAGCGTCGTGCCGCTGTTGGCCAGCGTGTGGCTCCAGGTGTAAGCCGCGGTGAGGTTCAAGCCGTTGCCGGCGTGCTTGATGAAGTTTACGGAGGCGGCCGTGTAGTTGCCGAAGCCGTTCGACGCCGTGCCCGAGATGCCGCCGAGATCCGGATAGAGCCGCAGCGAGTTGCAGCTTGGCGGATTCAACGAACCGTAGTTCGGACAGGCGTTGAAGTCCGGTTGCAAGAGTTGGTGAGACTGGTGATTGCCCTCGTATCCGAACTCAATCGAGGACTGCCACGGCAATTCCTGCTGGATGGCGAAGTTCCACTTCTGCACCATGGAAGCCTGGAAGTCGGTGGCTACGCCGCGGAATGAAATCGGCGCGGGTAAGGTGAAGACATTCGTCGGGAAGCCGCCGGAGAATCC
Source organism: Acidobacteriota bacterium (assembly GCA_021813825.1). Lineage (GTDB taxonomy): Bacteria > Acidobacteriota > Terriglobia > Bryobacterales > Bryobacteraceae > JAJYKC01. Next base: position 7,974 of record JAKAJI010000183.1, on the reverse strand, counting down.
GCCTGGGAAATAGGGGTTGTTCTGGTAGACGCTCAGTCCCCCTGGCTGGGATAGGTTCGGCGACTCGTTAAACGGAACCGATTCCCCGCGGTTTGGATTGCCGCCCTGGTTTTCCAAACCACCGTAGAAGATGCCGTAGGCGACGCGAACCACGGTCTTGTCCCGCAGTCGGTATGCGATGCCGATACGGGGACCAAAGTCATCCGTGTTAAACGGAATCAGGAACGGGGAAACCTGGCCGCGCGAGACTTGCACCTGCGGGAAAGCTGTGGCGAAGTTCGGAGGCAGGGGTGCGTTCTGGTCGGGGCCCCTCGGAATATAGAGCGTCTGGTTTTGGAAGTCGAAGTTCGACTGCCGACCGAACGCTTCGGAGATCGGGGAGAACACGTCGTAGCGGAGACCGAGGTTCAGCGTCAACTTCGGTGTAATTTTCCAGTCGTCCTGAGCGTATCCGGACAAGGTGTACTGCCAGGAGGAGATGAAGTTGTTCGTTGAGATTTGGCCGAAGTTTACATTGCCGAGCAGGAACGACGCCATCTCATTGCCTGTGATGCCGTTAAACGCGGCGGTTGGGAACTGGGTTTGGGTCTGCGAGAAGCCGATTTCGCCGTGCGGATACGGCACCTGGAAGAACGGGAACCGGATCTGCATCGCTTCGAAGCCGAACTTGAAGTTGTGCGAGCCGTGAGTGATCGAGACGTTCTGGACGAAGTCCCAGACGTTGCTGTATTCGAGCGAAGGCAGCCAGTTGTTGGAGCCGATCTGGCTGTAGCGGCCGAGGTCGATCTGCGGCAAGCCACCGTTGTTCGGCGCGCCAAAGGTCGGGTTGTAGCCGCCGATCCCGTAGGCCCCATAGTCGTTCACGTTCTGGTCGGCTCCGGCGCGCGCCGTCACCAAACGGGTGAAGCTGAGGCGGGTTTCCGACACGATCGCGGGAGTCCAGACGCGCGTATAACTCATCTGCCCGTTGCGGCTCAGGTCTTCCTCGCTGATGCCGGAGAAATTCCCGCCGTTGAGGGCGCCCGGGAAGGGCGACACATTGCTTTTATACGTGTTGGACCAACTCATCGAGCCGAACAGCGAGTTCTTGTCGCTCATGTGATAGTCCATGCGCATGTCGCCGCCGTCAGTGGTCAGGCCGCCGGGAGTCGAGACGAAGTAGTCATTCTGGCCGTAGCCGCTGTAGGGCTGGTTGGGGTTGGGGTACAGCGCCATGATCTTGGCTGCGGCCGGGTCAAACCGGTTAGCTGGAATAATGTTTCCTGGGAACGGAGTACGGGAATAGGTACCGTTCGGGAGAAGCGTGGTGGATGCCGGATCGTAGATCGGATCGCCTGCAGCCGAAAAGTTGCCTTGCTTCATGGCTGGCGTTGGAATGGTGTAGTATCCGCCGTAGCCGAGGTTCTGAACAGCGCCGCCCACGCTGGCGATTCGCGTTCCCTGGTAGTCGCCGAAAAAGAACAGTTTGTTCTTGATGATCGGCATGCCGATGTCGGCGCCGAACTGGTTCTGGTGGAACGGACCGCGCGCCTCGCCGGCCCTATTGCGCTCCCAAGAGTTCGCGTTGAGGTCGGTATTTTGCAGATATTCCCACAACTCGCCGTGGATCTCATTCGTGCCGCTTTTGAGGTTGACGTTCATGACACCGCCGGCGCCGCGCCCGTATTCGGCGTTATAGCCGTTGGTCAGGATCATGATGTCGCCGACGGCCTCGGGCGGAGGACCGACCACGAAGGCGGTTTGGTTGAGGAAGTCGATGACGTTGACGTTGTTGTCGACGCCGTTCAGCAGGAAGTTGTTCTGGCCGTTCGAACGGACACCGTTAGCGGAGAATCCACCACCGAGGGCGTCGCGGGCGCCGTTTTCGGCCGGCTGCACGCCGGGAGAAAGCTGGGCCAGGAACGAAATGGTGCGCTGGCCGGACAAAGGCAGCGTGGCCACGGCCTTAGAACCGATACTCTGGCCAATGACCGTGCTTTCGGTTTGCAGCAGCGGCGCCGCAGCGGTGACTTCGACGCTTTGCGTGATGTCGCCGACTTGCAGCGTGAACGGTACGCCAACACGGTCGCCGCCGTTCAGGACGACGTTTTGTTGCTGGGCCCGGCGGAAGCCTTGGGCGTCCACTGAGACCGTGTATGTCCCGGGTTTCAGCGCCGGACGGACATAGTCGCCCGTCGAACTGGTTGTCACGACGTACTTTAATCCTGTAGCGGCTTCCAGGATGGTAACAGTGGCGTTTGGAATCGCCGCGCCCTGCGCGTCAAGGACGGTACCCACGATGGTGCCCATGTCGCGTTGCGCGAGCAGCGGCAAGCTGAGAAGCATTCCGGCTAGCAGGAGCCGGGTAACAGCAGAACGAAGCATTCACTCCCTCCAACGAAGAGGACCCAAAGTCTACGGCAACCCCTAGTCCTGCACTCAGCAGATAAGTGCAAGCGATTACCGTTTCGTCGATAGTAAACGGTTACAACACGACTGTCAAGGAAAATTTACTCAAAATCCATTAGGCACGCATAACGCTTTCAAACTAGGTTGCTTACTGCCGCTGGAGCGGCGGATCCTGAGCCGCGTTCCCGCGCCGAGTGAATGCTCCCTGCCGCCTCAGCACGGCGGCAGGAGGCGCCGCTATACTCGTAAGTGAGAAGATTTCCGCTCGACACCCCGAAACAAGGAGTAAACATGCAACTTTCTGAAGGAAAGCTACGCCATCTGAAGGCGCTGTCCGACTCGCGCGGCGTCATCGCCGCCGCGGCCATGGACCAGCGCGGTAGCCTTCGCAAATCGATCGCCAAGAGCAAAGGCGTAGCCGAGAATGACGTCACGGCCGATATGATGGCCGAGTTCAAGGTCGCCGTATCCAAGGTCCTCACCCCGCACGCCAGCGCAATCCTGCTCGACCCCGAGTTCGGCCTTCCCGCCGCCGCCGCCCGCAGCAAGAACGCAGGTCTCCTGCTCGCCTACGAAGAGAGCGGCTACGACAACACCCGTCCGGGACGCCTGCCCGACCTGCTGCCGCATCTTTCGGTGAAGCGCATCGGCGACATGGGCGGCGACGCGGTGAAGATTCTGATTTACTACAACGCCTACGACGACAAGGACGTGAACGACATCAAGCATGCCTTCGTCGAGCGCATCGGCGCCGAGTGTGAGCACTGTCAGATCCCGTTCTTCCTCGAGTTTGTGAGCTACGATCCCAAGGGCGGCGACGAGAAAGGCCTCGAATTCGCCAAGCAGAAGCCCGAACTCGTGCTGGGCGCGATGAAGGAGTTTTCCAAGCCCTTTTATCACGTCGATGTCCTGAAGGTTGAAGTGCCGATCAACGCCGAGTACGTGGAAGGCTCGAAGGTTTATAAGGGCCAGAAGGCGTACACGTGGAAGGAAGCGCTGGAGCATTTCCGCCGCGCCGCCGCTGTCGCCACCAAGCCGTTCATCTACCTGAGCGCCGGCGTCGACAACGAGGTATTCATCGAAAACCTCACCATGGCGGGCGAGGCGGGCACGGATTATTCCGGCGTCCTGTGCGGGCGCGCCACCTGGAAGAACGGCATCCCGGTGTACGCCAAGCAGGGGGTGAAGGCGCTCGAGGACTGGCTTGCCACCGAAGGTGTGAAGAACATCAATGCCGTCAACGCGGCGCTCGAGACCGCCAAGCCGTGGTATGCCAAGCTCGGCGCCGAGGCCGGCGCTCTGGCGTAATCGCTCGTCCGGAAAAAGAGACACGGCCCGGCCGCCTTCCTCGCGAAGGCGCTCCGGGCCGTTTTTATTGAGGCCAATTCCGGCTGAAGTTACATCTTTACGGACTTCACAGTGATCGTGTCGCCGGTCAACTTCCCGGAGACGGTCACTTTCTGGCCGAGGTGCGCCATTACCTTGTCCTTGGAGTCATCAGAGAACTTATAGATCTTGTCTCCAACGACCAGAACCGGCGCGGCGCCGTGTTCCTTCACACATCCTTCGACGCACTTTTGGTCCGCCGCGGTTGCGCCGGCGTGCTTGGCGCCGCACATTGAGTCGGAGATCGTACCCGACCAGGACGCGCCAAAGGCCGCCACGGCCATCATCGATCCAAGCGAAACAGAAACAAACAACTTCTTCATCGATTACTCTCCTCGCGACTTAGATTCTCTAGTCAGAACCGCTAGTTCACTAGATTGTACGAAAGATTTCTGCCGTTGGATGCGGGCATCTCCCGGCGAAAACCCTTTTTAGACTAATCCTCCGGGAACAGGTTTCCATTCCCGAGCAGCCAATCCGGATCCAGGCGCCGCTTCACCTGCTTCATCGCCTCGATCTGATCGCCGCTGTACTGCAACCTGAGGAAATGCGACTTGCGCTTCCCCAAGCCGTGCTCGGCCGATACCGTGCCGCCTAAGGCCACGGCCTGCCTCGCCCAATCCTTCATAATCTCGTTACCCAGGCGGTTTTCTTCCGCCGAGGCCGGCATCAGGTTCACATGCAGGTGACCGTCGCCGACGTGGCCGTAAATCACGTACTGCCCCGGCCACCTAACTTTCAACACTGAATAATAATAATCCGCCATCTCACGGGTTCGGGTTACAGGTACGGCAAAATCCGAGCCTAGTTTCAGGAACCCGCGCCGCAGCACCGTCTCGTTGACCCGCTCCGGCGCCGCGTGGCGGAACACACGGAACCGCTCACGGTCGCGATCGGTTTCGCCAAACCACGAAGCTTCGAGAAGGGCGCCCGCCGCTTCGAGACGGTCCACCCAGGCGTCGGTGTCCGGGTTCTCACTCTCAATCATCAGAGCGGACTTCGCCTCCGCGGGAATCTCCGGGTACGAGGGCCGCATGAGTTCGATCGTGTTGAAATCGATAAACTCGAGCATTCGCAGTCCCTCGACGCCTCGCCAGGCATCCACCGCGTCGAACCCGTGGTCCATGGTTGGGAAAAAGACGACGCCCGCCAGCAGGGACTTCGGCTTCTTGAGAAGCTTGAGGTCCGCCTCGACCACAACTCCGAGCGTCCCTTCGGAGCCGCAGAACAGGTCCACCCAATCCATGCCCGGCTTGAGTTGATAACCGGCGGTGCATTTTGTTGTCGCAGGAAGCGGCAACTCGGGCACATCGAAGTCGATCGGCTCGCCGCGCTTGTACTCGCGGACGGTACCGTCGATGTGGGCCACCAGAAGTCCGAGCACATGATTCCGGGTGGAGCCGTACTTGAAGCTGCGGGAACCGCTGGCGTTGGTGTTGATCGTGCCGCCGACGCTGGCGGTCCACTCGGTCGGGTCCGGTGCGTAGAACTGGTTCGACTTGCCGGCCTCGGCCGCGATCTCGTTCAGGGTCACTGCGGCGCCGCAGCGCGCCCGGCCTTCGCCGATCTCGAGACGCCGGAATTTCTCCATCGACACCGCCCAGCCGGAGCGTGGCATGGATCCTCCGGTGATTCCGGTTCGGGAGCCGAGGATGGTCACGGGCACGCGGCCGGCGCGCGCGTCGTTCAGAATGCCGACCAGTTCGTTGACGCTCGCAGGCGTCAGCAGGCGCTCGGCCGTTCCGGGAAAGCCGCTGGCATCTTTGAGTTCGATCGTCTCGACGTCCACTCATTTCAAGATAGCGTGCGTGGTATGGGTTTCGGGCCGGGGGTTTCGCTTGCATTACGGAGAGTGGAGTTGGAGATCGAGTGCGGCGGGGGACCGCTCGCTTGCGGCCGCGGATGACGGAGCGGGCCGGTGTGCGCCTAGACTTCGAGGATGACGGGCATGATGAGGGGCCGGCGCGAGGTCTGTTTGATGAGGAAGCGCTTCAGGTCCGCGCGGATCTTCTCCTGCATCACGCCCCAGTCCGTGCGTTCTTCTTCCGATGACGACTCGAGCGTCTTGGCCACGACGCGCCGGGCTTCCTGCAGAAGTTCCGAGCGTTCATCGAAGGTCATGAAGCCGCGGCTGACGATCTCCGGCAGCGCCTCGCTTTTGCCCGACTGCTTGCTGATGGCGATGATGGGCAGCACGAATCCGTCCTCGGACAGATGGCGCCGGTCGCGGATCACGATGTCTTCGACCACTTCGTCGATCGTTCCCGAGTCGATGCAGACGCGTCCTACCGGCACTTTGGCGCCGCGCCGCGCTCCGTGAATATCGACTTCGAGCGTGTCGCCACTTTCGAGCACGAACGTCTGCTCCAGTCCCTGGCGGTGCAAATGCGAGGCGAGCGAGGCGTGTTTGGCAAGCTGGCGGTACTCTCCGTGTACGGGCACGAAGTATCTTGGCCGCACCAGGTTCAGCATGAGCTTCAGCTCTTCTTCGGAGGCGTGCCCGCTGACGTGCACCGGCGGCTTTGTCGAGCCGTACACAATGTCGGCGCCGCGCCGCGCCAGGTGGTTCATCATCCGGTAGATCGCCTTCTCGTTGCCCGGGATGATGCGCGAACTCAGCACGACCGTGTCGCCCGGTTCGACCGAGAGATGCTTATGGTTGTCGACGGCGACGCGCGACAGAGACGACATCGGCTCGCCCTGGGTTCCGCTGACGACGGCAACCACCTTGGCCGGGTTCGCCTGCATGAGGTCCTGCGGGCGGAGCAGGATCGAATCCGGAATGTGCAGGAGCCCGAGGCCGTGCGCGATTTCGGTGACGCTCAACATACTCCGGCCGAGGAAACCCACTTTGCGGCCATACTCGGCGGCCAAGTCGAGAATCAGTTGGAGGCGATGAATGGAAGAACTGAAGCAGGAGATGACCAGCCTACGCTCGGCCCGGTTGAAAATGTCTTCAAAACGCGGCCGCACGGCGCGTTCGCTTTCGGTGTAGCCGGGACGGTCCACGTTGGTGGAGTCCGACATGAGCAGCAGCACACCGCGCTTGCCATATTCGGCCAGCGTATGAAGGTCGAACAGTTCGTTGTCGGTTGGCGTCGGGTCCACTTTGAAGTCGCCGGTGTGGATGATGACTCCGAGCGGCGTGGTGATGGCGAGCGCGACCGCGCTCACGATCGAGTGCGTGACGTGAATGAACTCGACGGTGAACGGCCCGAGCGTGATCTTCTCGCCCGGTTTCACGCGATTCAGCTTCGCGGTGGAAAGCAGGTCGTGCTCCTCCAGCCGCCGCTCGACGAGGGCGAGCGTGAACGCGGTCCCGTAGACGGGCACGTCGATCTGGGACAGCAGGAACGGCACGCCGCCGATGTGATCCTCGTGCCCATGCGTCAGCAGGAGAGCGCGAACCATTTCCCGGTGCTGCTCGAGATAACCGAAGTCAGGGGTTACGATGTCGACGCCCAGCAACTCGGAATCCGGGAACATCATGCCCGCGTCGATGACGACGATATCGTCGCCATACCTGAGGGCCATTGAGTTCATTCCGAACTCGCCCAACCCTCCGAGCGGAATGAGTTGCAACTTGCGATCAGACATAGGCAGGAAAACCTAAGCGTAGCAAATGGCAGCGGCGAGTCCCCGGCACGGAGTTTGGCATGCGGGGTGCCAGTGTAGCTCCGGAGGCAATCATTGTTGACCGCGATTCACCACAATTCCGAGGCATCGGGCGCGAAGCCGCTCGTTCCTGTGACGCCGTCCTCCGGGAATACGAGCCTTAACTTATCGACCCTTGAACAAGCATTTACGAACGCTTTTACTTCCGTGCTCGAACAACTCGGGATGAACCCGAGCCAGTTTCAGATCATGAGCGGAGGCGCCGGCTCCAACGGACAACTTCTTGTCAATTTCACGCTGCCTGGCAATAATTCGCCGGCGCCTGCGAGCACGACCCCTGCGCCAGCCACGCCGCCGGCGACGACAAAGGCGCCGGCGGTGAGTAACTCGGAGACGCTGTCGCTCGCTCCCGACGCGGCCGACGACGCTTACTGGAATGCGCAGCCGGCGGCGGTGCAACCGCTCCGCACGATGGCCAATGAAACACAACGCGCCGCGCTCGCCCAGCAGCTTGCGAGCGAGGGATACAAGATCGACGTGCCGATCATGGTGTGGGGCTGGGACGCGGCGAAGACGACCGCGCTG
>JAKAJI010000182.1 GCA_021813825.1 Acidobacteriota bacterium | reverse complement strand
GAGCGTGTTGGAGATGCAGCGGAGGGTGGCGTAGCGCGTGGTGCGGGGGAGGGTGAGGAGTTCGGCGAAAGTGAATTCGCGCAGGAGTTGACCTTCGAGGGTGAGGCGCAGGCGCCAGGTGGAGGGAGAGAGCGAAGGATCGACGGCGTTTTTGCTCATGCCGTAGAAGGCGGGGATGGGCGTGACGTTGGGGCGGACGAGTCCGTTGCCGAAGGTGGAAGCGGGTGGGGTGAAGGGGAAGAGGGTGACGGGTTGGACGGCGCGGCGGGCGAGGGCGGCGTTGCGCAGGTAGCTTTCGCCGGCGACGGCGGCGACGCCGGCGGTCATGGTGGAGGCGAGGAAGAGGCGGCGCGCGGGAGCGGCGGGAGGGGAGAGCGAGTGGTGTTGCGGGCGGTTAAGGAAGAGGAGGGTGAGTGCGGTGGGGAGCCAGAAGGAAGCGAGGCCCGAGAGCGAGGAGTAGTTGAGCACCAGACTGAGCGATGCTGCGGCGGCGGTGAGGGTGAGCAGGCCCGGGAGATACCCACGGCGGCCACGCCAGGCAAGTTGGGCCAGGAAGGTGGCTGCGCCGAGGAGGGCGAGTGCGCCGGTCATGGCGAAGGGCTTGGCCCAAGGGCCGAGCGAGCCGAGGAGGGGGACGGCGAAGCGCGAGGGCGTGCGCGCCATGATCCATTCGGCGGCGGATTCGGTGAGGAGCGGGGTGGAGGCTATGTAGAAAGCAACGTAGTGGACGCAAATCCCCAAAAGGACGGCGAGCGAGGAGCGGGCGGCGTTGGAGGAGTGGGATTGCATCAGCCGAGGGCGACGGCGCGGGAGGCGAGATGGCGCGCGGTGATCCAGTATTTGCGGGCGGCGGGGACGCGGGCGCGTTGGGCGAAGACGTCGTAATCCGAGCTTTCGATGCGGGCGAGGATTTCGCGGTAGACGTCGGAGGCGATGCGGACGGCGAAGCGGCCTTGGGGCGCCAGCAGCGCGATGCCGGGGTTGGCTTCTTCGTAGAAGGCGCGGGCGCGGGCGGCTTCAAAGCGCATGAGTTCACGGAAGGCGGCGTTACGGGTGCGGGCGCGGAGGTCGGCCTCGGTGTAGGAGAAGCGGGCGAGGTCTTCGTCGGGGAGATAGATACGGCCGCGGTCGAGGTCTTCGCCGATGTCGCGGAGGATGTTGGTGAGCTGCATGGCGATGCCGAGGCTGGTGGCGCGGGCGAGGACGAGTTCGCGTTGGGCGGACGGGAAGCCGATGACATGAGACATCATGAGGCCGACGACGGAGGCGACACGGTAGCAGAAGAGGCGGAGGGAGGCGAAGTCGGGGTAGCGGGTGTTGTTGCAGTCCATGCGCATGCCTTCGATCAACTCGCGGGGATATTCGTGGGGGATGGCGTGGCGGTGGACGGTATCGAGGAAGACGCGGAGGACGGGGTGCGAGGGTTCATGGCCGGCGAGCGAGGCGTCGAGTTGGGCGGACCAGGATTCGAGATTGCGGCGGCCTTCGTCGGGGGTGGCGCATTCGTCGACCAGGTCGTCGGTGTAGCGGCAGAACCAGTAAACGGCGTGGGCGGAGCGGGCGAGCGGGGGCGGGAAGAAGCGCGAAGCGAAGTAGAAGCTTTTGGTGCCTGCGGCGGTGGCTTGGGCGGCCTGGCGGTAGAGCGAGTCGAGGGTCACGCGGGAATGTCCCGGCAGATGAGGTCTTCGGCGATTTTGGCGGAGCAGAGCACGCCAGGCACGCCCGCGCCGGGATGGGTGCCGGCGCCGGCGAAGTAGAGGCGCTTGACGTCCTCGGAGGCGTTGTGGGGGCGGAACCAGGCCGATTGGGTGAAGACGGGCTCGAAGGAGAAGGCGGCGCCGCGGTAGCTGTCGAGGGTGATTTCGAAATCGAGCGGAGTGAAGATGCGGACGGTGGCGAGGTTCTGGAGGAGACCGGGAAGGTAGGTGCGTTCGAGGTGAGCGAGGACGCGGTCGCGGAAGGGGATGGCCTGCTCGTTCCAGTCGATGCCGCTGAGTTGGTTGGGGACGGGGACGAGGGCGTAGAAGCAGTCGCAGCCGGGAGGGGCCATGGAGGGGTCGGTGGCGGTGGGGCGGTGGAGGTAGATGGAGAACTCGATGGGGAGCTTTTTGGAGTTGAAGATCTGATCGAGGAGTTCCTGGTACTGGTCGCTGAGCAGGATGGTGTGGTGGCGGATCCCGGGGTATTGGCGGCGGGTGCCGAAGTAGACGACGAAGAGCGACATGGAGTAGCGCATGTGATCGAGGCGGCGGTCCGTGTATTTGGGGCGGTGTTCGGGGGCGATGAGTTTGCGGTAGGTGTTGGCGACGTCAGCGTTGCTGACGACGGCGTGGGCGGGGTAGAAGGCGCCGGCGGCGGTTTCGACTCCAGTGGCTGTGCCGTTTTCGACGCGGATGCGGCGGACGGGGGTGTTGAGTTCGAGGGCGCCGCCGAGTTCGGTGAAGAGGCGGGCGAGGGCCTGGACGGTGGCTCCGGTGCCGCCCATCGAGTAGTGGACGCCCCACTGGCGTTCGAGGTAGTGGATGAGGGCGTAGATGGAGGTGGTTTGGAAGGGGTTGCCGCCGACCAGGAGGGGATGGAAGCTGAAGACGCGGCGCAGGAGCGGGTCCTGGACGTAGCGGGCGGCGAATTCGTAGACGGTGCGGTGGGACTGAAGTTTGAGGAGGTCCGGCACGATTTTGATCATGTCGGTAAGGCTGAGGAAGGGTTTGGTGGAGAGTTCGACGAAGCCCTTTTCGAAGATGGCGCGGGCGTGGCGGATCATGGTGCGGTAGCCTTCGAGATCGTTGGGGGAGAAGGCGGCGACGGCGCGTTCGGTTTCGGCTTCGTCGCCGTTGTATTCGAAGGAGCGGCCGTCGTGGAATTCGATGCGGTAGAAGGGGTCGATGGGGACGAATTGAATGTAGTCGCTGGTTTTGCGGCCGGCGGCTTCAAAGATTTCGTCGAACAGGAAGGGGGCGGTGATGACGGTGGGGCCGGCGTCGAAGGTGAAGCCGTCCTGGCGGTAGACGTAGGCGCGGCCGCCGGGCTGGTCGCGGGTTTCGAGGAGGCGGACGCGGTAGCCGCGGGCCTGGAGGCGTATGGCGGTGGCGAGGCCGCCGAAGCCGCTGCCGATGACGACGATATCGGTTGGCATCTAGCTAACTAGATATTCGACCAGATCGCGGAGGGGTTGGGAGCGGGGTCCGAAGGGAGCGAGGGAGGCGGAGGCGCGGGCGAAGCGATGGGAGGCGGTAAGTGAGGTGGGGACTTCGCCGTCGTGGTGGTCGTCACGCATTTGGTAAGCGATGCCGAACTCGGCGCCGAACTCGAGCAGCGCTGTTTGTTCGGCGGGGGAGAGATCGGCGGAGACGGCGCCGGCGCGGATGGCGAGTTCGAAGAGGGGGACGGTTTTGAGCGTGGCGAGGCGGGCGCGGTTTGCGTTGCGGGATTCGTGGGAGAGGGCGAGATCGAGGGACTGGCCGCCGATTAAGCTGGCGCAGTCGAGGGTGGAGAGGAGGTGGAATTGGAAATCGAGGAGGCGGGCGCAGTCGGTGGGGCGGGCATTGCGGTCGATGGCGGAGCGGGCGGCGAGAGAGACGAGGCCGAAGGCGGCGAGGATGGCGGTGGCTTCTCCGAAGGCGATATGGACGGCGGGCCGGTTGCGGCGGAGGGGGTCGTTGTCCATGCAGGGAAGATCGTCGACGATCAAGGAGGCGCAGTGAAGGAGTTCGACGGCAGCGGCGGCGCGGAGGGTGAGGGCCGTGGGTGCGCCGAGCATTTGGGCGACGCGGAGGGCGAGGATGGGACGGATGCGGCGGCCAGGGGAGAAGACGGCGTAGCGCATGGCTTCGCGGAGGTGGGGCGCGGGGGAGCGTGGCAGGGGCGGGAGGAGCGCGGCGAGGTGGCCGTCGACGAGGTGGCGGTCAAGGGCGAGGCCGTCGAGTTGGAGTGGCGGGGCGGTCACGGTAGCTTTTTAGATTCGGGCGGCGGGGTTGGGGTGGATTTTTTTGGAGCATGGAGACGGCGCCTCGGGCGGTGTGCTTCGCAATGACGGTGCGGCAGGCGCGGGCGGCGAAGGGGTGGTTCGTGACTGCTGGGATTCAGCCGGGGCGTGGATGGCTTGGCCGGCCAGAAGCGCATTGCGCGGACTCGGCGCAGGCTTGCCGGTCGTTCCCGGCGTTCAAGAGTTCGGCGGCGAGGCGGTAGGTGTTGGCGTGCGCTTGGGCAGTGAGATGGATGGGGTCGGAGTAGCCGCCGCCGAGGGTGAGGATGAGGGGGAGGCGGGCGGCGCGGACGGCGTTGAAGACGAGGCGGTCGCGGGCGGCGAGGCCTTGGGGGGTGAGCGAGAGGCGGCCGAGGCGGTCGGTCGAGAGAGCGTCGACGCCGGATTGGTAAAGGATGACGCCGGGGTTGAAGTCGAAGACGCGGGGGAGAGCGGTGGCGAGAGCTTCGAGGTAGGCTTCGTCTGTAGTTTGGTCGGGGAAGGCGATGTCGAGCGAGCTTTGTTGTTTGCGGAAGGGGAAGTTGTTGCGGCCGTGGAGGGAGAGGGTGAAGACGTTGGGGTCTGAGGCGAAGAGGGCGGCGGTGCCGTCGCCCTGGTGGACGTCGAGGTCGATGACGGCGGCGCGGGGGATGGCGGCTTCGCGGCGGAGGAAGAGGATGGCTATGGCGAGATCGTTGAAGACGCAGAAGCCGGCGCCTTCCGAGTAGAAGGCGTGGTGGGTGCCACCGGCTAAGTTGGCGCCGAAGCCGGTGTCGAGAGCGTCCCGGGCGGCGGCAAGCGTGCCTCCGGCGGAAGAAAGAGTGCGGCGGACGAGGCCTTCGGTCCAGGGGAAGCCGATGCGGCGGATGGCTTGGGCGGGGAGGGTTCCGGAGACGAAGTTGTGGACGTAGGCGGGGTCGTGGGCGAGGCCGATGGTTTCGAGCGGGGCGGGCGGCGCGGGGATGAACTCGAAGAGGCGGTCCGGTTCGAGGCACTGGCGGACGAGCGAATATTTTTCCGCCGGGAATTTGTGGCCCGGCGGAAGGCCCATGTCGTGGTGATGGCAGTAGTAGACGCGGCGCACGATGTCAGCGGCGGGTGAGGTCGCGGATGAGGATGTCCTTGAAGCGCATGTTGGCGCCGCCGCCGGCGTGGAGTTGGAGGGCGATGCTGCCGGTGGTTCCTTTTTGTTTGGGGTCGGTGTAGTCGACCATGGGGACGCCGTTGAGGCGGGCGGTGTAGTGGTTGCCGTGGACGGTAAGGATGTATTCGTTCCAGTCGTGCTGGCGGACGACGGTTTCTTTTTCCGGGGAGGGCCAGACGAGCCATTCGCGGCCGACATCGTAGATGCCGGCGGTGTGGCGGCCGATGGTGCAGTCGATTTCAAACTGGGGGCCCTGGATGATTTCGGTGGTGCCGGGTTTGAAGCGGGCGCGGAAGAAGAGGCCGGAGTTGCCGAGGGTAACGCACTGGAAGCGGAGGGCGAGGTCGAAATCCGAGTAATCCTTTTCGGTGCGCAGGTAGCCGTATTCGTGGCTGACGGCGGAGCCGTGGATGGTTCCGTCCTCGACGACCCATTTTTCCTGGCCGACGTTGACCCAGCCGGAGAGGTCGTGGCCGTTGAACAGGGCGGTCCAATCCGAGCCATTGACGATGACGGGCGCGGGGGCCTGGGCGGCGGCGAGGAGGGGGAAAGCGAGAAGGAAGCGGAGAGTTCGCATTGGATTATTGTGACGGGTTTGGGGTTGATCAGTCTGCGCCGAGGGAGCGGCGGATGGCTTGGGCGATGCGTTCGGCGTGGAGGGAGACGCGGGCGTGGTCGGGGCCTTCGACCATGACGCGGGCGAGCGGTTCGGTGCCGGAGAAGCGGACGAGGACGCGGCCCGAGCCGGCGAAGTCGGATTCGGCGGCGCCGATTTCCTGGCGGACTTCGGGGAGTTCTTCGAGCGGACGTTTGTTGCGGACGCGGACGTTGAGCAGGAGTTGGGGGAAGATCTCGAGGCCTTCGGTGAGGGCTTCGATGGTTTTGCCGGAGCCCAGGACGGCGGCGGAGACGAGGAGGGCGGTGAGCATGCCGTCGCCGGTGGTGGCGTGGTCGAGGAAGATGACGTGGCCGGACTGTTCGCCGCCGAGGTTGGCGCCGGAACGGAGCATTTCTTCGAGGACGTAGCGGTCGCCGACAGGGGTGCGGGTCATGCGGATGCCGGAGGCGGCGAGAGCGCGTTCGAGGCCGAGGTTGGACATGACGGTGGCGACGACGGTGGGTTGGCCGTTGGGGCCGGTGAGGCGGCCTTGGGCGAGTAAGGCGCGGGCCATTACGAGGAGGACGGCGTCGCCGTCGATGATGCGGCCGGTGGGGCCGACGAAAAGAGCGCGGTCGGCATCGCCGTCGAAGGCAACGCCAAGAGCGGCGCCGCGGGCGAGGACGGTGTCGCGGAGGGAACCGAGGTGGAGCGAGCCGCAGTTGAGGTTGATGTTGCGGCCGTTGGGCGAGGCGTGGGTGGAGTGGACGCGGGCGCCGAGTTGGGCGAAGAGGGCGGGGGCGAGCGAGGAGGCGCCACCGTTGGCGCAGTCCATGACGAGGTCGAGGCCTTGGAGCGGGGTGTCGTTGCCGAGGATGGAGGCGAGGTGGGCGGCGTACTGGTGGTCGAGCTCGGGGTCGGGGACGAGCGGGGCGGCGGGCGAGGGGTTGGCGGTGTGCGAGAGGATGGAGCGTTCGATGGAGGCTTCGACGTCATCGGGGAGTTTATAGCCGGAGTGGCCGATGACTTTGATGCCGTTGTCCTGGTAGGGGTTGTGGGAGGCGGAGATCATGACGCCGGCGGCGAAGGGACCGGTTTTGGCGAGGTAGGCGACGCCGGGGGTGGTGGTGACGCCGGCGAAGCGGACGGAGATGCCGTGGGAGGCGAGGCCCTGGGCGAGGGTGGCCGCGATCCAAGGGCCGGATTCGCGAGTGTCGATGCCGATGACGACGGCGGGTTCCCGGCCTGAGGCGACGACCCATTGTCCGATGGCGGCACCGGTGGAGTGGACGGTGGGTTCGTCGAGCGGGTAGTTGCCCGCGACGCCGCGGATGCCGTCGGTGCCGAAGAGTTGACGAGACATTCTGGGGTTAGTTGTCCTTTGATGCGGAAGCTTTGCGAAGTTCGACTTCGTAGGTGAGCAGAGGAGTGCCCGAATCGAGGCGGACGCGGGGATCGGACAGGTGCACCGGCAGGCGGATGACGGTGCGGCCATAGACGTTGCTGAGGTCGATGGGGTCGGTTTGGGCGGAGGTGATGGCGCGGACGTGGCTTTCGGGGCCCTCGATGCGGACGCGGGGCGGGTTGATGGTGTAAGTGGCGATGACGTAGCCGGGAGGGGGCGGGGCGGCGTATTCGGGTTCGATGGGGACTTCGCGGGAGATGGAACGTTCGAAGTCGAGGACGACCTGGGAGGGGACGGCGGAATCGAAGGCGATGCCGAAGGGACGGCGGATTTCGTTGCGGCCGATGTTGAAGGTGCGGGAACCGGAGTGGCGGACGGCGGAGCAATCGAGGACGACGGCGAGTTGGGAGAGGTCGTCGGGGGTGAGGCGGGCGGAGGGTCCACGGACCTCGATCTGGACGTGTTGGGGGGCTTCGGAGACGATTTCGAAGCCGTCGGGGAGGTTGCGGTACTCGATGGGGACGCGGACGGTGGTGGTGATTTCGGCTTCGCGATTGACGACGATCCAAAGGGCGAAGGCGACGGCGAGGGCGAGAAGCTTGGTTTTGAGGTCGCGGGTGAAGAAGGAGAGCATGGGCTCAGGCGGCGGACCTCGGGCCTTGTTGGCGGATGGGTTCGGGCTGCGGGGCGGGGGTGTGGCCGGATGCGGGGACGCGGTTGGTGAGATATTGTTCGACGCGTTCGAGGGAGACGCCGAGTTCGATTTCGCCGCCGCGAGCGAGGGAGATGCGGCCGGTCTCTTCGCTAACGACGATGGCGATGGCGTCGGACTCCTCTGTGACGCCGATGGCGGCGCGGTGGCGGGTGCCGAGTTCGCGGGCGAGGGCGGGGTTGGTGTTGAGGGGGAGGAAGCAGGCGGCGGCGGCGATACGGCCGCCCTGGAGGATGACAGCGCCGTCGTGGAGGGCGGCGCCGGGGTGGAAGATGTTGCAGAGGAGGTCGCGGGAGAGGCTGGCGTCGATGGAGACGCCGCTTTCGATGAAGGTGCGGAGGCCGATGTGTTGTTCGATGACGATGAGGGCGCCGGTTTTCTGCTGGGCGAGTTGCGCGAGGGCGAGGAGGATTTCGTCGGCGGTTTCGCGGCGTTCGAGTTCGCGGAAGGGGGAGACGCGGCCGCGGCCGAGGCGGAGGAGCATGCGCCGGATTTCAGATTGGAAGACGACGATGAGGGCGAAGGCGGTGTAGGGCGCGGCGGTGGCGAGGATGGTGCGGAGGAGTTCGAGGCGGGCGTAGACGGCGATGCCGTAGACGATGCCGATGACGGCGAAGCCGGTGAGGACGTGGGCGGCGCGGCGGCCGCGGATGATGGACAGGAGTTGGTAGATGAGGAAGGCGACGCAGACGATGTCGATGATGGCGGTGACGGTGAGGTGAGGGAAGCCCACCCAGGGCGCCACGCTCGGCAATGTTCCGTCGGTCAGCATGGTCCGGCGCTCAGCCGAACGAGTACACGGCGTCGTGCAGGGCGAGTCCGCGGACTTCGATGTCGCGGAGGCTGGCCGAGCCGACTCCGAGTCCCTCGGCCAACAGAAGCGTATTGTCGCAGTTCAGGAATGGCTTGGTGCCGCGGGTGGCGCGGGGATCATAGCCCATGGCGGCGGTGGCGATGGTGTCGGTGTTGACGGAGTTTGTGCCGGCGATGAGGAGGCCGGGTTTGACGGCGCGGATGCCTTGGATCCAGGGGCCTTCGCCGCCGGCGAGTGTTTCGACGCCGTCGATGATGGCTAGGTGGACGGGGCGGGCGGCGGCGAGGTCGCTGACGATGCGGGGCATGCGGTGGCCGGGGTCGCGGCTGGAGGCGGGGTTGATCTCCTGGGGCGCGCTCTTGGAGGGCTCGCGTTTGCCTTCGTGACAGGTGAGGACGCGGCCGGAGCCGGGGTTTTCGTTGGGTTCGTCAACGCCGGCGTCGTCACCGTAGATGGAGGCCGGGGTGATGCCGAACAGATTTTTGATGGAGAGCGTGACGCCACAGGTGGC
>JAKAJI010000181.1 GCA_021813825.1 Acidobacteriota bacterium | reverse complement strand
CGGCGGCGGAGGCGGCGCGGTCTCGCTCGACGAAACCCGCCCCTACCGCACCCTCGTCGGCGGTCGCGCCAAAGCCGAACAGATCCGCGCCACCGGCGCAAAAATATGCATCGCCCCCTGCGCAAACTGCAAAAAACAGTTGCGCGAACTCATGGAAGAACACAAAATCGACTGCCGCATTGTCGGCCTCCATGACCTGTTGTACAAAGCCATCGTTTATGAATAAAGTCCCTATTCAGTGGAGGTGACGCGTAAGTGGATACCTGGGTCGAGTTCGGACGCGGGCCACTGTTCCGGCTCGCTTTCTCGCTGATGCTTCTCGGCCTTCTCCGGGCCGTCCTTCTAACGCTCCAAAACATTGCCGAGGCTTGGTTCCGCTGTGCCGATAAGTCGCTCAACATCAAATCCATCGTCGCCGAAACGCTCGCCTGGCTCCTCCCCGCCGGCCGCCTCTGGCGCAAGCGCCCCGTCTACAGCACCATTTCGTTCCTCTTCCACATCGGCCTGATCGTCGTCCCGCTCTTCCTCCTCGCTCACATCCAACTCTGGCGCGCCGCCGTCGGCTTCGCCTGGCCGGCCATCCCCGCCAAGGCCGCCGATTGGCTGACGCTTCTCACCATCTTGACCGGCCTCGCCTTACTTATTGCTCGCATCGCCGGCCGCCGTATGCGGGCGATCAGCCGCACGCAGGATTACCTCTGGCCGTTCCTCCTCGTTCTCCCCTTCCTCTCCGGTTACCTGCTCTCCCACGCCTCCCTCAGCGCCGCCGGCTATCACCGCCTCATGTTCATCCACGTCTGCTCCGCCGCCCTCGTCATGCTTCTCATTCCTTTCACGAAAATCGCCCACTGTGTCCTCCTGCCCTTTTCTCAGCTAGCCACCGCGATTGCCTGGAAATTCGTGCCCGGCTCGGGTGACCGCGTCGCCGCCACTCTCGGTTACGCCGAGCGCCCTTGCTGGATCCCGAACGCCCGCGCTGAGCAGGCGGTCCAGACGCCAACGCCGCCGGAGGTCGTCGCCAAATGAAAGCCGCCATCCTCACCGACACCACCAAGTGCATCGGCTGCAACGAATGTGTCATCGCCTGCAAGAAAGTAAATAATCTTCCTCCCGACGCCCCCCGCCGATGGGATCGGGACGATGGACTTACCGCCCGTAACTGGACCTCCATCGTCCAGGGCCCTTCTGATTCCTTC
Organism: Acidobacteriota bacterium; assembly: GCA_021813825.1. Taxonomy (GTDB): domain Bacteria; phylum Acidobacteriota; class Terriglobia; order Bryobacterales; family Bryobacteraceae; genus JAJYKC01. Next base: position 8,037 of record JAKAJI010000181.1, on the reverse strand, counting down.
GTCCGCAAACAATGCCGCCATTGTCTCGATCCCGCCTGTGTCTCCGCCTGCCCCGTCGGCGCACTTACTAAGTCCCCAACCGGAGCCGTCGTCTACGACAGCAACAAATGCATGGGCTGCCGCTACTGCATGATGGCCTGCCCCTATGGCATCCCGCGCTACGAGTGGGACCAGGTCGTCCCCCATGTCCGCAAATGCATCCTTTGCAACGACCGCGTCGCCAAGGGCCTTCAACCCGCCTGCACCGAAGCCTGCCCCACCCAGGCCACCATCTTCGGCGACCGCGACGAGTTGCTCAGCGAAGCCCACCGCCGCATCGCCGCCGAGCCCCGTCTCTACCACGACAAGGTCTGGGGCGAATCCGAACTCGGCGGCGCCTCGGTCATCTATATCTCGAACGTCGACCTCGGCTTCCTCACCGGCGCCGAGTCGCTGCCCGCCACTCCCGTTCCCACCACTACCGAACACGCCATGGAAGCCGTCCCCTTCGCTTTCACGGGCGCCGTCGCCGCGATGGCCGGCATCAACTGGATCATCACCCGCCGCATGAAACGACAGACCGGGGGCCCCGATGAATAGACTCCGCCGCCTTAAACTCGTGCTCTGGTCCATCACCGGCCTCGCCCTCGCCGTCGCCACCGCGCGTTTCCTCTTCGGCCTCGGCCCCGTTACCCACCTCTCCGACGCCTTCCCCTGGGGCCTCTGGATCGGCTTCGACGTCATGGGCGGCGTTGCTCTCGCCGCCGGCGGCTTCATCCTCACCGCCACCGTCTATATCTTCCACCTCGAACGCTTCCACTCCATCGTCCGCCCCGCCGTCGCCACCGCCTTCTTGGGCTACGCCGCTGTCGCCGTCGGCCTCCTCTTCGACCTCGGCCTGCCCTGGAACATCTGGCACATGCTCGTCTTCTGGAATCCGCACTCGCCGCTCTTTGAGGTCGGCTGGTGCGTCATGCTCTATCTAACCGTCCTCTTGCTCGAATTCCTCCCCGTCCCCACCGAGTCCCTCCCCAAACTCCGCAAACTCTATTGCGCGCTCCTGAAAGTCCGCCTGCCCCTCGTCATCCTCGGCATCGGCCTCTCCACGCTCCATCAATCCTCCCTGGGTTCGCTGTTCCTGATCATGCCCTTCCGCGTCCACCCGCTCTGGTATTCCCCGGCCCTTCCTCTCTTGTTTCTAACTTCCGCCATCGCCCTCGGTCTCATGATGGTCGTTTTCGAGAGCCACTGCACGTCTTACTTCTACGGCCGCGAACCGGAAACCGATACCCTCGCCTCCCTGGGTAGTGTCGCCCGCTATTTTCTCGCCGGCTATCTCGTCCTCCGCTTCGCCGACCTCATCATTCGCGGCGATGCCCACTATCTCGCAGCCCCCGGTTGGCACACTTTCCTCTTCTGGCTCGAAGTTACTTTCATCGCCGTCCCCGCCCTTCTTTTCTCTCTCCCGCGCGTGCGCACCTCCCACTCCGGCCAATTCGCCGCCGCATTTCTCGGCGTCGCCGGCATCGTTTTCAACCGCATCGACGTCGGCGGCCTCGCCCACCTGCCCGCCGGCGCGCCCTTCTATTTCCCCGCCTGGACCGAAATCGCCATCACCGCCGGCGTCGTCTCCACCGCTACCCTCGTTTTCCTCTTCCTCATCGAACGCTTCAACGTCTGGGAGCAGCGCCCCGTCGATCCCGAAGCCGCCCCCCTTGAAGCCCCGCGCTTCCATCCCGTAGGAACCACCTGGCTCGGAACACCCGCCGTCGCCTCCCGCACCATTTATTCCCTCGCCTTCGTTCTCGCCGCGGCCCTCGGCTTCGCCCTCCTCGCACCCCGTCCTGCCTTCAGTCGCGGCATCCCACCGCAACCCGTCCATCGCGCCCGCGGCGGCGACATTCTCTGGATCGACGGCAACTTAAACGGTTACGGCGTCGCATTCCCCCACGCAAAAATCGAAGCAAAGCTCGGCGGTGACTCGTCCTGCGTCAAATGCCACCACATGAACTTACCCCGTGACCGTAACTCCGGCTGTTACGAATGTCATCGCGATATGTATCTCCCCACCGACGCCTTCCGGCACGACTGGCACGCCGCCGCCTCCGGCGCCAACCTCTCCTGCAACCAGTGCCACACCGCCGCCCATCCCCGCACCGCCTCCAACGTCAAAACCTGCGGCCAGTGCCACAAGGACCTCATCCCGCCCGGCGCAACCATCCAGGTCAAAACCTATCAAACCGTCGGATACGTCGAAGCCATGCACACTCTCTGCATCGGCTGCCACGTCAACCTCGCCCGTCAGAACAATAAGCCCGGCTTCGCCCAATGCACCACTTGCCACAAGGAACCCCGGCCATTGGACGACGCCGCCGCGCAGCCCAAAACCACCGGCGTCGGCATCCTGCTCCCCGCCTACGCGCCAAAGTAACTACGCCCCACCGCACCACGCGACTAAGGGTATGGCTTCCGTGACGCCGGAGCATCGCGGAAGACGTCAGACCACGGCGTGCCGGGGTCGGCCGAACCGTCCCCGAAGCGACAACGCCGGACGTTCCACAACCCAATAGGAAAAACTCGCGGCCGCAATGACTCCCGCCACGATGACCGGCAGTCTAAGCCATGGCCACGGTCGCGCCACCTTCTCCATTTCACCGACGACAATCTGCTGGTAAAGATAAATCGAATACGAAATCGCACCAAGATAACGCATCCAGCGCCAATTCAAAGCGGCCCCTACCCCTTCCGCCGGCCACGTGATCGTCTGGACCAACAAGATCGCAACCAGGATCGGATCCGCTACCGAGCCCAACGTATCTCGGTAGTTCGCTCCATAAGCCACCGTAAGTGCCCCGGAAACACACAACAGCGCCACCGTCACCCAAACCAACACAGGCGAAACGCAAATCCGCTGCCAAACCCCAAGCGCCGCCCGTTCCCGCAGTACCACCGCCAGCAAACACCCGATCATCAGATGATCCGCCCGCGCATCAAACGCCTCGTAAGTGTAGCCCTGGTGCAACCGAAAGACAAATACCAACGCCTCGCGGTAGGCAACCGTGGCGGCGATCGCCCATGCCAGAAACCGGATTCTGCGGCGGTTCGCACCCAGTAGAATAAACACTACCGGCCAGATCAGGTAGAACTGCTCTTCCACCCCCAGCGACCACGTGTGACTCAGCCCCGTATTCGGATCGCCGAAAATCGCCTGGTAGTAATCGTTCAAGTAGAAAAACGAACAAATTGCTTGCGCGATGACCAACCGTTTATGCAGTAAAAGGAGGGTGCCTACGACCACTAGCCAGTAAACGTAAAATGCCGGAAAGATTCTCAGGCTCCGCCGGACGTAGAACTGTTTCAGCGAAACCGCGCCGTAGCGCTCCTCCTCGCGCAACAGCAACCAGGTGATCAAAAAGCCGCTCAGGACGAAAAACGCCAGCACGCCAAGCGAACCCGGCAGCGGCAGCCCCGCGTGAAAAAAGACGACCAGAAACGCCGCTATCGCCCGCACCCCGTCCAACGACGGCAGGTGCTCCTTCGCCAGACCCGCGGCAAGCGGCGCGGGAAACCCACGTGCTTCCAGGCGTGGAATGTTGTCCGCCTTTCTTACCGTATCGATCACCTTCGTGTCCTTTCGCTAGGCACACCCCACCTGCGCCGATCCGGCCGGGATCGCATCCCACCCCGCCCGCGCTCTACTCATCCTGCCATTATATTTGCTCCTAAGCGCACGCTCCCCCTTGAACCCACCCGGGCGGATCTTCGCCGACCCTCCGGGCGTCGCGACGGCGCCACCCGCTCGCGCACTACACGGGCAAATGGAATTCCCGCTCGATCTCCTCGAGCGTCTTCCCCTTCGTCTCCCTCACCGAACCGTACACAAACAGAAACCCGGCCACGCAGATCCCCGAGTAAGTCCAGAACGTCCCAGCCTGCCCCACGCCCCGCTCAAGCAGCGGAAACGTGTAAGTAAGAACGAAGGAAGCAATCCATAACGCCGACACGGAAATCGAAACCGCCGCCCCGCGCACCCGGTTCGGGAATATCTCGGAAATCAATACCCACGTAACCGGCGCCAGCGTCATCGCATAGCACCCGATCGTGCACAGCGTCAGCACCAGCACCGTTGCTCCCCGCAACTGCGCCATGTACGCAAACCCGACCAGCAGATGCGACACCGCAAGCCCGCCGCACCCCACCAGCATCAGGGATCGCCTCCCCACCCGGTCCACAAATCCCAGCGCCACCAGCGTGAACACCAGGTTCACCACCCCGGTGATCACCACGTTGAACAGCATCCCGCTGATCCCATACCCCGCGCTGCGGTAAATTTCCTCGGCGTAGTTGAAAATCACGTTGATCCCGCACCACTGCTGCAGAACCGCCAGTCCCACGCCAATCACCAGGATCTTGCCCATCGCCCGGCTCCGCAGATGCCCCCAGCGTCCGCCTTCTTCTCGCCCCGCCTGAAGCGTCGCCTCGATCTCCGCAACCGCGCGCGCCGCGTGCGACTCGCCCCCGATCCGCTCCAGCGTCCTCCGCGCCGCCTCCTTCCGTCCGCGTCGCACCAGCCACCGCGGACTTTCCGGCACAATCCACGCGCTCGCGAAAAATACCAGCGCCGGCGCCGCCACCGCTGTGAACATCCACCGCCATCCCGCCTGCCCGTTCCACGAAAGACGGATCATCTCCGCCGTCGCGTTTTCCGGCACCGCGTCCGCAATCAACCAGTTCACCACCTGCGCCGCCAGAATCCCCACCACAATCGTGAGCTGATTCATAGCAACCAGCCTTCCCCGCCACGCCGCCGGACTGATCTCTGCGATATACAGCGGCGACACGTTCGACGCCATCCCGATCGCCACGCCCCCGCAGATCCGCCACACGACAAACCACGTGAACGCCGGCGCCCACCCCGTCAACACCGACGACGCCGCAAACAGAAACGCCGAAAGAATCAGCAGCGGCTTCCGCCCGAACCGGTCCGCCATCAACCCCGACATCATCGAACCGATCAAACACCCCAGCAGCGCGCAACTGTTTGCCCAGCCGATCAACTCCGCCGAATGAAGCTGAAAGTAAGTTTCGTAAAACGGCTTCGCCCCGCCGATCACAACCCAGTCGTAGCCGAACAGCAAGCCGCCCAGAGCAGCCACCGTCGCAATTAGCCAGATATACGCGGTCCGGAACTCGATCCCGCTCGTCGCCTGACCTGCTAATGCGCGCCCGTCGTGCACGAAGGCCCTCAGCGCCTCGCGGCCGAATGCGGGTCCGCTTCAAGTTCGATTTCCGCTATCAGGTCCGCCGCCCCCGCATGATTCCCATCGGCCGAAAGCACGCTCCGCAGTAACTCCAATCCCTCCGCCTTCTCGCCCAACCCCAGCTTCGCTTGCCCTTCCAGAAACGCCGCCGTCAGCTCGTTCCGCTTCCGCAAATCGTCGTTGAACAGCAGCATCAAGGGCAAGGAAGTCGCGAAATAGTCGATCTTCGGTTCCCTCCGGCGCAGTTCTCCGCCATACGCGAGCATCTGCTCGAACATCTGCCGGGCTTCCTCCGTTTCGCCGAGACAAGCCAGCGACAGCGCGCTGTAATAACTCATCTGGGAAAACTCCTGCACCGCCATCTGCTGGAAATCCCCACGCTCGGCCGCAGCCATGCTCCAGTACCGCCGCGCCGCCTCTTCGTCACCCGCCCTCTGGTGCGCCGCCCCGAGCCAGTAAAAAATATTACTCCGGCTCGCCAGCGGATGCCACGCCTCGCCCAGGCTCTCCGGCGGCTCCAGCGTCCGCTCCAAACGCCGGATCGCCCCCGCATAATGCCCCTCCGCCACCGCCCGCCTCGCTAGCGCAACCTGCGCCGCCACATACTGTCCCAGCGCTAGTCCCTCACCGCCCTCCCACGGCTGGAACCGCCGCGCCTCCATCGCCGCCAGCGCTTTCTCCGGCGCGCCGGTCTGGTTATACAGCGCGGCTAACTCCACCGATAAGTCGTCCCGCTGCCCTACTAATTTCGGAAACCGCTCGAGTTCTTCCAACCGCCGCTCCGGCTTCTCTCCAATCCGCTTCCAAAGCTGGTCCCGCTCAAAAAGAATCCGCGCGTCGCTCGTGCCGGCCGCAAACGCCTTGTCAAACGCATGCCGCGCTTTCTCCGCGTCGGCTGACACGTTGAAGTACGCGATCCCTAAGTTTCGCCACACCGTCGAAAACGAAGGATCAATTTCCGCCGCCCGCTCCCACAGCCCAATCGCCTCCGCGTGCCGGCGCCGGTCATAGAAAAGATTGCCCAAGTAATACGCTGCGCGCCCATCCCGAGGGTTCGCCTCCGTTGCCGCCTCGAGCATCAGAATCTCTTCCAACCGGCTCGGAAAACAATAATCCGGCTGCGCCGCCTCCGCTTCCCGCCGGAACTTCGCCGCCGCTTCCCGGTCTCCCGCCTTCGTCTGGCAGTACGCCGCCGCGTAGAAAACCATCGGCACCGTCCCGTCTTTCGCGCCCCGGTCGCACGCCGTAAGTATCGCCGTCGCCTCGTCGTACAAGCCCAGCCGCTCGTAGTCGCAGGCCAAATCGATCCGCACCGCGTTCGTCATCCGCGTCCACGGTTCTCTCAAGTACAGCGCCCACGCATCGAGCGGATCTTGCGCCAGTGTTTCTTCGAGTAACTTCGCCGCTCCCGCCCCATCGCCCAACTTACGCTTCGCCACCACGGCCAGGTTCCGCGCCTTCAAATGCATTGCCCCGCATCGAAGCACTTCCTCCACGTGCGCAAGCGCCGCCGCCCAGTTGCCCCACTTCGCATCCATCTCCGCGATCGCGTAATACGCCGCCCCCCGCCACGCGGCGTTCCAGGTCGCCTTGAAAAACGCGTCGTAAGCCTCCCTGTCTTCGCCGCGATACCGCAGCGCCAGGCCCAGGTTGTAGTACGGCTCCCCGTCATACGGATTCGGATTGCGCCGCGTCAGCCTGGCAATCGCCCGCCGGAAACAAGCCTCCGCGAACGCAAACTCGCCCCGCCGCAGATGCCACAACCCCAGCGCATTGTTCGCCCGGGAGTCCTCCGGATCCCGCCGCACCGCCTCGCGCCAGTAATCCTCCGGCCTCCGCGTCGCGTGCCGGTACTGCTCCAGGTGCAACCCCGTCACATAAAGCTCATCCACGCTCGCAATCTGCCGGGGCGGCAAGGGTTCGCTCGCCGCCGCCGGCGGCTTCCCCGCTTTCCGCTCCACCCGCTCGTACCGGATCGCTTCCTCGCCCCCGCGCCCACGCACCACCAGCGTGAGTCCTGCCTCTCCCACGCCATCCGGCAAGCGCAACTCCTCCACCAACGCCGCGCCCGGCTTCAGATCCCGCACCCACTCGCCGAGCACAAGCGCTCCCCGCCCCAGCCGAACCACCGCCCCATCAAGCGCCCGCGTCACGCAAACCCCCACTCGCGCCACGCCGTCTTTCACCCTCAAACTAACCGCCGCTTCCGTGTTCGCCTTTTGCGCCGGACCGATCTTTTGAATCGGATACCAATACTGCCGGAATGTCCTCGTCTCCCCCGGCGCCAGAAACGAAAAGTCAGGCTGATTGTCCGTATAAACACCCGCCATCAGCTCGATATAGGGCCCTTCATCGTCGCTCAGGTTCCGGTCCCACGCGCGGCCGAACTCATGGTTACCCCACGTCCACTGTTTCTTCCCCGGCGCGATCCAGTGCTCCGCCACATGCACCACCCCGGCCTCTAACTTGTGGTCGTATCCCCCGAAAAAATCCTCCCGCGAACCCAGCGCCATGTAAGATGTCGGCACCGGGATATTCGCGTACCAACTCAGATCGTTCGGCGCATAAGTCCCCGGCGGAACATACTTCTGCTCCCTCGCAACCGCCACCTTCCCCTCACGCCCCCGCGCCCCATAATCCACGCCATAGTAAACGCCTTCGCACAGAGGGAACGTGCTCATCGCCCGCTTGGCGTGATCCGCCACGAAATGTACGTCCTCGGGAAAAAACGACTGGTACAACTCATGCACCCTCACCGCCGCGTTCGCCCACCACAGAAACGTCTGCGGAAGCGGCG
>JAKAJI010000180.1 GCA_021813825.1 Acidobacteriota bacterium | reverse complement strand
TTCCCAGGAAGGCGCGGCGGCAGCGGGCGCGGTGGCGGCCGGTGCGACCGGAGAGGCGAGCGCGCGTTGGCGAAGGACGCGCAATTCGGAATGGATGAGCGCCTCGGTTTGCTCGCGCAGGCGGCGGAGGGCTTCGTCGTGCTCTTTGCGAAATGCGAGCGCGGCGCGGTCGATCTGGCCGGAAAAGTCGCCGTGCTGGGCTTTCAAAAGATCGCGGAAGGCGGACTCAAGCTGGGCGGCGCGCGCGTCGAGGTTGGCGGTAAGCTGCGCCGTGCGGTGTTCGAAGCCGCGCTGGAGTTCGGCCAGATTGCGGAGGTATTGAATCTCCTGGGCCGTGATTTTTTCTTCCGTGGAGCGGAACCAGGATTTCCAGGTTTCGGAAGCCGGATCGACCGCCGCACCAAGCGCGGAAATGGCGCGGTTCACTTCGCCGAGCGCATCGAGAGAGGCCTGGACGCAAGAGAGGGTGGCGCGGTTGAACTCGATCTGCTCGCGGACGTGCCAGTCGAGCGCGCGGGCGACAAGACGCTTGAGCCGCTGCACCAGGGAATTGACAAGGCCCGGAGGACGCGGATTGACGGACCCGATGGCGGCCACTTTGCCTTCGGCCGCATCGCGCGCCTCCAGCAGCGGCATCAGATCCGCGGGCGCCGCGCCGGCGGGACCGGCGCCGGAGTGACGCGCTTTCACACGCTCGCGAATTTCTTCGACGAGCCGCGCGAGTTCTTCAGCCTTGGTATCCACGCTTGCGGTCCCAACTGGCGGTGATCTTGGTGTGAATGCCGCCGCGGGGCGTGAACTCTCCCACGAGCGTAGCGGACCAGGGACGGCAGGCCCGCACCACGTCCCGCAGCATGCGGTTGACGATATTTTCCTGAAAGATGCCGAGGTTGCGGTAGGCGAGCGTGTACATTTTGAGCGACTTCAGCTCGAGGCACGACTTGTCGGGGGTGTAGCGGAGGACCAGGGTGCCGTGGTCCGGGAGGCCGGTTTTCGGGCAGACGCTGGTGAACTCGGGCATCACGATCTCGATCTGGTAGCGCTCGCGATACTGGTTCGGCCAGGTTTCGATATCGGGCAGCGGCACCTTCACGCCGCTTTCGGCGTGTTCGTCGGTGTATTGGCGTTTCATGGGGCGGCGGTGGTGGTGAGGGCGCGGGCGAGCAGATCGAGGAAGAGGCCGACATCGGTGACGACGCCGACGGCCTGTCCGGTTCCGCGGTCGCTGACCTTGGTGGCGACCGCCGGGTTGATATCGACGCAGACGATTTTCACCCAGCTTGGGAGCATGTTGCCGGTGGCGATGGAGTGCAGCATGGAGCCGAGGCAGAGCACGAGGCCGGCGCCGTGCAATTGCTCCGCATAGGCGTCCTGCGCCTGGTTCATGTCGGTGATGGTGTCGGGGAGCGGACCGTCGTCGCGGAGGCTGCCGGCGAGGACGAAGGGGATGCCGGCGCGAACGCATTCGTAGAGCACGCCGGAGTTCAGCCGCCCGCTTTCAACGGCGGCCTTGACGCTGCCGGCGTGATAGATGGCGTTGATGGCGCGCATGTGATTGCGGTGGCCGTGTTCTTCCTGGCGGCCGTCGCTTTGGCGGACGCCGAGCGAGGTCCCCAGCAGCGCCGCTTCGACGTCGTGGACGCCGAGGGCGTTGCCGGCGAGCAGGGCGTCGACGAGTCCGGCGCGGATGAGCGACGCGAGGGCGGAAGCACCGCCCGTGTGCACGACGACGGGTCCGGCGACGACGACGATGCGCTTGCCTTCGGTGCGGGTTTGCGTGATCAGTGCTGCGGTCTGGCGGACGGCGGTTTCCACCTGGCGCTCGCTGGAGATGCCGTTGCTCATGAAGGCGAAGGAGAGACGGTCCCGCTCCTTCGATTCGGGCACGACACGGATGCCGCGCATGCCGGTCACAACCCGGTCGCCGGCGCGGACGTCGCGCAAGCGGCGGCAGTACGCGGCGCCGTTTTCGACGACGATGAGCGCGTCCATGCGCTGGTTTTGCACTTCGATCCACTCGCCGCCGAGCCGGACGAGCGTGCGGTGGTTGGTGGTGGAGTAAAAATCCTCGGGCGCACAGCGATCGCGCGCGACGGTTTCGAGCGCGGCGTCGCCGCCATCGGCGCGGGAGCAGCCCAAGCCGAGCAACTGCGCCAGAAGCTGGGCCATCAGGTCCGGCGCCGGCGTTTCTACTTTCAGCCGCAGGTAGGACGGCTCGCTGTTGGTCCGGCCGATGCGGAACTGCTCGACCTCGAAGCGGCCTTGGAATTCCACGACCGTGTCAAAGATCTGCTCGAGAATATGCGAATCGACGAGGTGACCTTGCGCCTCGACGACTTCCTGGGTGCTCATGCGTGTTGTCTTTTCAGGATAGCGCCCGCCTGCCGGGAGCACGGGGCAGCCGGCGGGCGGGCGCGGGAGGAAATCAGGCCTGGGTGAGGAAGATCGGGAGGCCGGTCTTGTTGGCGTAGTTCGGGCGGTAGCGGACGGTGTTGTACATGGTGGCGACGTCCACTTTGCGCGGCCCAAGACCCGGGTCGGGGATCGGCACCATTTCGTACTTGCCGCTGACGATGGCCGCCATCAGGCCGCTCTTGCCTTCGAGCACGCAGTCGAGCGCCATGGTGCCGAAGGTGGAGGCGACGAGTTTGTCGACGAAGTCCGGCGCGCCGCTGCGGAGGTCGTAGGTGAGGTCGCTGACGACGGTTTCTTCCTTGGCCCTTGCCTGGATTTCTTCGCTCAACGCCTCGGCGATGTTGAATTTCTTGCGATGGCCGTACGCATCCGGCTCGCCGTATTCGCGGGGCTTGTAACCTTCCCACTGCGCGCCTTCGCTGAGCACAAGCAAGGAGTAATTGCTGGGGTTCTTGCGCTTGTCGGTGACCAGGATGTCGATCAGCTTGTCGAGATCGACCTTGTACTCGGGGATGCAGCAGCGGATGTTTGTGACGTAGGCCGTGTAGAGGGCCGTGAAACCGGCGTCGCGGCCGAACACGCGGAACAGGCCGATGCGCTCGTGGGAGCCCACCGTGGTGCGTTGGCGCGTAATGGCGTCAGTGGCGCGGGTAATGGCGGTGGAAAAACCGATGCAATACTCGGTGTTGCGGACGTCGTTGTCCATGGTCTTCGGCACGGCGACAACCGGCACGCCAAGTTTGTCGAGCTTGGCGGCGTAGCTCAGCGTGTCGTCGCCGCCGATGGCGATAAGGTAGCTGATGCCGAGGCGCTCGATATTCTGAATCACCTGCTTGCTGAGGTCGTACGTGGTGATGGGAACGCCGTTCTTGACCGATTCGGTTTTGGGGAATTCTTTTCCCGCGAGGAACGGCGGCACGGCCTTCATCTTGGAGGGATTGGTGCGGCTGCTGTGCAGGAAGGTGCCGCCGGTGCGATCGATGGTGCGGGTGTTGTCGCGGTCGAGCGGGTAGATGTAGCGCGCCTTGCTTTCCGGATCGTCGAGGTTGACGTGAGTGAGTCCTTCCCAACCGCGGCGAATGCCCACGACTTCGTGGTCGTGTTCGGTGGCGCGGTAGGTTACTTCCTTGATAACGGAGTTGAGGCCGGGCACATCGCCGCCTCCCGTGAGAATACCGATGCGTTTGCTCATAAGACGTTGGTTCCCGGAACTGGGGGAGATTCCCATTGTAGCGACTGACGGCGCGCTTAGCGCGCGGTTACGGACAGGTACATGCGGACGAAGGACAGCAGGGTGAGGGCGATGCAGACTCCGGCCAGGCCACCGAGGAGCGGCTCCTTCCAGGCGGTGCGGACATTGGGCGTGCGGATGAGCCAGGCCGCGACGAACCCGGATACGAGTCCGCCGACGTGGGCGGCGTTGTCGGTGGGGAAAAAGGGTAGCAGGCCCATGAGGAGGCCGTAGACCGCCCAGCGCATGTAGAGCGACTTGGCGGCGGCTCCCAAGGAGGACTTGTCCGTGACCCCGAAGGCGATCATCGCCCCAATCAAGCCGAAAATACCGGCCGAGGAACCGATGGAGATGCCGGCGTAGAAAACCGAACTGGCGAGGAAGCCGCAGACGGTGGACACGAAGTAGAAAACGATGAACCGGCGTGTGCCGTAAATGAGCTCGACCTCGGCGCCGAGATCGAACAGCACCCAGGAGTTCATCAAAATGTGCAGGACACCGCCATGGAGGAAGCCCGCCGTGATCAGGCGCCACCATTCGCCGTTGCCGGCCAGGTAGGCGTAAGGCAGTTTCGCGCCGAACAACATCAACGTGGCGTTGTCCGGGGTGTTGGTGCGCATCGAGTAGAGCGTGGTCGCGGCGAAGAGTGCGAAATTGATGAGCAGGATGACGATGGTGGTGAAATGCGCCTGCGGAATCAGACCGCCGAGAATTACATCCGGAGCGCGGCGGTCGACGGCGCGCGGCCCGACGGGCACCTGGCAATAAGGACAAGTGCGGTCCGAGGTGGTGATGAATGCCCGGCAATTCGGGCACATGCGGCGGGTTTCCATTTGGGATGAGGCACTTCCATTCTAACCGGCGGAGTGCTTACAATCTTCCCGTGTGGCGAAGACTTCGATCGGCCCTGGCGCTGGGTGTGGCGATGTGCGGCTGCGCGTGGGCCGGACCCGGGCGCCCGCAGAACTATCATCTGACGGCGGAGGAGACGGTAAAGGCGAAGGCGTTCGCGCGCGCCCGCAACACGGTTTACTGGGGCGGCGAAGCCGTTTTTCTGGCGGCGCTTGTGGGGATGATCAAGCTGCGGACCGGCGCCCGGTTGCGCCAGGCAGCCGAGGGCGTTACGCACCGCCGGTGGCTGCAGGCGTGGATGGTTGTGCCGCCGGTTCTGCTGGTGGTGGCGGCGGTTGAGATTCCGTTCGACATTTACGCGGAAATCGTTTCGCGGCGGTTCGGCCAGTCGATAGAGACGTGGGGGGAGTGGGCTGGGGATTGGGCGAAGGCCGAAGGACTGGTTCTTGCGATCGGAACCCTGGCGGCGTGGGGGCTCTACGCACTGCTGCGCGCGAGTCCCAAGCGGTGGTGGGTCTGGGCGTGGCTGATTGCGATTCCCGTCGAAGTGGCGGCGACAGTGGTGGAACCGGTCATCATCGAGCCGCTGTTTTACGACTATCAGCCGCTCGGGACCGGGCATCCCGAACTGGTGGCGGACATTGAGCGCATTCTGCATCGCGCCGGCATCGCGATTCCGCCCGGCCGGCTGTACGAGATGAAAGCCAGCGAAAAAACCAACTCGCTGAACGCGTACGTTTCCGGCTTCGGACCGAGCAAGCGGGTGGTGCTGTATGACACGATCATCGCCAAAGAGAAGGGGCCGCCGCTGCTAACCACGGTGGGGCACGAGCTGGGGCACTACGCGCTGCACCACATCCGCAACGGCCTGCTGGCAGGCTTCGCGGTGACGCTGTTCGCGTTGTGGGTGGCTGCGATGGCGCTGCGGTTTGTGGCCCCGGAGGCACAGCCCGGCGCCTGGGATACCGTGCCGGAGTTGCTGCTCGTTCTATCGGTGATTCTGTTTCTGCTCACGCCGGCGATGAACGCTTACAGCCGCATGCAGGAGCAGGAGGCCGACGTGTATTCCATCGAAGTGACGCATGGTGTTGTGCCGGACCCCGGCGGCGCCGCCGCGCAGGCGTTTCAAATCGAAGGCGAAACCGCGTTTGCCGACCCAAGCCCGTCTCCGTTCGAAGTGTTCTGGCTCTACAGCCATCCGCCCATTGCGGACCGGCTTCGCTTCTCGCTGGACTACGACCCCTGGCGCGCCGGCGCGAGGCCGCGCTTCGTCGCGCCCTGAAGCAGCCATCTGAAACGAGTGTGCTAGGCTGCGAGAAGAAGGAAGCCTCGCCGTGAACAAGCAGTTTTTGATCTTTTTTGGGATAGGAATCGTCGTGATTGCGGCGCTGCTTTACTTCAGCTTCGCCACCACCAAGAACAACCACCTGGAGCTGCAGGGCAAAATTTTGAAGGTCCGGACGGGCGTCCTGGACGAGAACAGCTCGGCCGCGGTGGTGGACCTTCGCGTCGAAAATCCCAGCGACATTCCGTTCGTGGTGCGCGAAGTTACAGCCACGTTGACGGAAGCCAGCGGCGCCTCCGAAGACGGGATGATGATCTCTAAGGCCGATTTCGCGCAGCTACTGGCCTACAACAAGTTCCTCGGCAAGGAGTATAACGACGGGCTCGCGATTCGCGACCGCATTGCCCCGCACACCACGGTAGACCGCATGGTGGCGATCCAGTTCCAGCGGCCGGCTTCGGTGCTCGATAAGGCGAAGGCGCTGAAACTGGTGGTCCAGGACATGGACGGCCCGGAGTGGGCCACCGAATATCGCTTCTAACTCCGGCGCGAGCCGGCAAGGAAATCGGCCCCAAACCATGACGGCGACGTATCCCAAACTGGGTTCGCCGCCGTTTTGTTGCCGCGCCGGTTAGTGCTTGATCGGCGCCGCGGCCGGTTGCTTCGGCGCCGGTAGTTGCGCCGGGGCCGACGCGGGCCCGCTGTTCTTGTCGTAGAGGTCGATGATGTCCTTGGTGATGTCGATCGTGTTGGAAGCGAACAAAATCGGCGTCTGCGGCGAGCTGTCGTCAAGCACCAGAACAAAGCCGTTGGCCTTGGCGTACTCGTTGATGACCACGGTCATCTTCTGAGCGATCTTCTGGACGGCTTCCTGCTGGGCCTGCTGGAGATCGCTCTGGTCGTCTTCCATGTCGCGCTGCAGGCTCTTGCTCTCGCTGTCGATCTTTCGCATGAGCTCCTGCTTGCTTTGGTCGCTCATGGTGTTCTGGCCCTTCTGCAGTTCGGCTTTCAGGCCATTGATTTCGGCCTGGCGGGCGTCTACTTCCTTCCGCTTGGGCGCAAACTTCGCTTCGAGGTCCGCGGCGGCGCGCTTGCCGTCCTGGGTACTGACGATGGCGCCCTGGATGTTGATGACCGCAATTTTGTTCTGCGCGACGGCGAACGGGCACAGGGCCGCTGCCAGAATCGGCAGCACGGTGAACTTACTTCTCACGGCTGACTCCTTGGATATGCACTGGTTGGGGTTTCCTCAATTGTAACGGATGTTTCAGTCCCGGCGCGCAGGGTCTAGAAAGTCCTTCCGACGGTGAACCGCAGCGTCGTCGAGCGCTCGTCGTAGGGGAAGGCCGATCCGTACTGCTGCACCGCGGAATTATACGTGGTCTGGTTCGGGAACAGCGAGCGGTCCAGCGGCAGGGGCGGCGTGATGTTCTGCATGACGCGCATCGGGTTCCACGCGAAATAGACGCGGAAAGGCGCGTTGACAACCGGCAAAACGACCTGGAATTCCAAACCCGTCGAAGCGCGCATGGCCTGCGTGCCCGGCGCGATGTAAGCCCGGCCGCTGAAGTTCGCCTGCGGGAACTGGGCATTGAGCTGCTCGACCCGCGATGGGTCGAGAGCAAGCTGATTGGTGTACGCCAGTTTGTTGATGCCGATATCGAGGAACGGCGCGGCAGTGACGGGACCGACGATGGGGATCCGGTACTCAAAGTTGGCGTAGACGTTCGTGTCGCCGCCGGGGAAGATGAACTGGTAGGTGGGGATGTTCATCGTCATCGGGCTGAAGTTGACGGTTCCATCCGAGCCGACGAACCTCTGGGTGCGGGCCGATCCGTTGTCGTTGAGGATGTTGATGGGCGTGGAGGTCGGAATAAAGGCGACCGGGCTGACGCTGAAGAAGTCGAAGCCGCGGAGGTCCTGTTCGCCGCCCGCATAGTAGCGGTCAAACGGCGGCGCCACGCGGCCGTTGTAGCCGGTGAGGGTCCGGCCGAAGAAGTGCATCGCGATGGTGTGGTTCTTGCCCAGGCCGCGATGGAAGTATTTCAAGTCGATGGTGGGCTCGATGGTGTCGACGTTGCCGCCGAGGCCGGCCACGCCGACCGAGGCATAGATGGACTTACCGGCCGTGGGCGTCATCGGGTTGTTGACCGTGTTGTAGGTGTAGGACGGCGTGAACTTGCTGGTGCGGATGCCGCTCAACGAGTTCGGGCCGCCGACACCGGCCTGGAAGTCGAGGTAGTTGAAGTAATCGGAGGCGGCGGTGGTCAAGGTGCGGATGTTGGAGATGTCGTAACCATAGGTGAGGCCGACGCGGGCGAAACTGCGGTGCAACTGGTAGGAGGCGAACACCGTGGCGCCGTAGCCGTTCGACACATAGTTCAGCAGGTTCTGCTGGCCGATGCCGCTATACAGCGGCGCGAGGTTGTAGCCGGCGAAGATCGACGCCTGCTGCGCCTGGTTGAAGTTGTAGCGCTGCATGTAGATGGTGAAGCCGGTCTGGATGGGGCGGTCGAACAGATACGGTTCGGTAAAGCCGAACTGCACGCTGCGGAGCATCGTGCCGAGCTGGGAACTCAGGCTCAGCGTTTCGCCCAGCCCGAGGAAGTTGTTGGTCGAGTACGAAAAGCCGATGAAGCTGCCGGCGATTTCGCTGACGCCGCCGTTGAGCTGGATCGAGTTCTTTCCTTTTTCTTTGACCTTCAGGTTGAGGTCGACGGTGTTGGTCTTGGTGTCGCGGGTGACCGTGGCGGCGTCCTCTTCCTTCAGCGGCTCGAAGTAGCCAAGCTGGTTCAGGCGGAGGATGCTGACATCCCACAAGCGGGTGTTGAACAGGTCGCCTTCGTCGATGAGCAGTTCGCGGCGGATGACCTTGTCGCGCGTGGTTGTGTTGCCGGTGAAATCGATGCGGCGGACGAAGAACTGTTTGCCTTCGTCGACGGCGAGCGTCAGATCGATGGTGCCGTTCTCGGGATGCGGGTCGAAGTCAGGCTCGACCACGGCATCGATGTAGCCGAACTCGCCGTAGAGCTTCTGCATGTTCTTCACACCCTTGCGGAGCTTTTCGGTGGAGAAGGTGTCGCCTTCG
This sequence comes from Acidobacteriota bacterium, assembly GCA_021813825.1. Classification (GTDB taxonomy): domain Bacteria; phylum Acidobacteriota; class Terriglobia; order Bryobacterales; family Bryobacteraceae; genus JAJYKC01. The sequence goes on along the minus strand of JAKAJI010000180.1, from coordinate 370 downwards.
CTCATGCCGAACAGAGGCCGCATAAGGGCGTTGGGAGTCTTAAACAGCTTTACGCCGGTGAAGTTGATTTTGCCGATCTTGTACTTGATGCCCTCGTCCATCGTGATGCTCAAGTCGGCGCGTTTGCCGATCTTATTGGAGTGAATGAGAGGGATGTTCCGTCCCGTGCCCCCGACGTCGTGGATCGTCACGCTGTGGTCTTCCACGCGCGCGGTGAAGTAGCCGTTCTGCTGGTAGAAGTCGCGCACGCGCTCCTGGTCCTCTTCGAACTTGGACGAGTCGTAGGTCTTGGCGAACAGGTTTTCGAACAGGATCGAGTGCGGGATGCCGATGGGACGGAGGTTTTTCATCGCATTGATGATGTCCTTGC
>JAKAJI010000179.1 GCA_021813825.1 Acidobacteriota bacterium | reverse complement strand
GGTTGGTACGAACTGTTGCCAACGCCGGCCCCGGCGCCTGCCGCCAACTGAGGAACACAACCCATGAAGCACGCCACTCGCGGGCCGCGGTTCACCGCCGCGGCCCTCGCTGCATGTCTGCTCTTCGCCACCGCGCCTGCTCACGGCCAGGCCTCGCTGCTGTTCACGCCGCAACCGCTACGCACTTCGCGTACCCTCGGCATCAAGAATGTCGGCCTTTGGACCGTCGAGGTCTGCAACGACAGTGACAAGCCCCTCTCGGTCCCTCAGGAGCGAATTCTCATGGCCGCTCCGGCGCTCTGGGCTCTCGACCACGCCACAGCGCTCGCCATGCTGCAGCAGAACCACGTCCACGAACCGCACCTCGTCGCCTCGACACTTCTGCAGCAGTCGCTCCTCCTGGCCACGGTTCTTGTCGCCGGCGGAATGATCACCGCCAGCGCACGGGCCCTCGCCAGCCTGACCATCGGCTCAACCGCCGTCCAGCAGGTCGCCGGCGACTTGAAGGGCCAGATCCCCGATCTGACCGGCATTCAAAACAACCTTCTCGAACCGTCTCTTTCGCTCGCTCCCGGCGCCTGCGCCACACGCACCGTGCTGGGCGGCCTCCACAAGGGTGCCACGGCGATTTCCGCGAAAATCCAGTAGCCCGAAGCTGCAATTGAGGACCGTCGCCTAATCGCGGTCCTAATACCCCCATGTCGAGCTACAATGGGGTCATGTCTGGTTACGCCGTTCCCGAAGTCCTCGTTAGCACTGCCTGGGTGGCCGACCACCTGGACGATCCCAACATCCGCCTTGTCGAAGTCGACGTCGATACGAAGGCCTATCACGAAGGCCACGCCCCGGGCGCACTGGGTTGGTCCTGGAATACACAACTCTGCGACACGGTGCGCCGCGACATCATCCCGAAGGACCGCTTTGAGGCCCTCATGGCTGCCTCAGGCATATCGAATTCCACCACCGTGGTTCTCTACGGCGACAATAACAACTGGTTTGCGGCCTGGGCATTCTGGCAGATGAAAATCTACGGTCACGAAGACGTCCGCCTGATGAACGGTGGCCGCAAGAAGTGGCTCGCGGAAGGCCGGGAATTGACGCTCGCGCAACCCGCTGTCACGCCGGTCACCTACCACGCTGGCGGCCCAGATCTATCTCTGCGGGCGTTCCTCCCGCAGGTGCAAGCCGCGCTGACCGCCGGTGTCGCTGCGTTGGTTGACGTTCGCAGCCCGCAGGAGTTCACCGGCGAAATTCTGGCGCCTCCCGGCCTGCCCGAAACCTGCCAGCGCGGCGGCCATATACCCGGCGCGCGTAACATTCCGTGGGGCAAGACGTGCAATGACGACGGCACCTTCAAAAGCCCGGAGGAACTCCGCTCGCTCTATGGCGCCGAAGGCATCGACGGTTCAAGGCCGGTTATCGCTTACTGCCGCATCGGTGAGCGCTCCAGCCACACCTGGTTCGTTCTGAAATACCTGCTCGGCTACAACAACGTCATCAACTACGACGGTTCGTGGACAGAGTGGGGCAATCTCGTAGGCGCAGCGGTCGAAACTGGCGCCGCGAAAAGCGCAGCCGCATGAAGGCCGAAGATTACCGCGAGCGCCGCATCGAAATCGACGGCTGGGAGGTGAACCTCGCCTCCTACAAGATCGGCGACACGTACTACTGCCACGCCGACAACGTCTCTCCAGGCGCTACGATCACCCGCGCCCACGGCGCAACGCGCGAAGAGGCCGAGCAGCACGCCATCGAGTACAGCCGCGAACACCTGTCGAAGACCCGGGTCCGCGCCGTCTAAGCTGGCGTGAGTTCAGCTCACCTGGTCTTCGATCATCATCATGCAGAAGGTGCAGGCATCCATGCCCGTCACCTTGTACATCTCGCACACCGGCGGCGCCGCGCACTGTTCCGGCGCATCCGGCTCCTGCTCGTGCGCCCGCTCCCAAAGGACGCCCGCCAACGGGCACTTCCGTTCCACGCGAAAATCCGTATTCGTTACGTAGGCCATCAACCGCCCCTCTCTGGATCCCGCTTGCCGCGCGGACTCACCCGCTCGGTCCCTGCCGGTCCCTACCCCCCTTTTACCGCAACTTTATTTTTCGTGTGTGCAAGCCCATGGCTCCGGCCACCGGCAACCAGGTCTGTATTAGCATGACTGCCAGACTGCACTGCGGAAAACGCCATGAAATCCACGTATAACCTGATCGCCGGCACCAGCGTCGAGCGCCTCGCTGCATTGAGCGACGGAGTCTTCGCCGTCGCTCTCACGCTCCTGGTCCTCGATATCCACGCCCCGGCTTCCGCCTCCATCCACTCCGAACAGTCCTTATGGCTCGCCATTGTCTCGCTCGGTCCGCACCTGCTCGTTTACGCCATGACATTCATGACGCTCGGCATCTTCTGGGTCGGACAGCAGACGCAACTCAATCACCTCGCTCGCACAGACCGCAGCCTTACCTGGATCCACCTTGCCTTCCTTTTCGCCGTCTCGATGATGCCCTTCTCCACTACCCTGCTCGCGTCCTTCACCACCTACCGCATCGCCCTGCTCACTTACTGGCTCAACATTCTGGTACTGGGCATCACGCTCCTGTTTAGTTGGATCTGCGCTACCGGCAGCGCCCACCTGAAGCAGGACGTTCCGCCGCAAGTTTCCACCGCCATCAAACGCCGCATCCTCATCGCGCAAGGCCTCTACGCTCTTGGCGCGGCCCTCTGCTTCATCGATACTTTCTGGAGCATCGGCTTCATCGTGGCTGTTCAGCTTAACTATGCCGTGGCCCCCCGCCTTCCCCGGCTGCACCGCCGCGAAGTCTCCCCGTCGCGCTAAACTACCGTCGAGAGCGTGGCCTTGCCGTGACGCCGTCCGACTTTCGCCGTCTGGCACTTAGTCTGCCCGGCGTGGAGGAAAGCTCCCACTTCGGTGCACCCGATTTCCGCGTCGGCGGCCGGATCTTTGCCACCCTCGCCGCGGAGAAGCACGGCTACGGCAACCTGATGCTGACACAAGAAATCCAGGCCGAGTTCGTCTCCGAGCTGCCGAACGTCTTCCTTCCGGTGCCCGGCGGTTGGGGAAGGATGGGAGCAACGCACGTCCACCTCGCCGCCGTCACCGAAGATGTCCTCGCCGGTGCTCTCCATGCCGCATGGAAACTCCGCAAAGACAACAACACCCAAACCGGCCGCAAACCGACGAGGCGAAGGCGCCTTTGATCCCACCCCTCACCCGCTACGGATTGCTCGCGAACAATTTCACCTTGGCCGCCTCCGAGATCGTGACCACCGCCGGGTGCTTCAATCGGCGTTCGACCGAGATCGCGTAGAACCGCTCGGTGATGGACTCCACCACACCGATGGCGGAAACGCGGTAATGCGCCTTGACCTCCTGCGCGATCGCCGTCGGAGCCGGAAACACCCCTGCGCCTGCCTGCCCGAATGTCGTCATCAGCGCGCGGTCCTTGAATTCAGCCACAACCTTGGGCCGGATGTTCTCGCTTTCGAACCACTGGTCGAGTGGCCTCCTCAAGCTCAGGCCTTCCATCGGCAGCAGAAACGGCGCCCCATCGAGTGACGCTGGAAACTTGCGCCGGTAACGCGCCGCCAATTGCGGAGCGGCGAACAGGGTCACCGTAGACGTGCCCAGCAGATGGCTGTACGCCTTCACGGGAATTGACGCCGGAAGCGGCGACTCCGTGAGCACCACGTCCAGCCGATGTTCCGCCAACTCTCCCAGCAGACGTTCCGGCGCACCTTCGTCGCAAACGATCTGCACCGGCTCTTCCATCTCGAGTGCCGGCCGCAAAATCCGGTAGGCAATCAGCTTCGGAACCAGATCCGAGATCCCCACCTGCAGTTGCATCGGCCGGCCCCGCGGCCGGCCCTTCAGAACATCCTGCAGTTCCTGACCCAGGCTGAAGATCTCTTCCGCATACCGGTACACCATCTGGCCGACCTCGGTCAACACCAGTCCGCGCCCGGCTTTGGTGAACAATTGCTCCCCGAGCGATTCCTCCAGCAACCGGATTTGCCCGCTGATCGTCGGCTGCGCCAGACGCAATTTCTGACCCGCCCGCGAGATGCTGCCTTCCTTGGCGGCCATCCAGAAGTAGAGCAGGTGATGGTAATTCAGCCATTCCACACCTTTACTGTACATTCAAAAAACCGATCTTTCACCGCGAAACTATCTATTTGTCGATGCGTCTCGCCGGCTTCTATAGTAGGGATGAATCGTTCGGAGCCACAGCGCCATGAACCTTGCGATCCTTCAGAAGTACCGTTGGCGCCTAACAAAAAGGGCTGCAGATCTGAGACGGAAAGTCTGGAAGTCCCGCCTGTTCTCCGCTGGCCCGCGGCCGGCGAAAATACTTCCTCAGCCTTCTCTCACGCTTAACGAACACGCGCGCCTCTGGGCAGAGATTCAAGCCGCGCTCCACCGCATCGACCGTGGCACATTCGGCGTGTGCGAGGTCTGCAGACAGCCCATTTCGCCGGAGCGCCTAAATGCAGTTCCGTGGACACGGTTTTGCGTCCATTGCCGGCCAGGCGGCGATCCCGGCCCGAGACCGGGAAACGCGCTCCTGGTTCCCAAGCAACTCCTCGCCGCTTGACGCACGGGAGGTTCGTTTACGGCTCGCTGCCCGGCCTCCGGCGCAGCGTCGGCCGTTCGTCATCGTCCGTCTTGCCGCCGGCCTCAGCGCCCCCTTCAGCAGGAATCGCATCCGCCGGACGCCGCCGAAGCGTCGGGCCAGAATCGCTATTTGCCTTCAACTTGCTGGTTCTCTCGGCCAGCTCCAGCTTCTCCTTGACGTCCCGAAACTGCGACGTTGTGACAATGTACTGCGGCTGCGCCGCCAGTAGGTCGTCGATGTTCTTCTGGGTCTTCTTGATGCGTTCCGAAATCACCGGATGGGACCGGAAAAACTCCGCCGCGGTCCCGGGCTTGGTTTTCTCCATCGTCTCGATTCGCTCAAAGAAGGCGACCATAGCCGTGGGATCGTAACCCGCCTTCGCCAGGTACTGCAACCCCAGAAGGTCCGCCTCGCGCTCGAAGTCTCGCGAATACTTCAGAAACGTCATGGGCACCACGAGCCCGGCGGCCTGCCGCGCGGCGTAGCCGGCCCAGCCACCCATGAAGATCAACGGTAGCGAAGCCCAGTTAACAACCTGGCCGCGGGACGCCTGCCGGGTGCCGTGCCGCCCCGCAACGTGTCCCAACTCGTGCGCGATAACTCCCGCTAGTTCGGCCTCTTCGTTCGCCTTCAGCAGAACTCCCGTGTTCACGTATACAAAGCCACCGGGCAGCGCAAACGCGTTCACCTGCGCACTGTTTAGCACTTTCACGACCACCGGAACTTTCACGTCGGAATTCCGCGACAGGTTCTGGCCGATGCGATTCACATACTCGGCGATCTCCGGGTCTCGCACAATCGGGGCATCGCGCTCGAGTTGAGCAGCCATTCCCTTCCCAAGCGAGATCTCCTTTTCAAGCGAGTAAAGGTTCAATCCCTTGCCAACATCCCGATTACCGATCTGATCCGGGTCGATCTTCTTGTCTTCCGCGCGCGCCGGCGCGACGCCGGGCAGCAACAACAGCCCAATCGACACTATCAACGCGGCACTCCGTTGCATTTTCGTCCTCTTTCAATGTTTCAGTGCGGCATCCGTCGCAACCGGACCCGCCATGTCCGCCCTTCGCCACGCCGCGGCTCGCTTCGTCCAGTCGCCGTTCTTCATCGCGGCCTGGATCAGAAGATACTCCCCGAGGTTGTCCATCGTGAGTAGTCCTGCGATCCGGCCCTGACGCAGCACAGGCATCGTGTGGCAGTTGCACTGCTGCAGGCGTTGAAATGCCGTTTCCAGCATCTCGGTGTCCTCCGCGGCAATAAAGTCCCTTCGCATCACCGCCGAAACCGGGTATTCGTTTCCTTGCTTGGCCAGTGCCAGAAGCAGGTCGGCTCGCGTCAGGATTCCTATCACTTCGCCCTGCTCCACGACGGGGAAATCTTGCTGCGAGCTCTGTAACACCATCCTCGCCGCATCTGCAAGAGTGTCGTCGGGACCAAGTTGCATGAACTCCGTCATCATCGCCGTCTGAATCGGCGTACCCGCCAGCGCCGCTTTCATCTGTGTCGCGCTCGCTTCCTGCGACGCCCCAATCCATACAAACAACGCGATGAACATCAACAGCGGGTTGAAAAACAGGCCAAGAAGCCCAAACCCAAACGCCACGCCCTGCCCGATGCCCGCCGCTACCTGCGTTGCGCGCACGTAGTCCAGCCGCTTTGCCAGTAGCGCCCGCAACACGCGTCCTCCGTCCATCGGGAACGCGGGTATCAGGTTGAACGCCACCAGCGTCACGTTCGCCACCATCAGCCGCGCCAGCAGCGGACCACTCGCCACATGCAACTGTCCCAGCGGCGCCCAGGCATGGCTGACCGTCAACCAGACAAATAACCCGGCCGCGATCGCTACGTTCACCAGCGGTCCCGCTACCGCAACCCACAATTCCTGCTCCGGCTTCTCCGGCATCCGCTCCAACCGCGCCACACCGCCAATCGGCAGCAGCGTAATATCCCGCGTCGGAATCCCGAACTGCCGCGCGGCCATCGCATGGCCAAGTTCGTGCAGAACGACGCAGGCGAACAGCGCCAGGATAAAAAAGACTCCCCCTAGCACCGCATCCAGACTCCGTCCCGACGCCCAGTGCGCCGCGCCAACCCAGGCCACTAGCAGCAGGAAGGTCGCGTGAATGCGCAATTCAATTCCAGCGAGGCTACCGATTCTCCACGACCATCTCATAACCGTTCTTACCTTCTTTCGTTAGTACAACTTCCGTATGTTTCCGCGTCCTCACTAAAGACGCAGCAATCGAAACTCCAATTACCGTCCCGATGATCGCCAGCGACAATCCGGTCGGAAACTTCCCACCGAATGCGTCGTTCAGCCACACCATCTTCAGCCCCACAAACATCAGCACCACCGCCAGGCCGTATTTCAACAGCACGAAGCGCTCGACCGCCCCGGCGAGCAGGAAGTACAGCGACCGCAACCCCAGCAGGGCGAACACGTTCGAGGTGAATACCACCAGCGGCTCCTTGGTGATCGCAAAGATCGCCGGCACCGAATCCGCGGCAAATAGGATGTCGCTCACCTCGGCGAACAACAGCGCCAGAAACAATGGCGCCGCGTAGAGCACGCCATGGAGCCGCACGAAAAACTTCGGCCCGTGCAGCTCATGCGTCACCGGAACGAACCGCCGGAACAGCCGGATCACAGGGTTTCGCTCCGGCTCGATTTTCTTGTCCGGCGCGAACATCATCTTGAATCCCGTCAGAATCAGAAACCCGCCGAACACCAGCGTCAGCCAGTAATGCTCAAGGAGTGTCGAGCCCAACCCGATGAACATGCCCCGAAACAGAAGCGCCCCCATGATGCCGAAAAACAGCACCCGGTGCTGGTAGAGCGCCGGAATCCCGAAAAACCGGAACACGATCACGAATACGAAAATGTTGTCCAGCGAAAGGCTCTTCTCCACGATGTAGCCCGTGAGAAACTCGAGCCCTACCTGCCTCGCCGCCGCTCCGGGATCGAATCCGGCCATCTGCATCAGGCGGGGACTCTGCTCGAACCGCCATGCCGCGTACTGGTAAAACCCAAAATTGAACGCAAGCGCCAGCGCGATCCAGACTGCCGTCCACACGGTCGCCTCGCGCATGGAGATCACGTGCGCTTTGCGATGGAACAACCCCAGGTCCAGCGCCAGCAGTCCCAGGATAAAAACGATGAAGCCCAGATAAAACCACCAATACTCCGCAAAAGGAAAATAGCTCATTCTTCGTTCCGTTTCGCCGCCTTCCGCCAACCCTCATTTCGCAATCGTCTCGTTACAAGCCACGACCGCAAAGGCCTCACCAGGGCATGGTCGGCGCCCAACACCGCCACGCCCGCCGCGATCAGTGCAATTCCCGGGATTACCGGCAGCACCAGCCCCGCCAATCCCACCAATACAAGGGCAACTCCACCTGCTTCCCGAAACTTCGCGGCCATCGCTCCTCCTTCACGCCGCCACGGGCGTGCGCCCGTAGGCCATCGCTTCCAAACGCGCCACTCGCTCCTCTGTCGGCGGGTGCGTACTGAACAGGTGCATCAACCCGCCGGAACCAAACGGATTCTGGATAAACAGGTGAGCCGTCGCCGGAGAGCCCTGATGCATCGGCGCCTGTTGGCTTGCGCGCTCGATCTTCCGCAACGCGCTCGCCAGTGCCAGAGGAGCGCCCGAAATCCGCGCCGACGCTTCATCGGCATGAAACTCGCGCGTCCGCGAAATACTCATCTGCACCAGCATCGCCGCCAGCGGTGCAATGAGCACACCCAGCAACCCGCCCCAACCACTTCCACCCTCTTCGTCTTCCGAAGAGCGTCCGCCGAACGTCATGCCCCACATCGCCGCGTTGGCAAGCATGCTCAGCGCACCGGCGAGCGTGGCCGCCACCGTCATGATTAAGGTGTCGCGATGCTTAATGTGACCCATTTCATGTGCGATCACGCCGGCGATCTCGCGCCGGTCCAGACGCCGCAGTAACCCCTCGGTCACCGCAACCACCCCGTGTTCCGGATCGCGACCCGTCGCAAACGCGTTCGGCGCTTCCTCGGGGATAACGTACACTTTCGGCGCCGGCAGGTTCGCCCGCATCGCCAATTCGCGAACCATCCCGTGCAACTCGGGCGCCGCATCCGGCGTCACTTCCTGCGCCCGGTACATCCGCAACACGATCCGGTCGCCAAACCAATAGGCGCCCGCATTCATCATGGCCGCTATCGCCAGCGCGAGCCACAAACCGCTGGCGCCGCCCACCGCCTGCCCTGCCCACAGAAGCAGAGCAGTGAGCGTCGCCAGCAACATCGTCGTCTTCAAACGGTTCATTGATTCAGGACTCCTCTACACCGGGAACGTCTTCGCGCCCCTCAGGCAATAAGACGCATTTGGCGGGCAGCGGTTATAAAGATAGATTGGAAGCGATCCATCGGTTTTCCCGAAGTCCCAACGAGCCCGCCCCGACGCACTCGAACGCGCACAGGGCCGCGAGTGGCGTCCGAGCCACGCGGCCCCGTTGTGCGCGATGGAAAGAGGAGCCCACAGGGCCGCGAGTGGCGTCCGAGCCACGCGGCCCCGTTGTGCGCGATGGAAACCAGAACCCACAGGGCCGCGAGTGGCGTCCAAGCCACGCGGCCCCGTTGTGCGCGATGGAA
>JAKAJI010000178.1 GCA_021813825.1 Acidobacteriota bacterium | reverse complement strand
CTGATTTCGTCGTCAGGTTGATGACGCCGCCGGCGAACCGCCCAAATTCTGGTTCCAGGTTGTTGGTCTGCACTTTGAATTCCTGCAGAGAATCCTGGGTCGGCACCAGCGCCGTGATATTGAGATACCCTCCGTTGACCGGCGAGCCGTCCAGAAACGTCGTACTCTGGTTTGCCATGCCCCCGCCAATCTGATAGTTGCCCCACGCAAACGGGTTCGTCCCGTTCGGATTCCCCATGGACTGGCCCTGGGGCACCACCGAAGGCACCAACGCAACAAGGTTCAACGGGTTGCGGCCGTTCAGCGGCAGTTCGTTCACTTCTCGCTGCTGAACCACCTCACCGAGCGATGTGGTTTCCGGCTGCAACAGCGGTGTCTGCGCCGTGACTTCGACGGTCTGGCTCACGTCGCCAACCTGCAAGGTGACGTCAATGCGAATGGTGTTCTGAACCTCCAGGACGACCGGGGTGCGGCTGAACTTCTTGAACCCGGATTTCTCCGCGTCAACGCGGTAACGTCCAGGAGTCAGGTTGACAAATTGGTAAATCCCCGCATTGTTTGTCAACATTTGACGCTTTTCCGCGGTATCTAGGTTCGTCACGGTGACGTTTACTCCCGGGGTCGGAGCACCAGTGGAATCTGTGATGGTTCCCGTAATCGAACCAAAAGTGGTTTGTGCACGGGTTGCTACCGCAAAAACTCCGGCGGCGAGCAGAATGAGCAATACAACGTGGGGGATACGACTACACAGACAAGGTGTGTTACGACTCACAAAGTTATCCTCTTCACCAAGAACTACGCTAATAACTATTAAAGATATGGCCCTTGTTTGGACCGATTCACAAGACGCCTTGAGTCGGATCTTACATCGGTTCGTAATAATGGTCAATGACTATTTTTCGCGGAAATAAGTAGACTTCCGCACCGAATATATAGATGTTGTACGGGAAGGATACCGCTGACTTTGCCGTTACAGAACCGATGCTTCGGCGAATCCCCTGTTCGGGACGAGGATATCCGTTGAACAGGTGCGCGCCCCCGCCGGATCCGATCCGGGATGCGCAACCATACGCCGGCCGTTGACTAAGATCGCCCGGCACGCGCCGCGGAAAGACGGTCGCCATAATAGTGCCGGACCGGCTTCGTTCGTCAGTCGCGTCCTCGAACCCCCATGCCAGTGCTCAACCGAGATCACATTTCCGCGCACCGGCAGGTGCCGAATGCCGGCGGAATGAATACCCCCTAGCATCGGCAGCGTAGTAACCTCGGGCGTGGAACCCAACGATGGCTCAACAGCATCTACACCGATCAAGCCGGTAACAATCGCCCCAATCACCGAGTAAGAAACCTCGGGATACTCTCGCCGGGGATGATTCGGCCGCGCAAGGTCCAGAATCTGCATGGTCGCGGCGTCGGAAACGCCATAGTTATACAGCACCTCGGCGAAATGCGACTGAACCTCGATGTTAGGCGGCGGCTCCTGTCGAGCGCGGCGTTCTAGGCTCTTCACGGCGGCCGCAATCTCGGAGCGCTCTCCAACCGCACGCCAGTAGAGAACATTCACATCGTCGTACCCGGCAAACGCGCCCGACGATGTGAGAAAAGCATGGAAGCGTCTAGCACCGGGGTCCCACCACCGGCTTTCAATCAGACGGCGCAGCGCTTCGGCCCGCATCTGTGCTGCCCGCGAGGATCTCTCCTCACCACAGGCATCGAGGATACGTGCATACGAGGCAAACCCCGCATGCTCAGCCGCAAGCAGATCGACTCCGAGCACGAAATCGCGCCGCGCCTCCTCGTAACTCGGATTGCCTCGGTACATTTGAAGAATGTCTTGCGGGCGGAACGGTTCATGAATGTTGAGTAATCGGGGACGGAACATAATCCGTGATGGATCCAGTTGCCATCGTGCCAGGTAATCCGAAGCTGTATGACGGTAGAAATCTCGAAAGCCGGCATCTTTCAGATAACTCGAGTCGCCGGACCATCGGTACATGCGGTAACAGGCGTCAACTAAATCGAAGTTAGCCGGAAGGCAGTACCACAAATGCGCGTCGTCCCGATAATCCTCCGGAGGCGGACGATTGAAACGATTGATCTCCCAGAAGCCACACCAGTCGCGCGAACTGGCAATACTTGCGGCGAAATGGAGGAGCATGTTTCGCGTATAGCCTGCGAGGCCGAGCGCCTGCGCACCGATCGCCTGGTGCGAGACGTCGCGCATGCAGAAAGCCGCGCGGCCTGGCAGAGCCGCCTCATACCAGCGGCCGACGGGATCTCCATCATGAACATAGGCGAGCGCCTGCTGCTTAGCCCACGAAAACGCTCGCGTAAGCTCCGGGGAGGAAGATGTGAACTCCAGGCGGGAGCCGCCCCCATATGTCGAGCGGGCGAACGCCACCGCTGCGGCCATCAGGATGCACAAGTGCAAACCGCCACGCTCGTGTCCGGCCATGGCGCAAGAATAGCGCTGCGGGCCGCCCCGTGAAAAGCAGCCCGCCGCGCGTTATCCGTACTTCAGAAGCTGAAGCGCAGCGCAAATTGCACCAGGCGAGGCAGGTTTGCCTGGTTGCTGATTACACCAAACTGCGGCGTGCCCAACGTCTGGCCGGGATATCCGAATTGGACGCGGTTGAAGATATTGAAGAACTCCGCGCGGAACTGAAGATTCAGCCGCCCGTCGTGCCCGAACGGGAAGTTCTTAAACGCCGACATATCCCAGTTCGCGATGCCCGGTGCCTCCAGATGCGGATCCGTTCGAGACGCGCTGCCGAACGTGAACGCGGCAGGCTGGCTGAAGCACGATGTGTTGAACCACTCATCCAGACGGGACTGCGCCGAGCCGCTCATCCCCGCGTTGCAGCCATAGACGATATTCGGGCGCGAGCCGCCGCCAAACGAATTAGTCAGGTTCTGCGCCGTGCCGAAGTGGAGTGGGAAGCCGCTCTGTAAAGTCGTAACTCCCTCCATGCCCCAACCGCCGATGATCTGATTCACGAAGCCGTTCACATGAGATAGATAAGTCTGTCCTTTCCCAAACGGAAGATCGTAAACATAGCTCAGCACCAGCCGTTGCGGTACGTCGAAGGAAGCAAGCGAACGGTCCAGCCGCAGATTGTTCCAATCCTGATGCCCGCCCACGCCGCCGCCTTCGAGCCATCCCGTCACCGTGTCGGTGTCGCTGATGAATTTCGAAAACGTATAGGCCACATTGATGGACGCGCCGTTCGAGAACCGCTTCTTAAACGACACCTGCAGGGATTGATAGTTCGAATCGCCGATCCCGGCGCCGGCAAAACCCACGCCGGTGTACTGCGGGAATGGCCGCAAAAGCTGCCCATAGGGAACCGTCTTCGCCGCCAGGGACCCTTGCGTTACGATCCCGTAGAACGGATTCGGAACACTCTGGACAAGCTGGCTGCCCAGCGAAAGATACTGGTCTGGCAGTTGGTTCAATTGAGGCGTATCGATTGGCAGGTGAGTTCCCTTTGCGCCCGCATAGGCGACGTCGAGTAACATGCTGTTGCCGAGTTCCTGTTGCACATCAAAGTTCCACTGCTGGGCGTAGCCGTAAGGATTGCTCGGGAACGGAATCGTGAAACCTTGGCCAAGCAGCGACTGCTGATATACCGGATTCCGCCCCGGCGGCTGCAGAATCCCCTGCGGAAAAGGATTCGAAAGGTTGTTATAGGGAGTAAGTCCACCGTTGATCGACGACACAAACGGGGTCCCAATGCTGTTCACCGGGTTGTTATTCGGGCTGTAATCCCACGCCACGTCATTGGGCAGCCAGAACACGCCATAGCCCATGCGAATCACAGTATGGGACGCGAGTTGGTACGCGGCGCCGACGCGCGGAGCGAACTGCTTCCAATCCGGCAGAATCGCGCTGCGATTGCCGTAGCCGGCCGAGTCCACCAACCCGATGGAGCCGTTGTAGGCGAGCCCGGCGGACTGCAAGATCGGATTTGGCGTAGTCGGCTGGAAGTAGACCAGCCGGTTGAATCGTTCAGTCCAAGGTCCGTCGTGCTCCCACCGGAGCCCAAGGTTCAGGGTTAGCTTCTTCGTCACCTTCCAGTCGTCCTGGGCGTAAATCCCGGAATAAAGCTGCTGGCCGGCAACCAACGCAGGCGTGCTGGCCCCTCCACCCGACGGATAACCCAGCAGGAAGGAGGCGTAGCTGTTGCCCGTACCCGCGGGTTTCAACGGATCCACAGACGTGAAGCCCTGATCGAAGTTGAAAATACCCGTGGGCGTATTTGTCTGCGCATAATTGTGAGTCGTCCGAAGGAACTCCCCGCCGAACTTCATCGTATGCGAGCCGGCGATTTTGGTAATACTGCCCGCGATCCGGTCGTCATCATTGCGATCGATGATCACGCTGCCTGCGCCCTGGCTGCAGAAAAGGCCCGCCGGGTCATAGCCGCTGATGCAAGGAACCGGAAGATCGCGGAACGCAACCTGCGAATTGAGCGAAGCCGGCCAGCCGAGTTGCGTCAGATCGTACCCCATCGTCAGTGGCGTCCGGTCGTAGCTGAACCGCTGATAGCTCGCCTCGATGTTCATGATCACCGTGGGGCTGAACGTGTAAACGTCGTCGAGGACGGCGTTGTTCGTCGTGAACGTCTCGGTGCAGCGGTCCTGGCAGACGCCATTGCCGAGCGGATTTATCGGCAGGTTGAGATTGCTCCAGTAACTGTACCGGGCAAACAGGTGCTGCTTCTCCGAAATGTTCTGATCGAGCCGGACCACCGTCTCATCGTTGTTGCCGCCGACACTCCCGTTCGCGATCCAGTTATTCACGTTCGTAAACGCCGTTCCTGTCGTGTTCGGAAGCGGATAAAGATTCTGCATCTTAAGCGCTGTAGGATTCAACAGCGAGTTCGGAATGATGTTGCCCGGATACGGCGTCCGCGTATAAAGACCCGGATGGTTCGGGTCAGGCACGGTTGAGTTCGGGTCGTAAATCGGAATCTGTGCGCCGCTCGCGTTCATCAGTCCCGAAAAGTCGCCCGTCCGTTCTGCGGCCGTAGGCACCGTCTCCGTGAAACTCTGCCCCTGGCGCAACCGGAACCCTTCGTAGTCAACGAAGAAAAATGTCTTGTTCCGGCCATCGTACAGCTTCGGAATGTACACCGGTCCGCCGAGGTTGAATCCGAATTGATTCTGCGTGAACGCAGGACGCGAGATGCCGGCCTTGTTGTCGAAAAAGTTGTTCCCGTTTAGGATTTTGTTTCTCAGATACTCCCACGCCGTGCCGTGAATCTCGTTCGTCCCCGATTTCGTCGTGAAGTTGATCACGCCGCCAGCGAACCGCCCGAACTCCGGTTCCAGGTTATTCGTCTGCACCTTGAATTCCTGCAGCGAATCCTGCGTCGGCACCAGCGCTGTGATGTTGATATACCCCCCGTTGACCGGCGCGCCGTCGAGAAACGTCGCGCTCTGGTTCGCCATGCCGCCGCCGATCTGGTAGTTGCCCCAACCGAACGGGTTCGTTCCGTTGGGATTCTGCATGGACTGCCCTTGCGGAACCACCGACGGCACCAGCGCAACAAGGTTCAGCGGATTGCGGCCATTCAACGGCAGTTCGTTCACTGCGCGTTGGCTCACCACCTGCCCGAGCGAGGAAGTCTCCGGCTGCAATAGCGGCGTCTGGGCCGTCACTTCAACGGTCTGCGTCACCTCGCCCACCTCGAGGGCGAAATCGATACGGATCGTCGTCTGAACCTGTACCACCACCGGCGAACGGCTGAATTTTTTGAACCCGGCTTTTTCCGCCTCCACCCGATAACGCCCGGGCGTCAGGTTCACGAACTGGTAAATACCGTCGTTGTTCGTCGCCATCTCCCGCTTGTCGCTGGTGTCGATGTTGGTGAGCGTAATTTGCACGCCCGGAGCAGGCGCCCCGCTCGCATCGCTCACAGTACCCGTAATCGAGCCGAAGGTTGTCTGCGCCCGAAGCGCCGGGAACCAGGCAACAAAGGCTAATAAGACGAAAAGCGCGGACGAGAATATGCAGGTCCACCTACGAGGTGTATGATCGGACAAGGATTCCCCCTGAATTCTGAGCTTTGGCGCTGAAATCCACGCATCCAGCATCAAACCGTGGATCGTTTCACCTTGCGCCTTGGGGGGATCTTATATCGAATTGTTACCCACGTCAACGGAAAATTTAGACAAATCTGAAATGCGCCTCGAATAGACTATCCGGATGGTCCAATCTCGACTACACCTGTAATCGGTGGTGCCTGGACTGCGGTGCCTGCGCCTCGCATTGGCGGATGGTTGGGTTGGTGCGAAGAAGAAAGGTGGTACGCCCGAGAGGATTCGAACCTCTGACCTTTTGCTCCGGAGGCAAACGCTCTATCCAGACTGAGCTACGGGCGCGTGAGCTTCTATTATTCTACCGCGCCCGGCGGCCGAGGGCATCGCATCCGTGACGTGCCTCTCCCCCGGAGGATGTGAAAAAATACCGCACATGATCCGTCGCCTCGTGATGTGCGCCGCACTGGTCGTGGGAGCGGCCCAGGCCGCCGATTACGCCCGTCTGGTGGAAAACAAGGTCGCCGAAGTGGACAAGGTCGCCGCGCAAGGTCCCTACGCCGCCACTTGGCCAAGCCTTGAGACGTATAAAGTCCCCTCCTGGTACGAAGACGCGAAATTCGGAATCTTCATTCACTGGGGCGTCTACTCCGTGCCGGCGTTCGACAGCGAGTGGTACCCGCGGAACATGTACATTTTGAACAGTCCCGTGTACAAGCACCAGGTGGCGCTCTACGGGCCGGAAACCAAGTTCGGCTATAAGGACTTCATCCCCAAGTTCACCGCCGCACACTTCAACGCGGCGCAGTGGGCCGCGCTCTTCCACAAGGCGGGTGCGCGGTATGTCGTCCCCGTCGCCGAGCACCATGACGGCTTCCCCATGTACGACTGCTCGTTCACCGACTGGTCCGCCGCCAAGATGGGTCCCCGGCGCGACATCGTCGGCGAACTGGCCGCAGCCATCCGACGGGAGGGTCTCCACTTCGGCGCTTCGTCTCATCGCGCCGAGCACTGGTGGTTTTACAACGGCGGCCGCAAGTTCCCCTCCGACGTCCAGGACCCACGCTATCAAAGCTTCTACGGCCCCGCCGCACCCGATAAAACTCAGCCCAACCAGGCCTACCTTCACGATTGGCTCGCCCGCACCTCCGAGATCGTCGACAAGTATCATCCGGAACTGGTCTGGTTCGACTGGTGGATCGAGCAGCCCGTCTTCCGGCCCTATCTCAAGAAGTTCGCGGCCTTCTATTACAACCGCGGCAAACAGTGGGGCCAGGAAGTCGCCATCAATTACAAGAACAAAGCGTTCCCGGACCGCGCTGCCGTACTCGATATCGAGCGCGGCAAGCTGGATACCATCCGCAAACAGTTCTGGCAGACCGACACTTCGATCAGCATCAAGAGCTGGGGCTATATCGACAACGACCAATACCGCGATCCCGGCTCTCTGATCGACGAACTGATCGACATCGTCAGCAAAAACGGTGCTCTGCTGCTCAACGTCGGGCCGAAGTCCGACGGCACCATCCCCGAGCAGGCGCAGCAGATCCTGCTCGCCATGGGCCGCTGGCTCGTCATAAACGGCGAGGCAATTTACGGAACGCGGCCGTATCTTGTCTACGGCGAAGGGCCGACGCCCGTGGTCGGAGGCTCATTCAAGGACACGGCGAGCAAGCCCTTCACCGCGCAGGATATTCGCTTCACCACCCGCGGCCGCACGCTGTACGCGCTCCTGCTGGGCTGGCCGGCCGACGGCAAAGTGGTGATTCACACCCTCAGCGCGAAGGGCGCCGGCAACGGGCGCTCCATCAACAACATCGAAATGCTTGGCTCGAAATCCAAGCTGACATGGCGTCGCACTCTCGACGGCGTGGTCGTCTCGCTGCCGCCAAAGAAGCCGTGCGATTATGCCTACGTGTTGAAGCTAACGTAAAGGAGTCCACCATGTCCGCCTCCATTCGACGCCGGGATTTCCTGTCCGCAGCCATCGCCGCCCCGCTGCTTCGCGCAGGCGGCAGCACGCCAACCCCGGCCGCGCTGCCGTTCTCGCCCGCCGAGATCGCCCTCACCGAAGGCCCCTTCTACGCGAGCCAGGAGTTGAACCGCGCCTATCTGCGGAGCCTCGATCCGGACCGGCTCCTGCACATGTTCCGCGTCACCGCCGGCATTCCCTCGAAGGCGGCGCCGCTCGGCGGATGGGAGAAGCCCGACGTCGAACTGCGCGGCCACTTCACCGGCCACTACCTTTCCTCGACAGCTCTCTTCGCCGCGCAAGCCCAGCCCGACGCCAAACTCCGCGAATCTTCGGCCTACGTCGTGCACGCCCTCGCTCAGTGCCAGAAGGCCCACGGGAACGGCTACGTCAGCGCATTTCCGCAGAGCTTCTTCACGCGTCTCGAAGAGGGCAAAAAGGTCTGGGCGCCCTTCTACACGATCCACAAAATTCTGGCCGGGCTCCTCGATCAGTACACACTCTGCGGCAATCGTGAGGCGCTCGAAGTCGCCCAGGGCATCGCCCAATGGACCGCAGGCTACACTCGCCCGCTCGATGACGCCGCCATGGCGCGCATCGAAAAGGTGGAGTTCGGTGGCATGGCCGAAGGCCTGTACAACCTTTACGGAATCACCTCGGAGCCGGCATTGGCCGCCCTCGCCCATCGCTTCGACCAACCCGCGTTCCTCGATCCCCTCGCCGAAGGCCGCGACGAACTCACCGGCCTCCACGTCAACACCAACATCCCGAAAGTCATCGGCGCCGCGCGCCGCTACGAGTTACTCGGCGACCCGCGCGACCGCCGCATCGCCGAATACTTCTGGTCCGAGGTCGTCGGCAAGCGAAGCTACGTAACCGGCGGTACCAGCAACGGCGAACTCTGGCGCGCCCCGGCCGGCCAACTGGCCTCGCAACTCGGCCCGACCACGCAGGAGTGCTGCTGCACTTACAACCTTCTCAAGCTCACCGGCCACCTCTACGGCTGGACCGCCTCCCCCCACTACGCCGCCTATTACGAGCGCGCACTCTTCAATTCCATCCTCGGCACCATGCACCCCGGCGACGGCCTCACGATGTACTACGTCCCCCTCGCTGGCGGCTATTGGAAAATCTTCGGCCTTCCTCTCGACTCCTTCTGGTGCTGCACCGGCTCCGGCACCGAGTCGTTCGCCAAACTCCCCTCCAACACGTATTTCCACGATTCCCGAGGCGTCTGGGTG
>JAKAJI010000177.1 GCA_021813825.1 Acidobacteriota bacterium | reverse complement strand
CACCACAGGCGCCTCCGCCCCAGCCCCCCGCTCCCGCCCCGCCACCGGCGCCAACCGCACCCCCGCCTCCTCCACCCGTTCAAGCCGCGCCACCCAAGCCGCAACCCGCGGCCGAGTACGGAGGCGGTGACGCAACCCGGTTCTTCGACGCAACCGCGATTCGTACCCAGCCCCGGCCCGCCGCACCGCCGCCTCCGGCCGCCCCGCCGCCCACTCCCGCTCCGCAAGCCGCGCCCCCAGCGCGCAAACCGGAACCCGCTCCCGCCCCACCCCCGCCGAAACCGGCCGCTCGCCCGCAGCCTGCGCCCGCAGCCCCCGCGCCCCCCATCGCCGCCGCGCCATTCCCGGCGCCCTCCCCCGCTTCGCCGGCCACCGCCTCCCCGGCAAAAACAGTCCTCCTGGTCGGCGCCGCCGTCGTCGTCCTCATTCTCGCGGCCGGCGGCTACTTCCTCTTCTCTCATCGCCGCGCCAACGCCGTGCCCATGCCCTCCCTGGCCACCGCCGTCGTCACCGCAGCCCAAACCGACATCCTCGAACGCCCCGCCAAGGACGCCTCCTCCGTCGTCCAGGTCCCCAAAGGAACGCTTCTCCAGGTCCTCCGCGTCCCGCGCAGCGCCACCCAGGATTGGGTCGAAGTACAGTACGTCACCCCCAAGAGCGTCTATCCCAACGGCTACGCCCGAACCTCCGACCTCGGGGACTGGAAGAGCGCGAAACCCGATGCCGCGCTCGTGCTCCTGCGCGCCTTCGAGCCCCCGCCCGGCGCCGGCGTTTCCGACATCGAGGCCCAACTGGAAAAACTCAACGCCTTCACCCAGCAATTCGCCGGAACACCGCAGGAGGCCGAAGCCCGGCTCGATATCGCCCGCTGGAATGTCGAACTGGCGCGCGCCGCCGGCAGCGCCGGCCAGCCCGATGCGGCCTTCATCCAGGCCGCCAAGGATAATCTCACGCAGGCCGCCAGCCGCCCCGACTTAAGCGACAAAGTCGCCCAGATCCAGCAGGACCTCGCCGGCCTCGCCGTCACCAAAGGCAAACCGCACGCGGCCGAGGCGGCGCCCACCATCCCGCCGGCCCTCGCCATGAAGCGCGCCCAAAGCGCCTTCGACAACGGCGACTACAACCACGCCGAATACTACGCCCGGCAGGTGCTGCTGCAGGAGAAAGGAAACAAGGCCGCGCTCACCTTGCTCGGCGAGATCAAGAGCGCTCGGGACTTTGAGAAAAAGCAAGGCCAGAAATAAAGGGGGATACAGTGGAAAATGAGACCATCCCGATGGCGTAGCTACCGCACACTCACTCTTTGCATCGCCCTCGCCTGCGCCCTAACCCCGGCTCAAACCGCTCGCGGCCGCGCGCCACAGGACAAGTTCCTCACGGGTCCGCCGTTCCCGCTCGAAGAGGTCCTCGGCGCCCTGAACGCCCATGTGCCCGCGCGCCGGATTCTCTCCGCCGTCGAAAGCCGCGGCGTGACGTTTTACCCTTCCCCCGCCGATGTCTCAAAACTGCAGGCCGCCGGCGCCACCGATGACCTGATCCAACTCATCGAAGCCAAGGGCGCCAAGTTCAAGCCCGCGCCCCCGCCTCCCCCCAAACCCAAAATCGCCGGACTCCTCACCCTTTCCTGCGCCCCGGCCGAGTGCAACGTCTCCGTCGACGGAAAACCGCAAGGCCCAACCCAGGCCGGCGTGAAGAAGGTCGCCGGCCTCGTCATCGGACCGCAAGGAAGCGTCGTCGTCGATTTCTCCAAGGATGGCTACTTCGGCCAGCAGATCATCGTTCCCCTCCAGCCGAACGCGCCCGAAACCCCCAAGCTCGTAACCCTGCAGCCGACCGCGGCCATGCAGGAGAAACTCGGCAGCCAGTTGTTCGCGCACCTGCTCGCCAAAATCGGCGGCGAGGCCGGCATCAAGGACGCACAGATGTTGACCGGCTCCGGCACCGCCGCTCTCTACGATGCCACCGGACAGCGTTCGGACTGGAACTTCACCGCCCGCCTGAACGGATCCGCCGCCTCGGCCTACATCGAGATGGAAATCAAACTCGCCGAACTGAAGTGGCGCGATGTCATCAAGGGCCCCGTCGTGCGCTCCGGCGGCGCCGGAAAGCTCAAAAATACCCCGGTCGTCAAGGAAATGGCGCAAAACATTCAGCAATTCCGGGATTATCAGCCCGCCGCCCTCCTTGCCGCCTTGAACGCCCAGAAGCTGAAATGGGTAAGCATCCTCGGCGCCCCGTCCCCTTCCGGCCCCGTCACCCTGAAGGGTACGGGATCCGCCGGCGAGTACACGCTCACCGTGGACTCCAACGGCCTGCTCGAAAGCGTTGTCTACCAACCCGCCGCCGGCCACGGCCCCGCCCTCAGCGTGCAGTACGGCAATTATGCTCCCGTCGGACAGGGTAAAACTCCCAAGGTGTTCGACCTGCGCTACCAGGAGAAGACGCCCCACGGCCTCTCGCTCCACTTCGACTCTGTCCAATACGCACCGAAACTGACCGATAAGGACTTCCGCACTTAGAGGAGACATTGACCATGGCACGCCCGCAGCCGCCGGCCAATCCCACCACGCCCCGCCAGGAATCCCTCGCCCTCTTGTATCAGGGCTTCTTCACCGGCATCGTCCGCATTCAAAGCGGACGCCAGCAGATCTCCAACGCCGACGGTTTCCGGCGCCGCATGATGGAAGCCCTCGCCGAGGTCAACCGCGAGGCCGTCAAACGCAACTACGCCAAGGAACACACCATCGAAACCGACTTCGCCATCGTCGCCTTCCTCGACGAAGTCATCCTCACTTCCCACGACCCCTGCCGCAACGAGTGGGCGCAGAAGCCGCTGCAGGACGAACTGTTCAACGTCTCCGTCGCCGGCGAACTGTTCTTCACCCGCGCCGAAAAGCTCCTCTCCCGCCAGGACTCGCCTGAACTCGCCGACATGCTCGAAGTCTTCTACCTCTGCCTGCTTTTAGGCTTCGAAGGCAAATACTCGATCGGCGGAAAGTCCGAGTTGCACCTTCTGATGGACCGCGTGCGGCAGCGCATCGATCACATTCGCGGCAACGACCCGCGTCTGAGCCCCCAGGGAGATATCCCGCAGGAAGTGATCGCCGCGCCGCCCCCCGATGCCCTCGCCACCACGCTCCTGCAGACCGCCGTCATCGGCCTGGGCGCCGCCGTGGCCGTCTATGTCATCTGCCTGGTCTGGCTGATGACCACACGAAGCGACGTCACCGACGCGGCCGCCCGCGCACTGTTGCTGTGAACCTGCTACTGTTTTCGAGATTGCCCGGAGCACCATGTCCAAGCGAAAGCTGATCGTCATCTGGCTGTTGTTTTTCCTCTATCTGGCGCTGGTCTGGATCGGCGCGAAGTACCTCGTCGCCGAGGAGAACTACATCCTCGTCAGCGTGATGCTGAGCCTCCTCGGCCTCACCGTGCTGATCGTCTACCTCCTCGTCTCCCGCCTCACGCGGAGACTCGGCGCCGCCCAGGCGCCCGCTCCCGCTTCTCCCGCGCCCGGTGAGCAGCCCGCGCCCGCCTCCCAACCGGCCCGCGCCTCCGGCCCCGACCCGGAAATCGACGCCGTCACCGCGCTCATCTCCGAAGCCAACGCCCGCCTCGCCCAATCCCCCACCCTCGCCGCCCGCCGCATCCGCACCCAGGTCGCCGGCCTCCCGACTTACCTTCTGCTCGGCGCCGAAGGCTCCGGCAAAACCACCACCTTCCTCGGCGCCGGCCTCGAACCCGAACTCCTCGCCGGCCAGGTCTATCGCGATTCCACCGTCCTGCCCACCAAGCTCTGCAACTTCTGGTACGCCGGCGAGTCGATCTTCATCGAACCCTCCGGCAGCATCTTTAACCAGGACCCCGGCCGCTGGCTCCGCCTCCTCAAGCACCTCCGCCCCGGCGGCGGCTCCCTGCTCGCCAAACTCAGCGGCAAAACCAAATCGAACTTCCGCGGCGCCATCCTCTGCGTCGATATCACCCCGTTCCTCGGCATCCCCGACAACGCCCGCCTCGGCGGCCTCGCCCGCAAATTCCAGGAACGCCTCCGCCTCATCGGCGAAGTCTTCGGCAGCCACTTCCCCGTCTACGTCCTGTTCACCAAGAGCGATTCCATCCCCTACTTCGCCGAATACTTCGGACGCATGGCCGAAAACGAGGATCAGCAGATCCTCGGAACCACGCTCCCGCTCTCGCTCCAGGCCGCCCGCCCCGCCGGCGAGGTCTTCGCCGAATCGGAATCCTCCCGCCTCGCCGAAGCCTTCAACCAGCTCTACTACTCGCTCGCCGAAAAACGCACCCTCTTCCTCGCCCGCGAGCCCGTAACCACCCGCCGCGTCCCCATCTACGAATTTCCCCGCGAACTGAAGCGCATCCGCGACACCCTCGTCCAGTTCCTCGTCGACGTCTTCCGCCCCAATCCGCTCCAGCCCAGCCCGCTGCTGCGCGGCTATTACTTCACCGGTACACGCCAGGTCGCCGCTTCCGCCGCCGCTCCCGGCGGTGTCCGCGAAGTCGTCCGCGGCCCCGCCGCCGGCGAAGCCACTTCGCTGTTCAATCTCGCCGACTACCAGAAGAAGGTCGGCATCTCCGCCCCCGAACCCTCCGGCGCCGAACCCACCGTCACCCGCTGGAGCTTCGTCAGCGAACTCTTCCATCGCGTCATCCTCGGCGACCGCCTCGACGCCGTCGCCGGTTTCCGCCATCGCAAGCTCGACCTCTACCGCCGCATCGTCTTCGGCACCGCCACCGCCCTCGCCTTCCTGCTCTGCCTCCTGTTCATCCGCTCCTGGTACGACAACCGCGAACTACTCCACGCCGTCAAACAGGCCGAACTCGCTCCCTACTCCTTCCAGCCCGGCCCCATGGCTTCCCCCGGCCTCGACGACCTCCACGCCATGGACGGCCTCCGCTCCCAGCTCGAAACTCTGCTCGACTACGAACGCAACGGCCCGCCCTGGCGCATGCGTTGGTTCCTGTACTCCGGATCGAGCGTCCTCCCCTCGCTCCGCCACCTCTACTTCCAGCGCTTCCGCCAGATGTTCTTCGACGACGTCTTCGGCAAACTGACCGGCGGCCTCCAGCGCCTCCCCACCTCCTCCGACGGCTCCGTCCCCTACGGAACCGCCTACGACACCCTCAAGGCCTACCGCATGGTGACCTCCTGCAAATGTAAACCCGACAAAGCGTTCCTCGCCCCGCTCCTGCTCAACCAGTGGAACCTCGGCCGCAATCTCGACCAGGAACGCCAGGGCCTCGCCTTCAAGCAAATCGACTTCTACGCCGGAGAACTCGCCCACGAAAACCCGTACAACGTCCAGGAAAAGGACGACCTCGTCAGCCGCGCCCGCCAGTATCTGTCCACCTTCCACGGCCTCGATCAGATCTACCGCGGCCTCCTCCAAGCCGCTTCCCAGGCCCCCGCTCAGCCGGCCCGCATCGCAGACCTCGCTCCCAATTTCCGCCAGACCATCACCGGCCCCGGCCAGGTCGACGCCGCCTTCACGCTCGAAGGCTGGCAGGCCTTCCAGAAGGCCCTCAAGGACGGCGGCAAACAACCCATCGGCGAAGTCTGCGTCCTCGGTCCCAGCGCCGCCTTCTCCTCCCTCATGCCCGGCAGCGCCGATTCCTCCGCCCTCGAAAACCTCTACCTCAAGGACTTCACCGCCAAGTGGGAGGACTTCACCCGCCAAACCGGCGTTCAGGGATTCGCCAACCCCGCCGACGCCGCCCAGAAACTCTCCCAACTCGCCGACAACCGCTCGCCGTTGCTGGCCGCCGTTTATCTCATTTCCCGCAACACCAACCTGCCCGTCCCCGCGGCCGCCGCAGCCGCCCAGTCCGGCCTCGCCACTGCGGAACGCGCCAGCAGCTCCGGCCTGCTCTCCGCCCTCGGCTTGAACAAAGCCCAGCAGACCGCAACCAAGGCCAAAACCATCTCCGCCGCCGCCAAGGCCACCGAAGGTTCCTCCGCCCAGGCCCCGCCCCCGCTCACCCCGGCCGATGTCGTCCGCGTCTTCCAGCCCGCGCGCCAGGTCGTCCCGCCCACCAGCGCCGACCGCCTCATCAGCTCACCCAACCAGAACTACATGACCGCCGTCGCCAACATGGCCCGCGCCATGGACAACCTCAAGGACCAGCGGCCCTCCAATCCCGACATGAACCTCAACCAGGCCGCCAAACAGGCCTCCGACGCCGGCATGGACGCCGTCCGCCAGATGGCGCAGACCTTCAACATCAAAGGCTCGGACGGCATGGACACCGAGATCCAACGCATCCTTGAATCCCCCTTCCGCGACGCCATGCGCTTCGTCGTCACCGACGCCGGCAAGATCGGCCGCGACAAGGCCGGCGCGGCCGCGAAAAACTTCTGCACCGCCCTGGCAAAGCTCCAGCGCAAGTTCCCCTTCGATCCCGCCAGCGCAACCGACGTCTCGCTCGACGAATTCGCCTCCGTATTCGCGCCCCAGAACAGCGCCTATGCAACGCTCATCCAATCCCTCGGCAAATCCGCCGCCAAACAAGGACGCCTCTGGGTCTCCCCGCCCGACGCCGATCCCCAACTGACCCAGGAGTACCTGCAGTTCCTGAATCAGCTCGCCGCCATCTCCGACGCCTTCTTCCCGGCCGACGCAAACGGCCAGGCGCGCCTCCGCTACACCCTCAAGATCGAACCCAACTCCAACACCCAGGGCATCACCCTCACCGCCGACGGAGAAACCGCTTCCGCCACCAAGACCGCTTCGACGCCCAAGCAATTCTCCTGGCCGGGCGCAGGCCAGCAGGAAGCCCATCTCCGCGTCAATGTGGGCGCCAGCGTGCCCTACGGCGACTACACCGGCGTCTGGGCCATCTTCCGGCTCATGGCCAACGCCGACGCGCGGCCCCCCGGCAGCCGCACCGCCGTCCTCAGCAAGGTCCGCGGCCAAGGCGCCTCGCAGCCTTCTCAGGTGCTCGACTCGGCCAACAACCCGATCATCGTCAAAATCGACATCACCGATCCGCCCAACGGCATCGACGTCTTCGCACCCGGATTCTTCTCGCTGCGCTGCCCCGCGAAGGTGGCGCAGTAAGCCCGGCTCATGGCTGAGCCGCGGCGCATCCTGCTCGTCAACCTCTGGTTGGAGAGCGGCGGCACCGAGCGCCAGCTCACCGAAATCGCCAAAGGGCTCGACCGCTCCCGCTTCGAGCCCCACGTCGCCTGCCTGCGCCTGCAGGGCATGCGCCTCGCCGATCTCCGCGAAGCTGGAGTCCCCCTCGCCGAATTCCCCGTTTCCGGCTTCTTCCGCCCTTCCCACGCCCGCGCCTGGCGCGGCTTCGGCGCTTACCTCCGCCAACATCGCATCGAAATCGTCCACGCCTTCGACGTCCCCGGCGTCCTCTTCGGCGTCCCCGCCGCCCGCTGGTACCGCACCCCCCTCGTCCTCTCCAGCCAGCGCGCCTTCCGCTCCCTCACCCCGGACAAGCGTCCTCTGCTGCGCCTCACCGACCGCCTCGCCCACGCCATCGTCGTCAACTCGCACGCCGTCGGCGCCGACCTCATCGCCACCGACCGCGTCCCGCCCGAAAAAATCCACTACTGCCCCAACGGCGTCGACACTTCGCGCTTCTATCCCCCCGAGGCGCGGCCCTCCGGCCCTCCCACCGTCGGCATCGTCGCCATGCTCCGCCCCGAAAAAAACATCGAGACCCTCCTCGATGCCTTCGCCGCTTCGCGCGACGCCGCCCCCGGCGCCCGCCTCGTCATCGTCGGCGGTGGCGAGTGCGAACCCGTCCTCCGCCGCCGCGCCGCCGCGCTCGACCTCGACGATGTCTGCCGCTTCGAACCTCCCGCCCGCGACGTACCCTCCTGGCTCCATGCCTTCGACATCTTCGTCCTGCCCTCGCTATCCGAAGCCTCGTCCAACTCCCTCATGGAGGCCATGGCCTGCGGATGCTGCGTCATCGCCTCCCGCGCCGGCGGCAATCC
This sequence comes from Acidobacteriota bacterium, assembly GCA_021813825.1. Lineage (GTDB taxonomy): Bacteria > Acidobacteriota > Terriglobia > Bryobacterales > Bryobacteraceae > JAJYKC01. The sequence continues at coordinate 1,348 of JAKAJI010000177.1, read as the reverse complement.
CGAACTCGTCGAGGATGAGATCTCCGGCCTCCTGTTCGAACCCGGCGACGCCGCCGGCCTCGCGCAACAACTCCGCCGCTGCCTGCTCGACGCCGGACTACGGGCTCGCCTCGGCCACGCCGCCGCCCAGCGCATCCGCGAGCGTTTTTCCCCCGCCGCTTCCGTCGAGCGCATGTCCGCCATCTACGAGACTCTTTTTGAGAAGATTGTTCGGTCAGCCCGAACTTAATGGGTTGCGGCGTGCGGGAGCTTTTTAGTAGCATTCCTGTCTCACTGCCGTTATCCTTAAAACCAGTAGGGCCGCAGCCAATCTAAGCGTCGGCCAGGAGACACACGGAATGGAAACTATCGGCCGCTACCAGATCGTACGCGAACTGGGCCGCGGTGCGGGCGGAGTTGTCTATCTCGCCGAAGACCCCAAAATCGGCCGCCCGGTCGCAATCAAAACGATCTCCGCCGCCGGCGGCGCCAACGAAACCCTGCGAAAACGCCTCCAGCGTGAAGCCCGCTCCGCCGGCGCCCTCACCCACCGCAACATCGTCACCGTCTACGAAATGGACGATTCGGGCCCGCTCACCTATGTCGTCATGGAATTCGTCGAGGGCAAAACCCTCCGCGCCCTCATGCACGAAAACGAACGCCTGCGCAGCGCTCAGATCATCGCCATCTTGAAACAGGTGGCCGACGGCCTCGACTTCGCCCACGGCCGCAACGTCGTCCACCGCGACATCAAACCCGCCAACATCATGATCTCCGAGGGCGACCTCGTCAAAATCGCCGACTTCGGCGTCGCCAAAATGCTCGGCGACGCTACCGTCGGCCTCACCCAGGCCGGCATGGCCGTCGGCACCCCCCATTACATGGCGCCCGAACAAGTCCTCGGCAAACCCGTCGACGGCCGCACCGACCAGTTCGCCTTGGGCGTCATCGCCTACGAACTGCTCTCCGGCCGGCGCCCCTTCGACGGCGACTCGATCACCAGCATCATGTACCAGATCGTCAACGAGGACCCGATTCGCGAAGACACCACCAGTTCCATCGTCAATCTCCCCGCCCTCCCCTCGCTGCTCCGCGCCCTCGCCAAAGAACCCGCCCAGCGCTATCCCACCTGCGCCGAATTCATCCAGGACCTCGAGTACGGCTTAACCAACCCGCGCGGCGTTCCGCTCAAGATCGAGCCCCTCGCGCCAGAGCCACCAGCCGCGGCCGCCCCACCGCCTCCGCCGGCGCCGCAACCCGTTGCTCCGCCGCCGCAAGCCACCGCCCCACCCGTACAGCCCGCCGCCCCGACGCCGCCCGCCCCGGCCGCCGTCGAAGCCCAGCCCCCCGCTTACTCCGCTCCCCCGCG
>JAKAJI010000176.1 GCA_021813825.1 Acidobacteriota bacterium | reverse complement strand
GATCTTCCAGCAGCGTCGGCAGCACATCCCGGATCTCAACCGGGTTCGAAATTACCCGCCCCTTGCCAGCGCCTCCCAGCCCCGCCGGCCAATGCACAATCATCGGAATCCGCGCCGCCGGCTGGTACGCATACCCCTTGCGCCAAAGATACTCATCGCCCAGCATGTCCCCATGGTCGGCAAGAAACACAATCGCCGTGTTACTCAGTTGTCCCTGCGCATCCAGCGTCTCCAGAATCCGCCCGATCTGCTCATCCACAAAACTAACCGACCCGTAGTAACCCTGCCGCGCCGCCCTCACTCCTGCGGCCCCAATGTCCCCATGCCAGATATCCGGCGAACTGCGGTCGATCGGCCGGTACTTATCCGCCCACTTCCCCGCCCGCGCCGGTGGAAGCTCGGCCTCCGCGTACCGGTTCAGCCACCGCGCCGGCGGATCGTACGGGCTGTGCGGCCGCTCGAACGACACCTTCAGAAACCACGGCTCCGGACGCTTGTAACTCCTCAAGAACCGGATCGTCGTCTCCCCGATCCACGCCGTCGGATGCAGCCGCTCCGGCAAGGGAAACGCCTTCGCCTGATACCCGTTCCAGCTAATCCCGCTTGGCTCCGGATTCGCCAGCGGCATCTCGGAAAACAACCAGCACCGGTAATCGCTCCGGAACCCCTCGGACTCCTCCCTCCCCGATTCATCCAGAATCGTCCGGTCGAACCCATGCAGCGTCCGCTGCGGCGTCCAGTGCATCTTGCCGATCCCCAGCGTGTAGTAGCCCGCCTCGTGCAGCAGGCGCGGCAACTCCACAGGATAATGCTCCGCCACGCGCCCGTAGCCCAGCATCCCGTGGCTCCACGGCGACATCCCGGTCAAAAGCGCCGCACGCGCCGGCGTGCACGTCGGCGTCGACGAGAACGCATTGCGGAACCGCACGCCGCTCGCGGCCAGCGCGTCCAGATTCGGCGTAACAATCGCCTTGTTCCCGTCCGCGCCCAAAGCATCGCCGCGGTGCTGGTCGCTCATCAACAGCAAAAGGTTCGGCCGCTCGCCGGCGTTCGCCGCCGCGCCGCCCGGCATCGCTGCCGCCGCTGAACTCATCTTCAAAAACGTCCGCCGGTTCATTCTTCCTCGCTCTCTGTGATACACCAGTTGAGATCATCATGCTTCGCCACGTCCTCTTCGTGCTCACAATTTCTCTCGCCGCCCTGGCTCAAACGCCCGTCCAAGCGCCACCCGCTCCTCAACATCGCCAACGCCCCATACCCCCCACCCGCGATCCCCACACCCCCGGCTTCGTTGAAGCCAAGGACCTGCCCGACGGCGCCCTCCCTCCGCCAACCGAAGACGGAAACTTCGTCATCGGCCCCACGCACACTCCCGCCCCCGAAATGGCCGTCCGCGAAGGCGTCCCCCACGGAACCGTCTACACCTTCACCATGTCATCCGCCGACAGCAAATACTATCCCGGCATCGCCCGCGAACCCAACACCTTCGGCAAACCCGACCCCACCAACCCTGCCAAACTCATCGTCACCACCAGCCACCCCGCTCCCTACACCCGCCACGTTTCCGTCTACGTCCCCAAGCAATATGTCCCCGGTACGGAAGCCCCCTTCATCGTCGGCGCCGACGGCCCCGATCAGTACCTCTTCCCCGCCCTCGATAATCTGATCGCCGAACATCGCGTCCCCGTCATGATCGCCATCTCCATTGGCAACGGCAGCGGCGACGCCCAGGGCAGCGAACGTGGCCTCGAATACGACACCATGTCCGGCCGCTACGCCGAGTTCGTCGAACATGAAGTGCTGCCGCTGGTCGAAAAGCAATACAACGTGAAACTAACCAAGGACCCCGACGGCCGCGCCACCATGGGCGGCTCCTCCGGCGGTTCCTGCGCCCTCATCATGGCCTGGTATCATCCCGAACTCTACCACCGCGTCTTAACTTACTCCGGCACTTACGTCAATCAACAATGGCCCTGGAACCCGGAAACTCCCCACGGCGCCTGGGAGTTCCACGAACATCTCATCCCGAACTCGCCGGTCAAACCGATCCGCATTTGGATGGAAGTGGGCGACCGCGACCTCTACTTCCCCAACCTAATGCACGACAACATGCACGACTGGGTCATGGCCAACGAAAACATGGCCCGCGTCCTCGCCGCCAAGGGCTACCACTACCAGTTCGTCTTCGCCCGCAACGCCGGCCACACGGACCGCGCAGTGAAACAACAGACCCTGCCCGAGGCCCTCGAATACCTATGGCAAGGCTACCCGCGACACTGACCGATCAAGCCGGAAACAACCCCGCCGTCGCCCCCACCCACTCCATGTCCCGGTTGTGATCGACGCCCATCATCTTTCCCCGCCCCGTCCGCACAATCGTCGTCATCGCCTCCGGCCCCGGCGCCCCGTCCAGCCACACGTACATGATCCGCACCTCGGCCTGCGTCATCCCGTGCGGCGTGTCGATCACCGGCCGGAACCGGATCCGCTCCTGCAGAATGTAGTTACTCCGGTCCACCCCGCGCACCTGCTCCGCCGTCGGTCCCACAACCACGCCCAATCCCGCGAACGAATAGAGCGGCTTCAACACGTAGTTCTCTAAGTCCGCCGGCAACTCATCCATCTCCGCCAGAAACCACGTCTTCGGCGCCGCCTCATGCCGCAAGAAAGGAATCGAGAACTTACTCAGCTTGAAATACCAGTTCGGATGCCCCGCCCACTCGACGTCCAGATCCGCGCGCAGGTCGAACGGAGGCTCCACGCCTTTCCGCTCCAGTTCATCGAAAATCGTCCTGTTGTAAATCCGCCGGATCGGCGCCCCGTCATGATAAAGCCGGTTGCCCTTCTGCTCCACCTCCCGCAGGTTCACCGTCCGCACGCCGAAAAACTTCTCCGTCAGCCGGAAATCCGGCAGCGTCTTCTGCTCCTCCGGGTCGATCTCGAGCAGCACCACGTCCTCCGGATCGTGCCCTCCGCAGATCGCCTCCTGCATCACTTCCCAGTACCGCGGATGTAACTGGTGCTCCAAACCCTCCAGCCCGAATACCTCACAATACGCATCCCCAAGCATCGGCTGAAACGCATACAGCGAAGGAAAACCCTGTATCTCGACCAGCTTCGGCTCCAGCCGCTGATCGAGCCCGAAATCGGCCTGAATGAACATCGGATGCGGCGCCTCGTTCGGCACCCGCCATCGCGCCGGAATCGCCGCGTCCGCCTTCTCCAAATACGTCCGGTCCGCCACTAACTGCGCCACCATCTCCGCGCCGGCCCGCGCCATCTTGTCCAGCAGCGCCCGTTCCAGGAAACACGGCGTCTCCGAATTGCGGAACTTCACGTGCGTCCCGCTCCGCCGGTCGATCGTATCCAGGAACTTCCGGTATAGCTCCGGCGTCCACCGCCGGTTAAACTCGCGCCTCAGCTCCGGAATCATTCCCGCGCGCCGGCCTTCACGAAATCAGGAACCGCCCCTCGGACATGATCTGCTGGCCGTCCGTCCAGATATCGAAATCCCGCCCCACCACGTCGATATGCGTCGAAGAATACCACTCCGCTCCCGTGTGCGCGCCGTACGGATTGCCGAACGCCATGTGAATCCCCGGCAGCTTCTCGTCCTGCAGGATGTTCCCAATGACCCCGTGCACGCCGATGTTCGTCCCGATCGCGAACTCACCCACCCGGTCGCTGTTTTCATCCGTATGCGTGTACCGCCAGAACTCCTCGCGCAACTCCTGGTTCGCCGACTCCGCCTCCACCAGCCGGTTCCCCTCTACCCGAATCGTCAGCGGCGTCTCGCGCAGGTCGCCGTACTTATCGCACAGATAATCCCCCACAACGCCGTCAATCACAAACACGCCGTTCACTTCGAGCGGCGTCGTAAATACTTCCCCGCCCGGCAGGTTGCCCCACTTATTCGGACTGATAATCCCGCTTGTCTTGATCCACTTATAATTCGGCGTCAGCTCCGCGCGTATCTCCGTCCCCGCCTTCGTCGCCGCGCGAATCACCCGCGCCGCCGTCGCTAATTCCCACACCTTCACGCTCAACTCGTCCACCTTCAGAAAATCCGCGCGCATTCCCTCCAGCATGATCCGCTTGTCGATGTTCACCATGTGCGCATGACGCATCTTGCGACGGTTCACCACGTCGGTCATCTGCATCCGCGTCTTCAGCTCGTTGGATTGCGCCCGCACCGCGAAGATGCTCACCTGGCTCGTCTCCATGTCGTCGAGAATCTCCCGCGGCATGTCCACCAGCGGCCGCGGCGCGCAATCCTCGAGCACAAACGCCCGGTGCACAACGCCAAGCTCCCGCAACTCCCGCGCCAGGCTCGCCGCAATCTCGAGGCTCGCCTCATCCGTGATGACCGTCACCTTCTCCCACGGCTCAATCCGCAAACACACCCGCACCGCATTCCGCGCGCCCGCCGTCAACTCCGGATCGAACGGAACACCTTCCAGCCGCCCGCTCATCCGTTCGCCTTCATTTCCGCCGGCGCCGTGTCAAACAGCCCGGCCTCGGTTTCTTCAATCATGTAATCCACAACCTTCGTTAAATCCCCGGTCTGGTGAAACACCCGCAACTGCCGGTCCGCACCCGACCCCTCCTCAAGCATCCGCCGCACGTATCCAATCTCTTCCCGCGAACCTAACTCGTCCACCACATCGTCCACCAGCACCAGATACTCTTCCATCAGATCTCGCAGCGGAACTTCGGTCCGCTTCCCGAAATCAATCAGCTTCCCGTCCAGCCCGTACCTCACCGCCCGCCACTTGTTTTCCATGATGAGCGCCCGCCGGTACAGCCGGAACCCCTGGTTCGCCGCGTGCAGTTTATACAACTTCGCTACCGTCGCCTGTATCAGCGCTGCCAGCGCAATCGTCTCGTCCACCCGCATCGGCAGATCGCAGATCCGGAACTCGAGCGTCGAAAACGTCGGATGCGGCCGGATATCCCACCAGATCTTTTTCGCGTTGTCGATGCAGTGCGTCTGGATGAGTAAGTTCACAAAATTCTCATACTCGCCCCAGCTCATGAAGTAATCCGGTATGTTCGTCCGCGGGAACTTATCGAACACCTTGCACCGGTAACTCTTCAGCCCCGTATCCATCCCCAGCCAGAAAGGGCTGTTCGTGCTCAGCGCCAGCATGTGCGGCAGGAAATACCGCGCCGCGTTCATGATGTGAATCGCCGTCTCCCGGTCCTCCACCCCCACGTGCACGTGCAAGCCGAAGATCAGGTTCGCCCGCGCCACCATCTTCATGTCTTCGACAATCTCCTGGTATCTCGCGTCGGGGTAAATCTCCTGCTGCCGCCAGTCGGCAAACGGATGCGTTCCGCCCGCCGCAAGCCGCAAACCGTTGTCCCGCGCCAGTTGAATCACCTGCCGCCGGATCGACTTGATCTCGTCCTTCGCTTCCTTGATGTCCTTGCACACGCCGGTGCCCACCTCGATCACCGACTGGTGCATCTCCGGCTTCACCGCCTCGCGCAGCAGCGTCTTGCCCTTGGCGATGATCTCCATGTCGATGTGCGACCGCAGATCGCGTGTCTTCGGGTCGATCGTTTGATACTCTTCCTCGATGCCGATCGTAAAACTGGGTCTCATGGCAAACCCTCCTGCTCTCGCCCGCCTAGTCCCCGCTCGCCGCGCTCTTCTGGCCCAACATCGACGCCCAGTGTAACTCGCCGCTCTCCGCCGTCCCCGCATGCGCCGTCTCGATCACGTAATCCGCCACCGCATTCACAATCCAGTCGAAGTTATCCCGCCCCACCGAAGCAAGCCCCGCATCCGGCGCCGGATTCAGGAAGTCGATCGCGTACGGCACGCCGTCTTCCACCGCAAACTCCACCGTGTTCAGGTCGTATCCAAGCGCCCGGCACAGCGTCAGTGCGTCCCGCTCCACCCGCTCGAGTAACCCCACCTCGTACTGCGGCGGATTCAGAACATATCGGTGAGCGTGCGGCTGCCGCGGATCGTACGCCATGATATGTACCTTCTTCTGTCCCACCACGTAACATCGGAAATACTCGCGATAGTTCACTGCCGCCTGCAGCACCATGCATAAGTCGCCGGTCCTGTCATAGGCGTCGTAAAACTCAGCCGGTGAATGCACGTGGTACACGTGCTTCCATCCACCCCCGCTGTGTGGCTTCAGAAACGCCGGAAAACCTACATACTCGAAGATCTCTTCCCAGTTCAGTGGGTAAATTAGGTTCCGCATCGACTGCGCCGTCGTGTCCGGTGGATGATTCTTGTGCGGAAGAAGCACCGTCCTCGGCGCCGCCACCCCTAACCGGCTCGCCAGCGCGTAGTTGAAAAACTTATCGTCGGCGCTCCACCAGAACGGATTGTTGATCACCACCGTCCCGCCCAGCACGGCGTTCTTCAAATACGCCCGGTAGAACGGAATATCGTGAGAAATCCGGTCGACAATTACGTCGTAGCCGCTCGGCTCCGCCATTTTGATCCCGCCAACGCGGATGTGCTCGGCCACCACGCCTGAGCCCCGCCGCGCATTGATCTCGTCCACCAGCGCGGGCGGAAAGTCCGTCTCCATGCCGTAGAGAACGCCGGCTCGTTTCATATTCTTCCGACCCCGTTTCCGCCACCGCGACCTGCCGGTGCGCTAGAAGAATTTTAGCGCCATCTTCTGCCACCACGGCCAGTCATGGCCCGCCCCGTCACCCCAGATGTCCAGATAGTGCCCCACGCCAATACCGTTGAGAATCGCGCTCAGCCGCTCGTTATCTCCCCGGCAGACGTCGTACTCCCCGCACGCCAGCACAATGTCCATTTTCCGGTACCGCTCCAGATACCACGGGTCGCGCTGCCCGGGCAGATAGTCCACGGGACAGTTGAAGTAACACTCATCGTCGTAATATCCGTCCAGAAACTGATGTATGTCGAACGCTCCCGACATACTCACCACCCGCGCCACCAGGTCCGGATGCCGGAACGCGAAGTTCACGCAATGATACCCGCCGAAGCTGCATCCGGTCACCGTGATCGGCTGCGGACCGCTCTTGCCGTGAATCAGCGGAATTACATCACCGATGATGTAGCGCTCATACTCGATGTGCCGCTTCACCCGCGCGTGCGGCTGCGCCCAGCGGTTGTACCAACTCTCCGTGTCCACGCTGTCCACGCAGAACAGCCGCAGCGCGCCCGCTTCGATCCGCCCGGCCAGCGCCGCTACCATCCCACGATCTTCGTAATCGTGGAACCGCCCCATCGAAGTCGGAAAAACCAGAACCGCCGCCCCGGCATGGCCGTGAATCAGCATCTCCATGTCGCGGCCCAGCGCCTTGCTGTACCACTTGTGATATTCGCGATGCATCGTGGCCTTAGTCTAGCGCACAGGGCCGTGAGCGGATTGAGCCGCGCGGCCCGTTGTGCGCAGTAAGAAAAAGACGCACAGGGCCGCATGCGGCTCCGTTCTGTGCTATCGGAAAACAACGCACAGGGCCGCCGCCAACCTACAGCCGGAACAGCGCCCGCAGCCGCTTCGTCTGCACCCGGCTCACCGGAATCTCCGTCTGCTTCTTGTCATCCATCCGAATCTGAAAACTGGACTTGAACCACGGAATAACTTCCTTAATCCGATGTATGTTCACCAGATACGAACGATGCACCCGCCAGAAAGCCTCCGGGTCTAGGTTCGACTGCAGTTCCTCAATCGTGCGGTAACTCGATTCGCCTTCAATGCCGGACGCAACCACCGTGATCAACCCGTCGTTGATCGTCGCGTAGATCATCTCCTGGCTGTCGATGATCAAATTCCGCCCGCCGCTCTTCACCAGCAACTTCGTCCGCAGCGGCGCCCCGCGCGGAGCCGGCACAGGCTCCGCAGCCGGGGCCGTCCTCGCCTTCTCCGCAATCGCCCGCCGCGCCCGTTCCACCGCCTGCGAAAGCCGTTCCCGCTCTACCGGCTTCAGTAAATAGTCCATCGCCTCCAGCCGGAACGCCTCCACGGCGTATTGGTCGTGCGCCGTGGCCAATATGATGTGCGGCATCGGCACGTCCTGCTCGCGCAACCGGCGTATCACCCCCATCCCGTCTAACCCCGGCATCTGGATGTCCAGAAACACCAGGTCCGGCTCAAGCTCCGTGATCAGGCGCACCGCTTCCAACCCGTTCGTGCCCGTGGCTATCACTTCGACGTCAGGAAACTCTCGCAACAGGTAAGTAAGCTCGTCGCGCGCCAGTGGCTCATCGTCCACCAGAATCGCGGCGATCGTGCTCGTCGCGCGAACCGGCATGAAATGCTAGTATAGCCAATTGCGGGCGCAAAGCCTGCGCATCATCCAAAGGTAGATTCAGTTAAGGAGAGTCCTGCTTTGCCCACCTCTGACAGTGTCCGCATTTCTCCTGCGGACGGAAAACTCGGCATCCTGATCCCTGGCATCGGCGCCGTCAGCACCACGTTCATGGCCGGTGTGGAAGCCGTAAAACGCGGCTTAGGCGTCCCGGTCGGCTCGCTCACCCAACTCGCCACCATTCGCCTCGGAAAACGCACCGATAACCGGACCCCCTACATCCGCGATTTCGTCCCCCTGGCAAAACTCGACCAACTCGTCTTCGGTGGTTGGGATATCTTCGAAGACACCGCCTACCAGGCCGCCTCCAACGCCCGCGTCCTCGAACCATCCCTGCTCGAAAAAGTCCGCGAGCCCCTCGACGCCATCCGTCCGATGAAGGCCGTCTTCGATTCCGAATACGTCCGCCGCATCAACGGCCCCAACGTCAAGCAAACCGGCTCCAAGATGGACAAGGCCGAGATGCTCATGGAAGACATCCGGAACTTCAAAAGCACCTCCGGCGCCGATCGCCTCGTCATGATCTGGTGCGCCTCCACCGAAGTTTTCCATCGCCCCGCGCCCGTCCACGCAACACTTAAGGATTTCGAGTGCGGCCTGATGAAGAACGACCCCGAGATCGCCCCCAGCCAGATCTACGCCTACGCGGCGCTGAAATCCGGTGTCCCCTTCGCCAACGGCGCCCCGAATCTCACCACCGACGCCCCCGCCCTGCTCGAACTCGCTCGCGACCGCGAAATTCCCATCTGCGGCAAGGACTTCAAAACCGGCCAGACCTTCATGAAGACCCTGCTCGCCCCCGGCCTCAAGGCGCGCATGCTCGGCATGTCCGGCTGGTTCTCCACCAACATCCTCGGCAACCGCGACGGCGAAGTGCTCGAAGATCCCGGCTCCTTCAAAACCAAGGAAGAAACCAAGCTCAGCGTCCTCGAACAGATCCTCCAGCCTAACCTCTACCCCGAGCTTTACAAGAACCTCTACCACGCCGTCCGCATCAACTACTATCCCCCGCGCGGCGACGCCAAGGAAGGCTGGGACAACATCGACATCTTCGGATGGCTCGGCTATCCCATGCAGATCAAAATCG
>JAKAJI010000175.1 GCA_021813825.1 Acidobacteriota bacterium | reverse complement strand
CACGCGCGACCAGGTCGTCGCCATCCTGCACCGGACGTCCGTTCAGAGCCACGATGATGTCGTCGGGCTTGATGCCGGCCTTGTCGGCTGGCCCTCCCTTGGTGACTTCACTGACCATCACGCCGTGCCGGGTGCCGAGCGCCTCGAAAAGTTCCGGCTTCTCGTTGGCCTTGCTCCAACCGATGCCGAGAGAGCCGCGGGCGACGCGGCCGGTGCGGATGATGTCGTTGTAGACCTTCACGGCGATATTCATCGGCAGGGCGAAGCCGATGCCCTGGTAGCCGCCGGTCTGGGTGGCGATCATGGTGTTGACGCCGATCACGTCTCCTCGAATGTCGGCCAGCGGCCCGCCGCTGTTGCCGGGATTGATGGCGGCGTCGGTTTGGATGAAGCGCTGGAACTGCTGCGCGCCGGGGATGTAGCGGCCGGTGGCGCTGACGATGCCGGCGGTCACCGAAGCTTCGAGGCCGAACGGGGAACCGATGGCAACAACCCAGTCGCCGACCTCGATGCCGTCGGAGTTGCCGATGGTGACCGGAACCAGCGGCGTGCGGGGATCGATTTTGATGACCGCTAGGTCGGTTTCACGGTCAAAGCCGATCAGACGCGCGCGGTAGTCCGTGTCGTCCCCATGCAGCCGGACCTTAATCTTGTCTACTTTATCGACCACGTGGTTGTTCGTCAGAATATATCCGTTTTTGTCGACGATGAAGCCGCTGCCGGACTGCTCGCGGCGCAAGATACGCGGGTCGTCGTCGCCGCCCATCGGGTTGTCGTGGAAGAACCTGCGGAACAGATCCATGCCTTCGCCGCTATCGCCACCACCCTGCGGGTCCGAGCGCCGGTCCCGCGAAGCGGCTTTGGGAATGTAGTCCGCGGTGATGTTTACCACGGAGGGGCCAAGACGCTTGGCTAACTTGGTAAACTCCGTGCCGGTCTGCACGGCCGCCGGGATGACGAGCGGAGTTGCGTCGGGCGCCACCTGCGCCCCGCGCGCCGCGTTGACACCCGTATTGATGAGGGTTCCGATGAGGATCCCGATGGACAGCGTGGCCAGCAAAAGGCTGATGGAGAGCACCTTCTGCTGCCTCATTCGGTCAAACAAGCGCATGGAGCCAGATTCCTTTTCTTGGGCAGCGAGACCTACTTCTGATTATAGGGACAAACGTGGGTGGCGAGACCGCGGATTGCCAGGGGAAAGGGAGCCAGGAGCGAGGAGAAAGGTGCCAGGAGGCAGGAGCGGGCGGCGAGGGTGCCGGGGGAGGGTATCTTTCGGCAACGTTACAAAATTATTCGACTCTTTCCGCCCGTTTCTGCGTCCAATGGAGCGAAGGATGAACGCGACATGCTGCAACAGAGAACAATCACCAACCCGCAACCGAAGCCGGCGCCCTTGGTCAGCACCTCGGCGACGGTTTATTGTCCGATTTGCACGCACACCGTCCCGGCGGAGGTGTTGAGCCGCGGCAGGCAGACATGGGTGCGGCCGGACCAGAAGTGCCCACGCTGCTCGGCGTCGTTGGCGCCCGGCAAGGTGCTTGCGCTCAACCGGGCCGCCTGATGCCCGGCGCCGGTGTGCGCCTCGCCGCTATGGTAGTGTGGAGGCAGGAATGAAAAAGAAGGCAGTCCCGACAAGCGACGTGATCATCGACCCGGAGATCCGGCGCAAGGCGCGTCGCATGATCGAGAAACCGGCGCCACCGGCTCAGTGTGTCATCTGCGGAAGCCCGTGCGCTCCTACCTCCACCGAGGGTCTGTGCTGGGTCTGCCGGCGTCTGAAGATCAGCGCCTGGCGGGACAGCGACACGCAGGCCGCTTCTCAGGAATAAGTCATCCGGTGACCGAGGCCTTGTTGCAAGGCCTTTTCGTAAACCCATCCTCCGCAGGCGACGTCTTCCAGTCCCAAGCCGACCGATTTGAAAATGGTGATGCGGTCCGGTTGGTGGCCGCGTGGGATGTCGCGCAATTCGACGACGCGGGACCAATCGCCGGCGACGATCAAATCGCCCGCTTCGATGTGCGCCTGCTCCACCGAGTCCGCTGCGATCAGGCCGGCGCGGGCGATCAGATCCGCGGGTAACTCCCGGCGGTTGGCGACGTTTGAGCCCACGGCGTTGATGTGCGTGCCGGGAGCGATCCAATCGGAAGCGAGCACCGGGTCCCGGGCGTTGGTCGCGGTAATGATGACGTGGGCGCCGCGCACGGCTTCCTCCGCGGTGATGGCCGCCGCGGCATTTATCTTTTCGGCGAAGCGCTGCCGCCGGGCCGCGTCCCGGCCCCAGACGCGCACCTCGTGGATGGGGCGTACGGCCCGCACCGCTTCGATCTGAGATTCCGCCTGGAAGCCGGTCCCGATCACGCCGAGTATGGACGCCTCCGGCGCAGCAAGCAGGTCCGTCGCGTAGCCGGAAGCGGCGCCGGTGCGGATCTGGCCGAGGTAGTTGGCTTCCATCATCGCCAGGGGCGCGGCCGTGGGGGCATCGAAGAGAAGAAAAAAGAAGTGGGCGCCGTGCTGGCGATGGGTGGAATAGATTTTCGTGCCGAAGTAAGCGCCGAAGGATCCGGCCATGCTGTGCAGGACGGAGCCTTCGGGCAGGATGAGCCTGCGGCGGGGCTGGTTTTGCGCGCGGCCGGCGGCGAATTCCTTGAAGCCCTCGCGGACGAGGTGGATCGCTTCCCGCATCGGAAGGAGCGAGCGCACGTCCGCCTCGGTGAGATAGAGCATGGTTTTCCCAGCCCGGCTACAGCGTCACCGGATCGGCGCGCTCGGGGTCGATTCCGAGTTCGCGGATTGCCGCTTCCGCTTTGGCGGCGTCGTACTTGCCGTCCCGGGCCAGGCGGGCGAGCGTGGCCGCGGCGATCGCCTGAGCGCTCACCTCGAAATGCTTGCGGAGATGCTCGCGGTTGTCGCTGCGGCCGAAGCCGTCGGTGCCGAGGGAAACCATGCGTCCCGGCAGCCACGGAGCGATCTGGTCCGGCACCATCTTCATGAAGTCGGTGGCCGCGATGATCGGACCGTCAATGCCTTCGAGCGCCTGGTTGATATAGGGCGTGCGGGCCGGTTCGGCCGGATGGAGCCGGTTCCAGCGCTCGACGGCGAGCGCTTCCCGGCGAAGTTCGTTGTAGCTGGTGACGCTCCAGACGTCGGTCGAGACCCCGAAGCGCCCGGCGAGAAGAGTCTGCGCCTTGAGCGCTTCGCCGAGGATGGTGCCGCTGCCGAACAGGTGCGCTTGCGCGGCGCCGTTCTCGGCGGGCTGGAACCGGTAAATGCCTTTCAGGATGCCATCGTGGACTCCCTCTGGCATCGTCGGCTGGGCGTAGTTTTCGTTGTAGGCAGTCACGTAGTAGAAGCGGCTCTCCTCGTTTTCGTACATACGCCGGATGCCCTCCCGAACGATCACGGCAATTTCGTAGGCGTAGGCCGGGTCGTAGCAGGCCAGGGTCGGGATCGTGCTCGCCAGTACGAGGCTATGGCCATCCTGGTGCTGCAGGCCCTCGCCAAGCAGCGTGGTCCGGCCAGCGGTGCCGCCGATGAGGAAGCCTTTGCCGCGCGCGTCGCCGAAGGCCCAAATGAGATCGCCGACGCGCTGGAAGCCAAACATGGAGTAGTAGATGAAGAACGGAATCATCGGCACGCCGTAATTGGAGTAGGCGGTGCCGGCGGCGGTGAAGGAGGCCATCGAACCGGCTTCGGTGATGCCTTCTTCGAGAATCTGGCCGTCTTTCGACTCCTTGTAGTAAAGGAACATTTCGGAGTCGACCGGTTTATAAAGCTGGCCCTGGCTGGCGTAGATGCCGATCTGGCGGAACAGGCTCTCCATGCCGAACGTGCGGGCCTCGTCGGGGACGATCGGCACGACGTATTTGCCGAGGTTGTGGTCCTTGAGGAGCAGGGTCAGCACGCGGACGAACGCCATGGTGGTCGAAACTTCGCGGCCCTGCGAACCGGACAGCGATTCCTGGAACAGGTCCAGAGAGGGAGCCTTGAGGGTGATGGGCTTTGGGTTGCGCGCCGGCAGGGGGCCACCCATCGCCTCGAGACGCGACTTCAGGTAGCGCATTTCCGGGCTGTCCTCCGGCGGTTTGTAGAAGGAGATGGAGCTGATGCACTCCTCGGGCACCGGGATATCGAGGCGCTTGGTGAAGTAGCGCAACTGTTCTTCGCTCAGCTTTTTCTGCTGGTGGGCCGGATTGGCGGCCTCGCCGGCCTCGCCCATGCCATATCCCTTGATGGTCTTGAACAGGATGACCGTGGGGCCGCCTTTATGTTCGTGGGCGCGGCGGAGGGCGTTATAGATCTTCTGCGGGTCGTGCCCGCCGCGGCGCAGCTCGAACACCTGCTCGTCGGTCATATTCTCGACCATCTTCGCGGTTTCGGGATACTTGCCGAAGAAATTCTTCCGGACGTAGGCGCCGCCCTTGGCCTTGAAGCTCTGGTATTCGCCGTCGACGCACTCCATCATCAGGCGCTTCAGGAAGCCGTGCGTGTCCTGGGCGAGAAGCGGATCCCAGTTACTGCCCCAGATGACCTTGATGACGTTCCAGCCGGCGCCGCGGAACGCGGCCTCGAGTTCCTGGATGATCTTGCCATTGCCGCGAACCGGGCCGTCGAGCCGCTGCAGGTTGCAGTTGACCATGAAGATCAGGTTGTCGAGCTTTTCGCGGGAGGCGAGCGTGATGGCGCCGAGTGTTTCCGGTTCATCCGTTTCGCCGTCGCCCAAGAAGGCCCAGACTTTGCGTCCGGTGACAGGGATCAGCCCGCGGTTTTCGAGATAGCGCATGAAGCGGGCCTGATAGATCGAGTTGATCGGGCCGAGTCCCATGGAGACGGTGGGAAACTGCCACAGCCAGGGCATCAGCCAAGGATGCGGATAGGAGGACAGGCCCGGCTTATCGCGGAGTTCGTGGCGGAAGTTGTCAAGATCCTGCTCGGTGAGCCGGCCTTCGAGGAAAGCGCGGGCATACACGCCGGGAGAGGCGTGGCCCTGGAAGTACACCAGGTCGCCGGGCTGGTCGCCATAGCTGCCGTGGAAGAAGTGGTGATGAGCGACTTCCTGGATCGCGGCGAGCGACTGGTAAGTGGCGATGTGTCCGCCGATGGCGTTGTCGTGCTTGTTGGCACGCACCACCATGGCGGCGGCGTTCCAACGGATGATGGCTTTGATGCGCCGTTCGATTTCGCGGTCGCCGGGATAGGGTTGTTCTTCCTCTACCGGAATCGTATTTATATAGGGCGTGTTGATTTTGCCGTATGCCTGAATGCCGTAAGAGCCGGCGCGATCTACCAGGCGTTCGAGAAGGTACTTGGCTCGTTCCTCGCCGGCATCACCGATGACTTCATCCAGAGCTTCCAGCCATTCGACGGTTTCCTGCGGGTTGGCGTCTTGCCGCGTGGTGCTTTCTGTTTCGATCATTTTTGAGGGTACTCTTACCCAAGATAGCAGGTGATGCCGTGGCTCAAACCACGCCTTTTCGCACTCGCGCGACGGCGTTGGCGAAGCGGCGGTAGGGGACGGAAGTGAAGTCGTCGAACGGAAGCCATTCGCCGTCGGTCCAACTGGAGAAGCGCCAGCCGGCGAGAATGGCGAGGTGCTCCTGGCGTTCGACGAGCGTGCCTTGGACGGGGGCGAGCGAAGTTGTAGCTTGTTTTAGCTGCGTGTCGACGGGCAGGCCGGCTTCGAGGAACCGGACCTCACGGGGAGTTTGCCACCAGCCGTCCACCAGGTACCACAGTTTCACCGCCTCACCCTCGCCGGGAAGAATCGCGACGCCGTGCAGGAGGCTTAGCTCGCGGGCTAACTCGCCCCGGAGGGCGAGGGTCGCCTCGATGTTTTCCACCCGCCGGTGCTGGCGCGCGGCCTCTTCGAAATTCATCTCCTCGCTGAGGCGGTCTCTAGCCGAGCGCGCCGACCGGAGCAGGGCGGCCCCGTCGCTGTGGAGAAAATCCGCCACGCGCGCCGCTTCGCTCGCGTATTCCTCTTCGCTACATACTTGCTGGCAGGGCCGGAGGCAGAGATTCATCTCGCCGTAGACGCAGCCGGGGTGATCCGGTGAAGGAACGAGATCCTCCTGGCAGCGGCGAAGTTGGAACAGGTCGAGACAGGCCGTTTCAAACGTTTCCGCGGCAGCGCGGGTGCGGAAGGGACCGTAGTAAAGCGCCCGTCCGCCCGTAAGACGCGAGGTGACCTGCAGCCGGGGAAATCGGTTGCCGAGCAGAAGCTTCACGTAGGCCGGGGAGCGAAGCTTGATTCGCCGCGTATAGTCGTCTCCGTAAAGGCGGCGCGCGGCGAAATAGTGATAGAGTGCGGCCTCGAGCCGGGAGTGTGTGGGCCAGTATTCGATCTCGGTCGCCACCTGGGCCAGATTCCAAAGCTTCAGAACGCGCCGCAGGCGCCGGCCGAGGACCGAGGTTCTGGCCAAATAAACGGACTGGTCTCCGGCCCGGATGGAGAAGACCGCGGGAATGTCGGGGGCCCGAGCCGCGTCGGCGACAGGCAAGCCTTGTGGTAAGTAATCCGTAATTTTGTCCTCCCGGGAGACGGGGGATATGCCGTTCTCCGGCCCGGAATCCGGCCCCGAATAGTTCTTGACAACCCGTTTGCCGCGCTTAGAATAAGGGTAATCGCTTCTGACCTTCCATATGCAGCCCTGTGAGCATCGCCGTACCGAAATCCTGACCCGGCGTGACGGTGTCGACTATGTCCGGTGTCTTGATTGCGACCAAGTCTACGAGGCCGAAGATCTCGAGACGGTCCCTGTTTACGACGAAGACGAGGAATCAGAAAATCCTCCGAAGCGCTGACCTCCCGGTTTCCTGCCGTCCGTGTGCGCGATGATAGCGGAAGAGCAGCACAGCGCGGGGCGCGCTCAATCGGGCCAAGCAACGCCCGCGCCCCGCTGCATCGGGCGCAGTGTTGACTGAGAAGCTATGCATCGTCTGCGGATTGTAGCGGTTGGCGGGGGCACGGGGTTATCGAGCCTTCTGCGGGGGTTGAAGGCTTACGCCGCGCCTCCGGCGGAAGCCGAAATCACCGCGATTGTGACGGTGACCGACGACGGGGGAAGCTCCGGCCGGCTGCGGCGGGAATTCGACGTGTTGCCGCCGGGCGACATCCGGAATTGCATGGTGGCCCTGTCGGAGGAAGAGGCGCTTCTTTCGCGGCTTTTCCAGTACCGCTTTTCCGACGGCGAGGGGCTGAAAGGGCACAGCTTCGGCAATCTGTTTCTGACCGCGCTGACGCACCTGACGGGAGACTTTGCGCGGGCGGTGAAATTGTCGAGTGAAGTGCTCGCCAGCCGCGGCCGCATTTTCCCCTCGACCGCCCGGAACGTGACGCTCGAAGCCATTCTCGAAGACGGCACATTCATCGAAGGGGAAACGCGTATCAGCGGCAGCGCGGCGCGGATCCGCGAGGTGCGGCTGCGCCCCGAGCGATGCGAGCCGCTGCCGGAGACATTAGAAGCGATCGAACGGGCGGACCTCATCTCGCTGGGGCCCGGCTCCTTGTTCACCAGCGTCGTGCCGAACCTGTTGGTAGAGGGGATTCCCGAGGCGATTCACCGGTCGAAAGCCTTGAAGGCGTACTTCGTGAACCTCATGTGGCAGCCGGGTGAGACGATCGGTTTTCGCGCTTCCGACCACGTCGAGGCGATTCACCGCCACGCCCGGCTTCCCCTCATCGACGTCGCGGTGGTGAATACGACTCCGATCTCGCCGGAACTGCTGCGGAAGTATGAGGCGGATTCCGCCGAGCCTGTGGAGGCCGATATCGAGCGGCTTCATGCGATGGGTATCGAGACCGCCCCGGCCGACCTTTTACTGGAATCCGGAACGGTGCGGCACGACCCGCTTGCGACCGCGCGGATTGCGATGAGTCTGGCCCGTAAGGGCAGGGAACAACATAAACAGAAGATCCTGACATGATCCACATCACCGCCGACGACAACAGCCCGATACACGTTGTGATTCTCGCAGCCGGCCTCGGCACGCGCATGAAATCGAAGCTCGCCAAGGTGCTTCACCGTGTGGGCGGAATGAGCCTGGCCGAGCACGTTGTGCGGGCCGCTAGTCACGTCACGCCTCCGTCCAATATCACGGTGGTGATCGGGCACCAGTCCGACGAAGTGCGAACGGAACTGGCGCCTCTGGGAACGAACTTCATTCTCCAGGAGCAGCAGCAGGGGACGGGGCATGCGCTGCTTACCTGCCAGGAAGCGCTTCACGAAGCCGGCGGCCTGCTCATGGTTTTGTACGGCGACACGCCGCTGCTCTCTCCCGCCACGCTGCAACGCCTGGTGGAGCGGCAGCGGCGTCACCACGCGGCAGCCACGCTGATTACGACACACCTGGACGACCCGACGGGCTATGGCCGCGTGATTGTCGACGACCAGGGCCACGTGCGCTCGATCGTGGAGCAGAAGGCGGCCACGCCGCACCAACTCGGCATTCATACGATTAACTCGGGGATTTACTGCTTTGAGGCGCGGCTGCTCTGGAAGTACATCGGCGAGATTCGTCCGGACAACCAAGCGAATGAATATTACCTGACCGACATTGTGTCGATCCTCAACCGGCATGGCCACGCGGTGCAGTCGATGGAAGTCAAGGACTCGACGGAATTACTCGGAATCAATACCCGGGTCGACTTATCGGCGGTGGACAAAATCATCCGCGACCGCAAGGCGCGGGAGCTTATGCTGGACGGGGTTACGATCGAAAAACCGGAGACGGTGACCATCGACGCCCAGGTAAAAGTCGGGCCGGACTCGATCCTCGAGCCCTTCACGCGGCTCGTGGGAGCGACCGTCATCGGGGAAGATTGCCGCATCGGCGCCGGCACGGTCATCGAGTCGTCGCGGATCGGCGACCGGGTCCACGTGGCGGCGCTGACTCATATCTCCCATGCGGTGATCCACGATGACGCGCTGGTGGGCCCGTTTTCCCGGCTTCGGCAGGGCGCCGACCTCGGACCGGGAACGCACGTGGGCAACTTCGTGGAACTGAAGAACACCCATCTCGGGGCGGGGGCCAAGGCAAATCACCTGGCTTACCTCGGGGACGCGCAGATCGGCGAACGAGTCAACGTGGGCGCGGGCACGATTACGTGTAACTACGACGGGGTGAATAAACACCGCACCACGATCGAGGGCGGGTCGTTCATCGGGAGTAACTCGACGCTGGTGGCGCCTGTGACGATCGGGGAAGGGAGTTACATTGGCGCGGGGTCCGTCATTACCGAAGACGTTCCCGCCGGGTCGCTGGCGCTGGGCCGGGCTCATCAGGTGGTGAAACCCGGGTGGGTGGAGCGGAAAAAACAGAAGCAGCCGGGAGATTGATGCTCAGCGGGACGCGGCGTGCGCCGGCTCGGTGGCCGGGCCCGGTTGCCGATGCGAGGCGACGCTCGAGGA
>JAKAJI010000174.1 GCA_021813825.1 Acidobacteriota bacterium | reverse complement strand
CCGCCACGTCTCCTCGAACGTACTCGAATTCCGCACGCACCTGCCAAAGTACACGCTGCGGGTGGCGGCGGGCAAATTCCTCGAAAACGAAGAGGTCACCGCCGAAGGCTGGGTCGAGGCGCCGGAGGACCTCCGCCTCACGCCGGACCTGTTCGTAGCGCGGATCCAGGGCCACTCCATGGAGCCGCTCATCCCCGACGGCAGCCTCTGCGTCTTCCGCTACGGCGTCACCGGTTCCCGCCAGGGCCGTCTCGTCCTGGTCGAAGACACCGCTTCGGGCGGCGCCAACCGCTACACCGTCAAGCGCTACGTCAGCGAGAAAGCGCCCGCCGAAGAAGGAAGCTGGCGCCACACCCGCATCCGCCTCGAGTCGCTCAACCCGGATTATCCCTCCTGGGACCTCGACCCCGACAGCGAAAAATACCGCATCGTCGGCGAGTTCCAACGCGTCCTCGAATAACGCGGCACCCCCTGGCCCGCACTGTACCCGGCAATACAGTCGGAAGTATACTGGAGACGGCAGGAGAGGGAGACGGACATCCTGGAAAGGGACCGCGATGGAAGCATCGCACATCCGCTGGCTTGCCTCCGGTGCAGTTGCCGGGCTCTTATTGTTCCCATCCTTCATTCGGGGCCAGCGCTCCGCCTCGAAGAGAACACCACCGGCCACCCAATCCACGCAGTGGATCACGCACAAAGATCCGCAACTCTACTCGGTCGAAACGCCGCCCGGCTGGACCGTCACACCGGATAAACAGAAAGGCTGGTTGCGCCTCAAGGGAACCCAGGATGAGGAGGTGGTCATCTGGCCGGTCTTCATTCCGGGAACAGTTGACCCGCGTTTCGCACCCTTCATCCATGCCACGCTGGCCGCCTCCAGCCCGTACCAGGCCCAATGGGAGGGCCAGCATTTGGCCGCCCCCAATGTTCTCCGCGCCTACGGCCGGAGCGCGAACGCGGTCGCGTTATCGGTCTTCACTTGGATATCGAGCCCGCACGGCCTCGCCGGCTTCTATTACCTCGTGGCCGCCCGCGAGCCGGTTTACCGCGAGGAGCAGACCGGCTTCGCGCGCATCCTCGGAAGCTTCCGCATTATCGGCGCCACAACCGCCCAAACGCCGGCCGCGGCCGCCACCACACCGGCAGCGCCCGGCGCGGCGTCGCCCGGTGGCATCCGCTACGTGAAGTTCACCGACCCGAAGGAAGGCGCCTACAGCATCGAGGTCCCGGCCGGCTGGAAGACGGAGGGCGGAATGTTCCGCTTCCACGCCATCGACATTCGGGGGACGACAGAAACCGTTTCGCCCGACGGCCAGATGCGAATCGTGGTGGGAGATGCCCGCTACGGCCCGCTCATTGAGCCGACGCCCTACTTCCCGGAAGGCTCCGTGTACGCCCCCTACGGATTGAAGCATGAGGTCCGGCATTTCGCCTCCGGAACGGCCCTATGCCAGGAGTACGTGTTGAGTAAGTTTTCTCCCGTCTGTCCGAACCTTCAAATCGACGAGGCGAAGGACCGGCCCGATCAGGTCCCCAACAGCGAGAAAAATAGTCCGATCGTGGTCTATGCCACCTGGGGAGACGTATCGTTCCACTGCGGCGAACCGGCTCAGCCGAAGACCGGGCATTGCCAGGCGGGCACGGAAAAGCACCAGCCGGCCGGCGCCGGGGCTATCGCCCTCCGGCCCTGGAGAGTTTACTTCCTCGGGGCTTACCTCGCTCCCCGGGACAAGGAGTCTCTGGCGGAATCGATCTACCGGCACATGCTGGGACACAGTGAGATGAACCCGCAGTGGGAGGCGATGCAGGCCCAGCTTTCCGCCTCCGCCGCACGAAGTGTGAGCCAGAGCGCCAATGAGATATCGGACGCCTGGATGGCCAGCCAGCAGCGGCGCAACGCCATCGAAGACGAGATGGCCCGGCGCCGTTCCAATGCCACGTTGAACGTCGTGGACGTGACCGATCCGCAAACGGGCTGGCGCGCGGCCGTGGAAAGCGGTTCCAACTATTACTGGGTCGACCCGCGCGGCAGGATCGTCGGAACCGATACCGATTCCTGCCCGAACGTCGACTTCCGCGCCTTGCTCCAATTGCGCTAGCTTCGGCCGAAGCGAGGGTCGGACCTGCCGCCGCCCCGCTACCGCGCGTCACTGCTCCGGAACGAGTGCGCTCCCGTGCTCGAACGCGCGAACGAATCCACCCCGCGGGAAGCCGTCTTGCCCCTCACTCCTGCCGCAGCGCCACCACCGGGTCGACCCGCGTCGCCCGCAACGCCGGAATCAGGCTCGCCACAGTGCCCACCGCAACCAAGAACAGCGCCGCGCCCGCCATGCTCACCGGGTCCGCCGGACTCACCCCGTACAGCAGCGGCGCAATCCGCGGGGCCGCCGCCAGGCTCACCGCAAGCCCGGCCGCGATTCCCCACAACGTCAGCAGCAACCCTCGCCGCACCACCATCCCCAGCACGCGCTCCGCCTCCGCCCCCAGCGCCATCCGGATGCCGATTTCCCGCGTCCTCTGGCTCACCGCGTAAGCCATCACCCCGTAAAGCCCCACGCCCGCCAGCAGCAGCGACACGCCGCCCAGCACCGCCAGGAACAACGACGCCAGCCGCGGGCCGAACCACGCCGCCGAAATGTAATCCGGCAGCGGCATCGCCGTCAGCCCGGCCGAGTTCGGATCGATCGCCGACATCTCGCGCCGCAGCACCGGAACAAAACCACGTGCATCCCCGCCGGTGCGCGCATACAGCGCAACACCGCCCTCGCCGCTGCCGTCGTGTACCTGGTCGAAAGCCATGTAGAAGTACGGCTGCGGCCCCTCCGACAGGCTCAGATACTTGCTGTCCTTCACCATGCCCACAATCGTGAACGGGGTGCCGTAAACCTCCACCCTCCGCCCCACCGGATCGCGTCCGCCGAAGAACCGCCGCGCGAAGCTTTCGTTGACGATCATCACGCGCGGCGCCGCATCGTTGTCCCCGGCCCGGAAATCGCGGCCCGCCACGAGCGGCACCCGCAGCAGGCCGAAGTATCCGGGCGACACCGAGGCGTGATGCAGGTCCAATTTCTCGCCGGGCCTCGCCGCATATCCTTCCACCTTGACGCTGGTCCACTTCCCAAGCCCGAAGCCCAGCGGAATCGTATCGGAATACGCCGCGTCCGTCACCCCCGGCGCCGCAAGCAGACGCGCCCGAAGTTGCCGTGAGAACTGCTGCTCCTCGGCCGCACTGTAATTGTTCGCGGAAAGGAATAGACGGCAAACCGTCACGTTCCGCGCATCGAACCCGGCCGGCGTGTTCTTCAGTCCATAGAGGCTCCGCACAAACAGTCCCAGCATCACCAGAGCCGCCAGCGCCAGCCCCACTTCCCCACTCACCAGCACCGCACAGAGCCGGCGCGCGTACCCGCTCTGTGTCTCGCCTCGTCCCCCTTCCTTCAGCACGTCCGCCAGTCTGCGCCGCACCAGCGGAAACGTCGGCGGCAGGCCGGCAATCAGGGCCGAACCCAGACACAGCAGCGCCGCAAACAGGAAAGTCCTTCCGCCCGGATGCACGTCGAGATTCAGCGGCAATCCCGTGGGCGGCGCGAAATAGGCCAGCACGTTTTGAAGCGACAGCGCAAGCGGCAACCCGGCCATCGTCGCCAGAGCCGCCAGTAGCAGGCTTTCGGAAATCATCTGGCGCATCAGCCGGCCTGGACCCGCGCCCAGCGCCGCACGGATGCCGAACTCCCTCTGCCGCGCCGCGGACCGGACCAGCAGAAGATTGGCGACATTGGCGCACGCAATCAGCAGCACCAACCCGCAGGCCGCCCCGAGGATCGTCAACGGCCATGCCAGGATGCCGGCAGCCCCCGACTGCGCCTTCCACACCGGCACGATCCGCGCGCCGACCCCCGCGTTGGTCCGCGGAAACGCCTGGGCAAGCCGCGCGGCCACCGTCGCCGCCTCGGCGCTCGCCTCCCCGGCGCTCACGCTCGGCTTGAGCCGCACCAGCACCTTGAAGTGCCGCGCATCGCGTTCGTGGTCGTTCGTGAGCGGCGCCGGAACCCAGCCGTCAAACCCAATCCCCGGAATGTCGCCGTGAAACTCCGGCGGCGTCACGCCCACAATGGTCACCGGAAACCGGTTGATCCGCACCGTGCGCCCCAGCACGGCCGCGTCGCCGTGAAAGTAGTTTTGCCACACCCGGTAGCTGATCACCGCCGTGAACGCCTTGGCCCGGTCGCCGTACTCCTCCCGGGCAAACACCCGGCCCAGCATCGGCTTCACGCCCAGCACGTCGAAGTAGTTTCCCGACACCAGTTCGAACCACGCCGGGTATGCGTGCTCTCCCTCGCCGATCGAGGCCGGCGCCGTTTGGTGCAGCAGCAGCCCGGAGACGCTTCGCAGCCCTGCCTGGAAGTCAAGGCTGTCGGCATAGGAGACGTTATCGTCCTCAATGCCGTTCGCCCGCACGGCCTCGAGCACCGCGAGTTGCCCGTCGCCCGAGACGCCGCCGAACGGGTGCAGCACCATCCCGTCGATCCAGCCAAACACCGTCGTGGCGAGAAAAATCCCCAGCGCCAGCGTCAGCACCGCGATCGCCGACAAGCCCGGCGTCCGGCCCAGAACCCGCGCCGCGTAACGGAAATCCTCTAAAATCCCACGCATGGCTTGCCTAAAATCCCCGCACGTTTGCATCCCTACGCAGGGCACTCATTCCAAGTAAAGCTACCCCCACCCGCTGACCGCTTCCGCGTCCGGGCCGTCCGAAAATGGGACGCAGGCGCTCACCGCCTCTTGCTCCATCGAACCGCCCGCCGCCAGAAAGCCACCATCCTCCGATGCGGCCCGGAAGACAGAAGACGGCTCGTCGCCATCGGGTGCCGCGATCCGGCGGTCGTGGGTCGATTAAATTGAAGATCGGGATGTGATCCGGCTGGTCGAATCGGACGGTTGGAAGCACGTGAGGACAACCGGGAGTCATCGCCATTTCAAGCACAGCTCGAAACCGAACGTGATCACAATTCCGGGGCATCCCGGCGACGACCTGCCGAAGGGAACGCTGAAGTCAATTCTCAGGGCAGCCGGGCTGGAGGCGAAAGAATAGGAATGACCAGAAGGTACGCTGTCATATTCGAGCGGGCGGACTCGAACTGGGCCGCCTACGTTCCCGACCTGCCGGGTTGTATCACGACGGGCAGGACGATCGAGGAGACGGAGCGGAACATTCGCGAAGCCATCTCGGGCCACCTGGCCACGCTGCGCGAATTCGGCGAAGCGATTCCCGAGCCCACCAGCGTAGCCCGGGAAATCGAAATTCCGCCCGCTGCCTAGCCGCGCAGCCCGCAGCGTGGCCGCGATGTCGCCGCCGTCGCGATCTGAGGTCTGGCGGCGATGATCTGGCCCGATGCGTCGTCGGCGAACGGCGAGTCCCCACGTCCGAAACCCGTTCCCCAATCTTCTAAACTTATTTCTCCCGCCCGCTCAATCACTTCCCGCCCACTCGGCCCCGCGCCCGCACCCACCCCCTGCTACATCTCAAATCGAGGCTGGCCTCGCGCCCGCCCGAACGATCTCCCGAAAGGAAACCCAAACGTCATGTCGTTGCCTGAGCAAACCCGGGCCGAAATCAACCGCGCCAACGCGCAGGAATCCACCGGGCCGCGCACGCCGGAAGGCAAGGCCGCCTCCCGCGCCAACGCCCTCACTCACGGCCTCACCAGCACCAAACTCGTCCTCCTGCCCAACGAGGATCCCGCAGCCTTTGAACAATTCCGCGCCGAAATGTTCTCTCATCTGTCCCCCATCGGCCCCGATGAAACCGCGGTGGCAGAAATCATCGTCGCCCAGCACTGGCGCCTCCAGCGTATCCCGTCGCTCGAAGCCGCCATCCTCGCCGCCTCCCCTTCCGACGCCGCCGGCCTCTCCAAGCTCAGCCTCCACGAGCAACGCCTCACCCGCCTGCTCAATCAGAACCGCGCCACACTCGCCGCGCTGCAAACCGCCCGCCGCAGCGCCGAACACGAACAGATGGCGCAAGCCGCGGCTCTGCGGAAATTACACAAAGATCACAACCGCCCCTTCGATCCCGCCGCCTTTGGCTTCGTTTTTTCAACCGAAGAAATCGACCGCTACCAGAGCCGCTGCACCGAGCTCGGCGCCGCGAAAATCTACGCGAAAAACGCCGAGCAAGCCTTCCTCAACCCCAGCTACCGCCCCAAAGACGTCATCGTTCCCGCCCCGGCCATCAAATCGGCTGCATAACCCGTGCCGTCCCCGCGCCGCATTGAGGGTGCGCAGGGGTTCAGCTAGAATGCTTGGTCGATGGGACGCTTGTTGGGCGCGCGCACGCTCGTAGTGCTTTCGCTCGCTCTCGCGCTGCTGCTCGCCGGGCTCGCCTTCGTGCAGTACCGGTGGTCGGTGCGCGTGTCGGCAGCCGACGAGCAGCGGGAGAAAGAACATCTCAGTTCAGCAGCCGCGCTGTTTGCGGCCCGGTTCAACTCGCTCGCCACCGAAGCGCTGGAGTTTTTGCAGAACGACGCGGCGGCCGCACTCCGGAACAAGCAGCCGCTGGGCGCCCCGCCTAAACTGATCGCCGAAATTTACGCGCTCGAAGCCGGTCCCGATGGGCCGCGCGCGGTGGAGCGCTTGGGCGCGGACGGGCGCTTTGCACCCGCTTCCCTGCCCTCCTGGGCCGCGCGGGTCCCCTGCGAGAACTTCGTTCTCAGCAGCCCGCCCGCAATCGTCACGCCGATGTTCGAAATAGCGGTCGCAAGCAAGGAAACCGGCGCCGCGGTGCGGCTGCTGCGGACCATCCGGCGCGAGCCCGGGCGATGCTTCGTGGCGCGTCTCGATGAGACTTATCTCCGGCAGACGCTCATCCCGCGCCTGCTCCGCGAAAGTTTCGGACCGACGGCCTCCACCGAGTACGATTTCGCAATTGTCTCGCGCCAGGACGGCCGTACGGCCGAGTACGGCACGCCGGGGCGGGCAGACTTGCGGGAGCCGTTCTTCGCCCCGGTTCCGCTGCCGCTCCGGAAAAAGCTGCCCAAGCCGCCCGAAGGGGCACGGCATTTCAATGCCCTCTATTTCACCCGGGCGAGCGACGCCGGGCTCATCGAGGGCGGGGCGTGGGAACTGCTGGTGGCGCGCAAAGGTCTACCGCTGGAGGCCGCATTCGAAAACCGGCGGCGCCGCGACATGCTCTTCAGCGGCGCCGTGGAAGCCACGCTGCTCGCCGCCATCGCGTTCCTCGTGCTGGGCGCGCGCCGCGCCCAACGCCTGGCCCAGCAGAAGATGCGCTTCGTGGCGGGCGTGTCGCATGAGCTGCGGACGCCGGTGTCGGCCATTGCCATGCTGGCGCGCAATCAGGCCGACGGTCTGGTGACGGGCCCCGAAAAAGTCCGGCAGTACGGCGAGTTGATTCACCGCGAAAGCCAGCGGCTGAATGAGATGGTCGAGCAGACCCTCGAATACGCCGGGATCCACTCCGGCGTGCGGAAGCGGGTGGCGCAGACGGTGGATGTGCCCACGCTGATCGAGGGCGCCATCACGGCGCGGCGCGGCGAACTCGAGCGAATGGGGTTTCACATCGAACTTGCCGTTGCGCCCGGGTTGCCAGCCATCTCCGGCGACAGGAAGTTACTCCAAACCGCGGTGGATAACTTAGTCCTCAACGCGGAGCGGCACGCCGCCCAGGGACGCTGGCTCCGCGTCAGCGCCAAATACTCGGAGGCGGAAAAGGAAGTACAAATCGCGGTCGAAGATAAAGGCCCAGGCATCGATCCGGCGATGCAGGAGGCGATCTTCGAGCCGTTTTACCGGGGCCCGGCTACTGTCGAGGCACAAGTGCCGGGATCGGGCCTGGGCTTGAGCCTGGTGCGGGACGCCGCCGCCGCCCACGACGGCAGCGTAACGCTTGAAACCACGCCGGGAAAGGGCAGCACCTTCACGCTGCATCTGCCGGTATGAGACGGATCCTTTTTATCGAGGACGAAACCGGCTTTGCCGTCGGCGTCCGGGACCGGCTCGAGGCCGAAGGCTATCGCGTCGAGTGGGCGCAGACCGGAACCGCAGGCTATGAGGCGGCGCGGTCGCACGCCTTCGACCTGATTGTGCTCGACGTGATGCTGCCGGGCCGGAATGGCTTCGACGTCTGCCGCGACCTCCGGCGCGACGGCGTGAACACGCCCGTGCTGATGCTCACCGCGCGCGGCGAGGTAGCCGACCGGGTCGTCGGCCTCAAGCTCGGCGCCGACGACTACGTGCAGAAAAACTGCGAGCCGATCGAACTCATGGCGCGGATCGAGGCTCTGCTGCGGCGCGCCGGCGGCGCAGCGGCAGCGACGGGCGCAAACGTCGCGTTTGGCCACGTGAGGGTGGACCGCAGCCGGCACGAAGTCACGCGCAAGGGGAAGCCGGTTGTGCTCTCGCCGGTCGAGTTCCGCCTGCTCGAGTACTTACTCGACCGGCGCGGCGCCGTCATCAGCCGGGAGGAGTTGCTCGAAAACGTCTGGGGCCTGGACGGGGACACGATGAGCCGGACCGTAGACGTGCATATCGCCGGACTGCGGAAGAAGATCGAAGAAGACTCCCGCTATCCGCGGTATCTGCTCACGGTGAAGGGCGCGGGATATAAGTTAGCGGGCTGATATGCGGCCTTTACATTTCTTACATACATTTTGCCCGCCGAACACGCGCTTCGCTCCACGATGGGAGCATGAAGCGATGGATTGCCGAAATGGTTGTGATTGCGGGCGCGATGGCTTGGGCGGCCGGGCCGGCTGAGTTCGAAGTGGTGTCCATCAAGCCAGCCAAGCCGATGACGATGGGAAAGATGCTGGTCGGCATGAACGCCGACGACGCGATGCTGCGCTACACCAACGTGTCGCTGAAGGACTGCATCCGCGAGGCGTTTGACGTCAGGAACTACCAGATCCAGGGGCCGGACTGGCTGGATAACGACCGCTTCGACATCGTGGCGAAACTGCCGGCAGGCTCGAACAAGAAACAGGTCCCGGAGATGCTGCAAACAATGCTCACCGAGCGGTTCCATCTGGCCGTGAAGCGCGGGACCGAGGAGCACGCCGTGTATGCGCTGGTGACAGCCAAGGGTGGACCGAAACTGAAGACGGCCAGTGTCGAGACCCGTCCGAATCCCGGCGAAAAGCACCTGGGCGGGATGGACAGAAAAAACGCGATGATGATGCGGGTGTCCCCGGAGGGCGTTCACCTGATGGCGCCTTCGGCCACGTTGGGAAATCTGGCGGAAATGATGTCGCATTTCACCGCCCGGCCCGTGGTGGACATGACGGGGATTTCGGGCGAATATGACTTCGAGTTAACGTTTGCGCCGGAAACGATGCGCGCGATGCCGTTCGGCGGAGGGCCACGCATGGCTGCCTCGCCCGGCGAAGGCGGAAAG
>JAKAJI010000173.1 GCA_021813825.1 Acidobacteriota bacterium | reverse complement strand
GATCTTGAGCAGGGTGTTCATGGCGATGCGTCCCATTTCGCGCATGGGCTGGCGGACTGTGGTGAGGGGCGGATCGAGATATTCGTCGAGATAGAGATCGTCGAAGCCGGCGATGGAGATGTCCTGCGGGACGCGGAGGCCGTGGAGGCGGATCTGGCGCATGGCGCCGAGAGCGGTCATGTCGTTGTAGCAGAAGACGGCCGTGGGGAGGCGGTTGAGTTGGAGGAGGCGGACCATGGCCACGGCGCCGCCTTCGGGTCTGCCGTCGCCCTGGATGGCCAAGGCCGGATCGAAGGGGATACCGGCTTCTTCGAGGGCCTGGCGGTAGCCGGCGAGGCGCTCGGTGTCGGACTGGTGGCCGGAGCGGTCTCCGATGTAACCGATGCGGCGGTGGCCGAGTTCGATGAGGTGGCGGGTGAGTTCGAGGCTGGCCTTGGTGTTGTCGATCATGACGGAGTGAGCGAAGTGGCTGGCGTGCTGATTATTGAGCAGCACGATGGGGACGCGCATTCGCTCCATGACGGGGACGTAGAGGGCGCCGACGCGGGAGGAGGTGACGATGATGCCGTCGACGCGGCGTTCCTCGAAGGCGCGGACGACGCGGATTTCGCGGTCGGGATCGGCGTTGGAGTTGGCGAGAAAGACGGCGTAGCGATGTTCTTCGGCTTTGTCCTCGATGCCGCGGACGACGCCGGCGACGAAGGGGTCGGCGACGTTGGTGACGACGACGCCGATGGTGTCGCTGTGCCCGCTGACGAGGCTGCGTGCGGCGGCGCTGGGGCGGTAGCCGACTTCATCGGCGATCTTGCGGATGCGGGCGGCGGTTTCGTCGCGCACGAGGACGCCGCCGCGGAGGGCGCGGGAGACGGTGGAGTGGGAGACGCCGGCGAGGCGGGCGATGTCTTTGATGGAGACGTTGCGGAGGGTGTGTGAAGCGCCGGGAAGTTCACGGATGTCTTGGTGTCTGGGCATGTGAAGCGAAGTGTCCGCCGGGGCTAGTCCGTTGTCCTGCACACGTGTGCAAGGTCTGGCCGTATGCTACGCCAGAAGGGGCAGCGATGTCAAGGAAAAGGGGTGCGGGGAAGCCGGCCGGGAGGAATTGAGCGGATCCGGGCGGCGGGAGCGTTGACCGTGCGGAGGTAGGAGCGGACTAACTTTGGTGAGTAACGGTACTCAGTAGGTTAGTAGCGCGATGTTATCCGGAGTTCAGGCGGAGCCGATAACGAAGGATACCCGGGAGTTTCTCCAGTTGATGAGGCAGTGGGAAAGGTCTAACATCCCACTAGGAAAGGACTCGCAGGAAGACGATCCGAAGATGCGCTCGAATGTGGATCGCGACCTGATGGGAAGATGTTTCCGGATGCGAGGGAAGCGGGGCTGCGACGCCGAGATGGCGGTAGCTTGCCTGCGCGGTTCCGGCAGGAGGGAGGGATTGTGCCGACGACTGATTCGCAACTTCCGTGGTATGCCCTGACGGTGAAGCACCACCATGAGAAAGCGGTGGTTCAAGCACTGTGCGGAAGGGACGTAGAAAGCTATCTGCCGCTATATCGAAACTTTCATCATTCGGCCGGGCGCAAGCGGGCGGTTGATTTACCGTTGTTTCCCGGCTATGTTTTCTGCCGCCTCGACATCAATCACCGGCTGCCGGTGCTCCTGATTCCGGGTGTAAGTTCGATTGTGTCCGTGGGGCGGACGCCTGCGCCGTTGCCGGAGGAGGAGATCGAGAACGTGAGGGCGATGGTGCAGTCCGATGTGCCGGTTGCGCCACATCCATTCCTTACGGTGGGGCAGGCGGTGTGCATTGACCGCGGACCTTTGCAGGGGATCCAGGGCACGCTGGTCGGCAGCAAGGGAGAGTACCGGCTGATCGTGGCGATTGAACTGCTGCAACGGGCCGTGTCGGCGGAGGTGGATCTATCGTGGGTGCGGCCGGCCGATGCCAGTGGCTTGAAGGCGGCGTAAGGCGGGAACCATGTTAGGGCAGGTTGCCGCGGCGGGTCTTGTGTTGGCTTTTTCCGCGGCGCTCGGCAGGGCACAAGGCCCGGTTGCGGTGTGGGTGGAATCGAGCCTTGCGCGGATTGCGGCGACGGACAGCCCGGGGACGGCGCGGGATGTGGAGCTTACGGGAGCCCGAGGGGAAGTTCAGTCGTTCCAGATCGCGGTACGATCCTCTACGCCGGGAACGACGGTCGACGGCGTGAGCTTCACGGATTTCAGCGACGGGTTGCATCCTGTGATCCCGGCGGCGAACGCGGCAGTGTACGTGGAACATTTTGTCCACGTGAGCCAGGGAAGTCCGGACAATCATGGCACGAACCGGCCGCTGGGGGCGGGCTGGTATGCGGACGCGCTGCTGCCGCTTCCGGTTCCTCCGTTGACGGCGGGCCTGGTGCAACCGCTTTGGGTGGACGTGAGCATTCCACGCGACGCGGCGCCGGGATCCTACTACGGTGCGTACACGGTGAGCGCCGGCGGGCAAGCGGTGACCGGGACCGTTCATCTCACGGTGTGGCATTTCACGCTGCCGCTTCGGCCGGCGCTGAAGTCGAGCTTCGGCATCGAAGATGACGATCATCGGGCCGCAATCGAGGTTGAGCTGCTGAAAAACAGACTCGCGCCGGCGGTGCCGACGGTAGAGAACGAACGGATCTACGCCGACGAGCTTGGTTTAGCAGCGGCGGGGCTCGGGGTGTGGAGCGGGGCGAACATCAGCAATTGTTCGATGAGTCCGGCGCCATCGGTTCGTCAATTTCAGAGACAGGCGCGGAAGCACCAGCCGGACCTGATGTTATACGACTTTCCGGCGGATGAAATCAACGCTTGTACGAACTTATACGACGCGTTGAAGGCCTGGGCACGCAACATGCACGCCGCCGGGGTCGCGAACCTGGTTACGATGACGCCGACGGCGGAGTTGTTTGACGATGGCTCCGGGACGGGACGGCCGGCGGTGGATATCTGGGTCTTACTCCCGGTGATGTACGAGCGGGCGCCGGACGCCGTGGCCGTGGCTCTGCGCAAGGGCCACGAGGTATGGTCTTACAACACGCTCGCTCAAGATGGCTACTCGCCGAAGTGGTTAGTCGACTACACGCCGGTGAATTTCCGGGTTCAGCCGGGGTTTCTGAATCAGAGCCTGGGACTAACGGGGCTGCTTTACTGGCGCGTGGACTTCTGGCTGGGGCCGCAATGGGATTCGGTGGATAATACGGGAGTTTTTGGGGACTATAACGCGCCTGGCGACGGAAAGCTCGTGTATGCGCTCGAGGACATCGGGCTTGCGGGGGTTGCGCCGTCGATGAGGCTGAAGTGGCTGCGGGACGGCGTGCAAGACTACGACTACGTTGAGCTACTGAAGGGGCAAGGACTCGGTGATTGGGCGAAGGCGGTGGTGCAGCAGGCGTACCGGGGGTGGCGGGACTGGTCGCAGGATGCGCAGGTCTTGCTGAGCATACGGGAGCAACTGGGCCGGCGGCTGGACGAGCTTGGCAACAGCGGGAACTGAGCCAAGGGGCGCGGTACCAGTACGGCAAGTACCAGGTTGAGGAGTAACTCACCCTTTCTTAACACTTAACCCGGCTTCGGAGGGCGTGTCCGCAGCGGGGAATCAGCATATCAGCGACACAGGCCGGGATGGGGCGGAGTGTGTTGCAGCGCTTTGAAACGGACTATGTACCTACGAAAAGTAGAGCGACGATACAAGGGGCGTCTGTATGTCCACTATTACCTGGTGGAGTCAGTTCACACAAGCCGTGGCCCCCGGCAGCGCACCGTGTACTCCTTGGGGGACCTCAAGCCGAAACCTGCTTCGGAGTGGCTGGCGTTGTTCAAAGGGGCGGTAGACGCGTTGAGCGAACCGCGGCGGATCCCGCCCGGGATTCTTGCCGCGGCGCCTGAGAGGACAACGATTCAAACAAAGCACCTACACCCGTAAACCCACGCCATTGGGCCGAGTTAGGCACCGGGGCGACTACATGTGCTTCCTGGCGAGGGTAATAGTGTAAAAATCTTTGAACCGGAATCGCGCCGGGAACTCCGCCGACCGATGACTTTACGGGGACTTAGGCGTCTGTACGGGTTTGGTGAGTGCCGTGCTATGTGAATTTAGACGCGCGCGGTAGAAGGGCCTCGCGTCAGAAATTCATGGACCACGACCACACACGCACGCACGTACTGATCGGGGATGTTTTCCGGATCTGCCTCACCGGTCTTCGGAAAATCCTGGAATCGGACTTTCAGATTGTGGGGGCCACGCGGGATGGGCAGGAACTGGTGCGGCTGGCGGGCGAGTTGAAGCCCGAGGTGGTCGTGTCGGAGATCCTGACGCAATTTTCGACGGCGGACGAGATGGCGCGGCGGATTCTGGCGGCAAGCCAGAGCTCGCGGATTGTGGTGCTGACGGGTCATCGGGATGCGTGGTCGGCCCGCGAAGGCATTCGGGCGGGGGCTGCCGCGTATCTGCTGAAAGACGAGACGCCGCAGGAGCTGATCGGTACGATCCGGGCGGTGGCGCGCGGGCGAAGCGGCATCATCTCACCGTCGTTCGTGGAGGCGGGAGGCGAAAGTGAGACGGTGGGCGTTCTCACTCCGCGACAACTTCAAGTGCTTCGCCTGATGGCGGAAGGGCGGAGCCGTAAGGAAATTGCGGCGATTGTTGAAATTTCGATACGCACGGTGGAATTTCACAAGTGCGAATTGATGCGGCGGCTTGCGGTACGCAGCAACGCCGAACTGGTGGCGTTGGCGGTGCGCCACAGGCTGCTTGGCTCCGCGGCGTCTTCGGCCGCTTAATTTCCGTTCGAAGAACCTTGCGGTTCGACGTAGACGGCGCGTAGCGGGATGCCGGTTTCCTCCCTCGACAGGCCGTCATTGCCGGCGAACTGCAGGTGGCGGATTCCCAACTGGGCCAATTCGAATCTGCTCTTGGTGCCGAGCTTTTCGTAGAGGCGGGACAAGTACACTTTCACCGTTCCCTCGGTGATTGAGAGTTCCGAGGCGATTTCCTTGTTTTTGCGGCCTTCGGCTACGAGGCGCACGAGCTGGGATTGCCTGGGAGTGAGCGGGATCCGGTTGCAGGTGAGATGGCTTGCGGTGAGTTCTTTATCGAACCATAGCTCGCCCTGATGAACCTTCTGCAGGCACTTGAGAAGCAGTTCGGTGGCGCAAGTGCGGGGAAGGATACCGCGGACGCCGAGTTCCATGGCCTGGTGGGCCACTTCGCGCGGGATGGAGTGTGCCCAGAGGACGAGGTGGCAGCCGGGCACCCGTTCCCGCAACTGACGCAGGATGCCGAGGTGGAGGGCCGGGGTCAGGCTGAGCAGAGCAACGTCAGGTAGGTGTTTTTGGACGGCAGGGAGTATCTCGGAGGCGTTATTTACTGTTCTTGCAACCGTGATGTCTTGCGTTTGGGCGAAAAGAAAGTTCATCGCCTCAGACATCGCCGGTTCATCGAAGTAAGTTACCAATCGCATCCGTGCTGCCCTCCTCCTACGTACCTGAAGCAGTTTCGACGCGCGAACCCAGCCGCGCCGGGTGGCCAAAGAGGTATTGCCAGGCGTTCCGGCGGGCGACAGAAACCGCACTCGTAGTAATTGGTTGCAATTGGGTTGCCGCGATAGCTCGATAAGTAGCCGATGCGCAACGAGAGGTAGCTGACAATACCGGTGCGTACCGGGATCATTGTCCGTGAAAGTGCCTGAGAGGGCAGTTCTCCGAATGGCGGCCACACGCGGGATTTCTGCGTTGTGCGCACTCGCTGATTTCCTCGCCCGTATAAGACGAGTGAATCCTGGCGTGTGCTTCGTTTCGCGCGGTGGGTGGCACGAGGCGTGCTGCTTGTGCAAGAGAGCAGGCAGTTATGACTGCAGCGGCCAGAGTCACCGCGGTTCGATCGGCAGAGCGGGGGCCCGAACAAACCGTGTTGGCCGTCGATCTGGATGGAACGCTCGTAAAGACGGACCTGTTACTTGAGGCCGTCGCAGGTTTGCTGAAGAAGAAGCCGTGGCGCCTGTTCAGTCTGCCGATCTGGCTGCTCCACGGGGTGGCTTATCTGAAGCACCAAGTGGCGCGCTACTTCCCGATCGATGCGGGGACACTTCCCTATCGCGAGGAGTTTACCGAGTACCTGAAGTCCCAGCGGGCCTTGGGGCGTACGATCGTACTGGCCACGGCGGGCGACATTGAGACGGCGCGGCGCGTTGCCGATCATCTGCGCCTGTTCGATCTGATTCTTGCCAGCGACGGCGTCACGAATCTCGCCGGGAAGGCGAAGCGCCGGAGGCTGGTAGAGGAGTTTGGCGAAAAGGCGTTCGATTATGCGGGAAACAGCCGGCGGGACATCCCGGTGTGGGCCGCGGCGCGGAGAGCGATTGTTGTGAGTCCAAGTCCCGGGGTACGTTCGCGCGTGGCCCGAGTCGCGGAGGTGGATCGCGTATTCGAGGAGCAGGGCAAGAGCCTGGCCGATTACCTCCGGGCGCTGCGCCCGCAACATTGGTTGAAGAACCTGTTGCTCTTTGTTCCTTTGCTGGCGGCGCACCGGACCGACGATCTTGCCGCGATCGGGAACCTGTTGCTAGCGTACCTGGCGTTCTGTAGCGTTGCCTCGTGCGGATACCTGATCAACGACTTACTCGACCTATCGGCGGATCGCAGCCATCCGAACAAGCATCGGCGGCCGTTTGCTTCCGGGGAGATGCCGCTCGGCTATGCCTTCGAGATGATTCCGGCGCTGGCTGTGGCCGGCTTTCTCCTTGCGATGTTAGTGCCGGGCCTGTTTGTTCTCGCGGTGTTGATCTACCTGACGTTGAGCCTGCTGTACTCGTTGTATGTCAAGCAGGTTGTGATTCTCGACGTGATTTTTCTGGCGGGTCTGTACACGATACGGATCCTGGCGGGGTCCGCCGCGGCTCATGTGCGGCCATCGCAGTGGCTGCTGGCTTTTTCCCTGTTCCTGTTTTTGAGTCTGGCGCTGGGGAAGAGATATAGCGAGCTTGCGTTGATGAGGCGGGTGCAGGGCGAGCGTGCGCGGGCCCGGGGCTACGAGTTATCCGATGGCGACGTTCTGTTGGGGATGGGGATTGCCAGCGGTTACGTGGCGGTGCTGGTTCTCGCGCTCCATATCAACAGCGATGTAGCTCATGTGTTGTATTCGCGGTACGAACTGCTTTGGCTGCTGTGCCCGCTGCTGCTTTATTGGATCAGCGCGGTGTGGCTCAAGGCGCACCGCGGGCAGTTGCCCGACGACCCGCTGGTTTTTGCGATGAAAGACCGGGCGAGCCAGATCGTGGTTCTGCTGATGTGCGTCGTCGTTCTGCTGGCGCTATGAAGCTTGCAACCGCAGCCACGTGGGCCATGCTAGTGCCTCTCATCGCAGTTGGGGTACGGGTGCAAGAAGCGGGGCGGGAGGCCGCCGGGCCGAAGACGATTGTGGATCTTCAGCCTTTTCGAGAGACGAGCCAGTTGCGGGTGAAGGGGAAAGCGGGGCAGGAGGGGACGGTGACGCTCGTGAACCTCAACCCGCGGATCAATGCCTGGTATCTTCTGGAGCTGACGTGGGATGGGGGGGCCGGAGGAACAAGCTATCACCTGGAGAACCCGAATCCGGGCGGGAGGAAGGTAGCGGTCGAGCAGACGTACCCGGCGGGAATCGTGATCTTCGAGGGCGGCCGGCGGTACCCTTGCGAGATTTCCTGGGGCGAGCGGCCGAACGCGCTCGAGAAGGCGAAAGCTTCGGCGCAGGTTTATTCCCCGCTGTGCGACGGACGAATCTACCTGCGCAACGCGGCCACGGGACATCGGACGACGCTCGAGGGGGCGACGGAGTTTCTTCGTGAGCACGTATGGGGCGGGGAGAACATCATCGCGCTTGGGCATATTCTTTTGGGGGACGTGCACCGCGAGGCGGGAAAGACGCAGGCGGAGGGCAAGGCCGCGGGCGGGGCGCCGGCGCAGTTCAACGACCGCCCGCTTGCAGCGATGATCGATGAAAGATTCGCGTCCCAGGCGCTGGCCCGCGGCAGCCTTGGAATCGCGACGGAGAAAGCGGCGCCGGCCGGCCTGAGCCCCGGAGCGTGGTATCCGGCGGAAGGCAACCCGGGAGTGTTCGTCAGCATTGTCCAGCCGAACCTGATCGACGCCGCTCTTTTCAAGACGTACACGGGGCGGGTGAATACGTTGGACGGCACGGAGGCCGGTTCTCTGTGTTACTCGGTGGCCTTCGATCTCGACCGGTTTGCGCTTGGCTACGCTTTGGGCACGGAGCATCCGAAGGTGGGTTGGTCGGCGCACATGCTGGCGAGCATGCGGGATCCCAAGCTACCGGGACCGGACGGGATTGGCACGATCAGCCCGCTGGTGGCCACGGGCCTGGTGAGCCCGCAGGATGCCTCAACGACGGTGGCGACATTCACGGGCGGATTCAAGCGCGCGCATGGAGCCTTCAAGTATGGCGACCTGGCGCTGCGCAACTACGGGACGCACTACGGATTTCTCGAAGACGGCGTGGTGCTGAGCAAACTGCAGCCCGGCCTGTCGACGATGTTCACGCTCGACGACGGAACGTTTGCGATGAAGACGTGGACGGAGGCCGACAATGCCGTGCTGGCGCGGATCCGCCATGCGCGGCAGAACGGGGTTCCGTTAATCGAATTCGACGCGGGGTCGAAGGCGGGGGTACCGGGGGCGCTGGTGAACCGTTGGGGTCCGGGTAACTGGTCCGGATCGCAGGACATGAAACTGCGGACGATGCGCTCGGGCGCCGCGCTGGCGCGCAACGGGGCGAAGCGGTTCCTGATCTATTCCGTGTTCACCGCCGCCACGCCGTCGGCGATGGCGCGCGTGTTTCAGGCTTACCGGTGCGAATACGCCATGCTGCTGGACATGAACGCGCTGGAGCACACCTACTTTGCGCTTTACCGGAGGGCGGGATCGAAGCTCATGGTGGAACATCTGATCCAGCAGATGAAGGCGGTGGACAAGTCCGCCTCGGGCGAGGTAGTTCCGCGTTTCCTCGGCTATCCGGACAATCGCGATTTCTTCTATATAACGCGGCGGTGAGGGAGTGGTGGCGATGAAATTCGGGACTTTGGCGATGGCGGCGGCGCTCGTTGTGGCCGGAGCGATGTCTGCGGGCCAGAGCGTTACCTTCGAAGAGCAAAACGCGGCGCTGTTCCGGAACCTGCAGCAGGTTCATGGGCTGAGCGAGGCTCAGATGAAGGCGATCCGGGAGGTTTTCGCGCGGTCCGGCTACATCGGCCAAGGCAATCCGGCGGTTGCCCGGCATCCGATGACGCCGGAGCAGGCGAGAGCGAAGCTGAAGGCGCTTGGCGTCAGTTACGACAATCCACGGTTCGAAAGAATTTGCGGGGGCAAGTACATGGCGCCGCTGTACGATCCGGCGACACAGAAGCCGGAGGATGCGAAGGCATGCATCGATCAGTTCGAGTTTCCCGACATTCCGACCGAGTATCCGGTGGTGTGGGTGAGGGCGCGGGAAGCGGCGGAGGTGTGCTGGATCCTGGGCAAGCGGCTGTGCGATGCGCACGAGTGGGAAGGGGCCTGCGCGGGCAGTTTGCAGGTGCCGGACT
>JAKAJI010000172.1 GCA_021813825.1 Acidobacteriota bacterium | reverse complement strand
TCGAAGAGCGCATCGGCGGTGACGCTGGGCAAGCGCCTGCTGTACCAGATGGACTCGTTGGGCATTGAAGCGGCGCTGGAGGCGGGGGCGCAGGCGAATGCGATTGCGCGGACGACGCAGGACTGCCGCGCGGGGGTGGAGAGGTTCTTGCACAGGACGCGGAGCGGGGAGTAACCAACGGGCGCCTCGATGGAGACAGCACGCGCGCCGGTGTGGCTCGAGGCGGGGTTGTTTTTCTTCGCGGTGTTTTGCTTCTATCTTGCGGGGCCTCGAGTTGACGCGGGAGATCCGCACTTTGTGATCCCGACGGCGGTGAGTATCGTGCGCCACGGGGACGCCGACATCGACGAGTACCGGGGCCAGTTTCCGCAGGCTTACTGGGCGGTGGCGAAAGCGCGGGGGCATTTCTGGAACGTGTATCCGCCGGGTGTGCCGCTGTTGGTTGTGCCGATGGTGGGGGTGGCGGATAAGGCCTACGCGGTTTTCGGGCGCGACCTGGAAGCGATGACGTTGCAGGGGCCGCCGCTCGTGCTGGAGTTGGTTTGCTCGAGTTTCATTACGGCGCTGGCGGCGGGGCTGCTGTTTGTCTATTTGCGGGCGCGGTTGCCGCTCGATCGGGCATTGCTGCTGGCGGGATTGTTCGCGGCCGGGACGGCGGCTTATTCGTCCGCGAGCCGGGGGTTGTATCAGCACGGGCCGTCGATGTTACTGCTGGCCTGCGCGATATTGCTTTACGAGCGGGCGGTGCGCGGGGAGTGGCCGGCCGCGTTGTGGCTGGGCGTTTGCGCAGGTTACACGTATACGATCCGGCCGGCGAATCTCATTGTGGTTGTGGGGTTCGCGGTGCTGGTTTTCTTCACGGCGCGGCGGCGGGTGGCGGCTTATGTTGTGGGTGCGTTGGCTGGCGCGGCGCCGCTATTTGTTTTTAACTTAGGGGCCTTCGGGTCGTGGCTGAGTCCTTACTACGAGGCGACCGAGGCGACGATCTGGTCGTTCGCGGTACCGGTGGGTCCGCTGAGCGCGCTGCTGGTGAGTCCGTCTCGCGGGCTGTTTGTGTTCAGTCCGTTCCTGCTGTTTGCGGGGGCGCGGTTTCTGCCGTATTTCCGGCGGCGGTATCCGGTTGCGCCGTTGGAGATTCTGTTGGCCGTGTTGGCGGTGGCATGGTGGTTCGGTACATCGCGGTGGCGGATGTGGTGGGGAGGAGCGTCCTATGGGCCGCGTCTGCTGTGCGACTTATTGCCGTGTTTGATGGTGCTGCTTGTGCCGGTGGCGGCGGAGCTTACGCTCGAGGCGGGGTGGAAGCGGCGGAGTTTTACGGTACTGTTTGTGGTTGCAGGAGTTGTGAGCGTTGCGATCCAGTTGCGAGGCGTGAATTCGCCTTCGACATCGGAGTGGAACCGGACGGCTGTGCCGATCGACCAGGCTCCGGAGCGCGTGTGGGACTGGCGGGATCCTCAGTTTTTGCGAGGAGCGAGGTAAGCCGGCGCGTCAGTGGAGGAATCGGGGGCTTGGGTTTGTTGAGGCTCGCGGACAACGACAACGGCGGAGCAGGCGTTGGCCGGGTCAATTTCGTCGAACCAGCGGACGCCGTCCTGAACGAGGGTAACGATGAAGAGATACTCGCCGGGGAGAGGGGGAGGCATGACTTCCATG
This sequence comes from Acidobacteriota bacterium, assembly GCA_021813825.1. Taxonomy (GTDB): domain Bacteria; phylum Acidobacteriota; class Terriglobia; order Bryobacterales; family Bryobacteraceae; genus JAJYKC01. Next base: position 7,998 of record JAKAJI010000172.1, on the reverse strand, counting down.
CGGAGGTTGAGCTTGCCGTGGGGAGGGAGGACGCAGGGAAGACCGGTCCGGAGTCCCTCCTGGTGCTCCATCATTGGGGAACGCTTGGTTCGCTGCCACTTATACGAAAGGCTGACCGGATTGGAGATGCCGGGAGAGTAGAAGCACTCACCGAGGTTCTGGATGGTGCAGTCTACGAGCGTGAGTTTGCCGAGTTCGAACGAATCGGGGATTGCGGCGGAAACGCCGGCGCGGCACTGTTCGGGCGGTAAGGGGTCCGACGTCGCCCAGATGCGTTTCGGTTCCAGGCCAAGCTGGTGGAACAGGAAGAGTTGGTCCTGTTCATGGATTCGCAGTAGGTTGGTTCGGAAGCCGATTCGCGTGCCTTCGACGAGTTCTCGTGGCGCGAGCGCGAGTTCGGAAACTTCCTGGAAGGGGAGGCGAATTCGTGAGACTGTTTCGAGCGTCGTGCGGGAGAGGACGGCGATCGCGCCGCGCTGGATGCGTCCGGGATCGGAGCGCCGGGCACTTTCTCCGACGAAGATATAGTCGTCGCTCACAGCGACTCCGCGCGTGAATCCTTCGAGTAGGGCGGTGCGCTCCGGTGTGGCGCCGTCGGAGGCAAACTGGATAAATTCGTTCCGCATGGAACTGCAGACGGCCCAAGCGCCGTCGAAGTGCCGGGGACTGTGTGGCGCACAGAGTCCTCTCACGACCTTGTCCCCGGTCTCGAGATCGAAGACGTAGCCGTCGCCGCTTCGTTCGCGGCCTTTGTAGCCCCGGTAGTCGCCGTAATCGCCGAAGACGCAAACGAACAACCGATTCTCGTGGAGAACGACTTCGTTCAGATGACAGGAATCGTCGTCCCCGGGAATGCGCCAGACGCGATCGACGGCGCCCGACATCGATATCCAGAGGATGCTGTTCGTTCCGGTTGAGGCGACCACGATATGGTCGCCATCCCAGGCAAAGTAGTGTCCATCGCTGAGTTCGTCGACGCGGAAATACTGCCGGACCCCACGAGCGTCATAGACGACAAACTCGCCGCCGCCAGTGGAAATAGGAGTGCGGAGCAGCCGAATGATCCGATCGCCCTCCACTCGCAATCCGGCGCTACTGACGCGGTCGATGACCTGTAGCGTGTGACCGTCGAAGGCGCATAAACCACCCCCGGTATCTTCGTCACCCGCACAGCTCGCAAGCAGAGTGTAGTCCGGATTACCGCCGTAGACAAGATTCAATTTCGGAGTCGACATTGCAAATGTGGAACGAGGGCCGGGCAATCTTGTCGCGAAGATGCGTAAGAGCCCAACCCTGGAGGTCTGTGGCCTCGACTCCCCCAATGTTAGCTCCAGTTGACCTGCTTTCGCAGGGCGGTGCGATGGGCCAGAGGCGGAATGGAAGCGAGTCGGGCTAGGCTTCGTGTTTTGGAGTAGAGGCGGAGGCTTCCAACAAGGAATCGCGCAGCGAGGCAAGTCCGAGACGCAGGACGTTGATTTGGCTTTGGGTGGCGGCTTGCCTGGCGGCGAGATCGGCTAGACGCGCGTCGAGTTCCGGAATCCGGGACAAAAGGCGGTCCTGCTGTTCGAGTGTGGCCTCGATGTTTATCAGTGAGCTTTCGATGCCTTCGATGGCGTTGGCGGCGTTCTTAAGCAACTCGGCTTGATCGGCGAGGCTCGCCGCCGCGGCGATTTCGAATTCCTGGACCTGATGAGCAAGCCAAAAGACGATGCGCCGAACGGGGGCGATGAGGAGCGCGCCGAAGCGGGCCCGAAACGTGGGCGGGCGGGGCGGCATCGACGCGGCGAGGAGAGAACGGTCCCGCACACGCGCAAGCAAGGAGTCCGTTGCGGCGAGCAACCGGCGTGCCTCGCCGAGGGTGACCGGGGAACTGCCCCCGAACCGCCTGCGTTCCCGGATGGCTCGCACTTCGGCTGCGATGGCTTCGAGATCTGCCGGGAGCGGTTGGGACTTGTTCGCTTCCATGCGCTCATTCGCGGGGTGTGCCATTCGGTCCGACACTAGCCGGCTCCGATGACCTGCCCGATTGCCTCTTTCCTGCCGGTTCGGGAAGCCGACTCGAGTGTTTCGTGGATGATTTCGCGGAACCGCCGGCAGACGCGGGGCCAGGAGAACTCTTCGACGATCTCCCGCTGGCGGGCCGAGAATTGGTGAAGCTTCTCCGGGTCGGCGGCTAGCTGAACGATGGCGTTGGCTAGCGCGATGCGGTCACCGACGGGGTAACGATGCACAGTGTCTGAGAATTCGTCGAATAGCGAGACATCGGAGCAGAGAATTGGGGTTCCGGAGGCCAGGGGCAGACGGATCGCGCCGCTGGCCGACTCGGTGGATTCGACGTAGGGCAACACGATGAGGTCGGATGAGTGAAGTTCGGCGAGCACCGCGGCCTCATCGAGAAACTCGGTTGAAACGGTCAGATGAGAGGCGATCCTCAAGTCTCGCGCCAGTTTCAGGCAGGATGCGGCATATTGGGCCGATTCCGGGATGGGGTAGAGGGAATTCACGAGCTTTAGCCGCAGTCCCGGACGGATGTGCAGCGCTGCGGCGAAGGAAACAAGGAGTTCGTGGATTCCTTTTTTGTCGAGGAAGAATCCGAACGAGGCGACGGTGAAGCCCAGAGACCGGACGCGAGGGTTGTCTCCTTTGTCGGGGAACCGGGGCGCCAAGATGCCATGCTCTTGCAGCAGGACGCGTTCGACTCCTTCGGCCAACAGGAGGCGGACATCTTGCTGGCGATGAACGATGGTCAGATCGGCTTTGCGCAAGGCGGCCGCGAGGCGGGCGAAGCGTTCGTTGTTGGTGGCATGCAAAGTGACGAAGACGGGCACACCGGCCCGATGGACTTCGTCGATGAGATACTCCAGCGCTTCGGGGGCGAAGAAGGCGAAGTTGAACTGAACCCAGACGAGGTCGACGTTCCGCGCCACTATGGCGCGGGCGAGGACGCCCGCTTCGTCCCAGCTCCTCTCCAATTCATTCGTCGAGTCCCAGCAGCGGACGACTTCCTCTCCGTCCGGCCGGACGCGATCGGCGGTTTCGGCGGCGAAGATGGTATAGCGGAGATCGTCGCCGAGGTTGTCGATGACGTAGCGCGTGTATTCGGCGATTCCACAGCGCGTGTTCCAGGTTGAGACGAAGCCGATATGGTGGACTTGCCTTGGCGCTACGGTTTGAGGGACGGGCGATCTCTTTTGCAGATACCGGTTCCAAAGGTCGAGGTGGCGCTGGGCCACTTTCTTCCAAGTGAAGCGGTCCTCGATGTGCCGGCGGGCGAGGGCTGTCCGGCGTTCAATTTCCGCGCGGGGGGTGGAAAGAATTCCGCGCATCTGCTCGCGGAGCGAGGCGACGGAAGGCTCCGCCCAAAGGGAACCGGCTTCGGAGAGGTGGGAACGGGCGGGTTGGAGGGTGAAGTCCACGGGCCAGCACCATTCGGGCGAGCACGTATCGGCCTGTCCGGAGTGGATGGTGGCGATAACCGGGCAGCCGAGCAACATGGCTTCGGCGACGGGAAGTCCGAAGCCTTCGCCACGGCTTGGAGAGACCAGGCAGTTGGCGCTTTCGAGGAGAAACCTCATCCGGGCCGTGGAAAAGGGCTCCCAGATCAACTCGATGGGTGCGTGGCGGGGATAGCGGGCGGCTGATTCCCGGATGATTGGTTCGACATTGTTGTGCGGGTTCGGAAATGTCTTGATGAGGAGCCGCACGTCGTCGCTTCGGTTGAATTCGGCGCAGTAGGCCTCGACGAGCGCGTCGACGCCTTTGCGAGGGAAACAGGAAGAGACGTGCACGAAGGTGAATACGCCGGGCTGATGCTGGGGATAGGGCTCAGGATCGGGCTCGAGAATGTGATCCGCGCCGTTGCCGGTTACTTCGACCGGGACGGTGACGCCGCTATCGCGAAGCACCCGGCGAACGTACTCGGACACGACGGTAATCAATTCCAGGCCGTGGTTGAAGCTTCGCACGTAGCGCGCGGGAAAGATGGATTCTTCCCAGGCGAAACAATGAACGCCACGCACCGGGGCCCACAGGGAATCGCAGTAAGGGGGGTAGACGCAGCGGGAGTGTATGGTTGCCTTTGCCTCAGCCGGAGCGGGGACGGTGTGAGCGGCCAATTCCGGATATTGCTGGGGAAATGTTTCGGAGAACGGAATGGCGGTGGTGTTGTCCCGCTGGTGGATGGCGACGGCTTCGCCGAGTTGGAGGAGGGCGCGCGTGAGATTCCGGTTAACGGCAGCCAACGAGTAGTCCGTTTCGAATGGCCCCTCGATGAGAATGTCGGCGCGGCCTTTGGTCATGCCAGTTGGAGCTTTCTCTCGCACGCTGGCTTCATACGGCGCCGAAGCCAATCTCGGCCAGGCGCCGGCGGTAACGGCGGGCCATGCTATCGAGCGAATACCGGGATCGGATGAGGGCCTGTCCTCGAGATCCCATTTCGATGCCCGACGCGCGATCTTCGTACAGTTCCCTCATGTGCCGGGCCGCGGTTGCGGTACATGGTTCGGCCCACTCGTAGGAGCGGTCCGGATCGAGAAACGGGAAGTGCTGGTTCGGCACCGGAACCAGGCGATAGTCGACCAAGCGGGCGTTCTGATGAGTGCAGAAATCGCAGACGCCGGAATATTCGGTGACGATGACGGGGCGGCCGTGATACATGGCCTCGGCGACGCAATTGCCGAAGCCCTCGGCGCGGTGCAGGGAGACGAAACAATCCGCGGCGGCGTACAGCGATGACATGGCCGACTCGGGGAAAGTTTCGTTGATTACGATGATGCGCCAGTCCCGCGCGGCGAGCGACATGACGCGGTCCCAGTGCGCTCGGTCCCGGCCAGCGGTCCACTTTCTCAGGTTATGCGTCTTGACGATCAGCTTTACCCGTTCATTGCCGCGGGGGAACGCTTGGCGGAAGGCCTCTATGGCAGCTAGGGGGTTTTTGCGTTCGATCGAGGAGACGGTATCAAAGACAGTGAGGAAGACGTAATCGGTAAGCGCGGCGCCGAAGTTCTCCCGCGTAAGGGCGGGGTCCGGTTCGGCCGGGGAACTGACCGTGCCCACGTTGACGACTGGTTTCGATGTTCGCCGGCGATAGATGCCGGCGACGAACTTGCTGGCGACCCATATTTCGTCCACCAGTTCCAACGCGGGTTCGTGGATGCGGCAGATGTCCGGAAGTTCCCAAAAGAACTGTCCGATGAAATAGTCCTGCGGCTGGACGCGGCTGAGATTACAGGCCACGCACTCCAGCAGGTACTCCGGATTCAGGGTGAAGACGTGAACCGAGCGGGAGAAGTTTGAGAGGATCTGCGAGTTGCGGCGATACTCGGCCTCGATGCGTTGGCGGCCCAAGTCGAATTCGAGGTCGGTAGTTTTCAGGCCAGTTCGTTTCAGCGCCGCGAGGGTCCATGAGCCGGTCAACCGCAGACCGCAGACCGTTTTGTGGTCCCTGTAGGAGATGATGCCTTCCGGCAGGGGGTGCAGCGCCGGAGGTTTGGGCGCAGGGATGTCCGGCGGCTTGCCGGATCGGAGCAGAAGCGAGGGATCCCAGCCGTTCGTATCCTGGCCGGAGGCGACGGGCGTGCGGTTGCGGTGCGCGGGCCGGAGGGGCCCAGAGTGTTGGTCGAGGATTTGTTCGATGGCCTCGAAGCGTGTCAGTGGACGGGTATTTGCCGGGGCGCTCCAGAAGCGGGACAGGAAGGGCGGCAGCAGGCGGAGATCATTTGTTCGAAGGGCGCCTGTCATCAACTGGAAAGCGATGGCCGCAAGCCGAGATTCGGGCAGAGATCGGATTTCCTCGGAAGTGAGCCGGGTGCGCAGCCGCTCGATGGCCAGCATACCTCTGGTGAACGGCGCCGGGAAACCGTCGACCGGCTCGTTGAGGTAAGCTGCCAAATCATCCGGCATCAATTCCGACGGGATCTTCCACCTGGGGAAAAACTCGAAGGCACACCAGGCAAGAAAACTGTCGTAATGATTCCGGGATTTCAGGTCGAGCTGAGAGAAGTTGCTCTGCTGGACGCTGGATAGATAACGGGTCAGGGTCGCCGGCATACCCTCCGCAGCATCCAGGCTGGGAACCGGCACGGGCTGGTTGAGCCACTCACGAGTTGACGGCGGAAGCGGCCAGCGATACGGATAGGAGCTGAGGCAGATGACGTGGAGGTAATGCGCGAGAAAATCCGATCGCCGATTCGCGTCCTTGTAGCAGGCCCGACTGCCTTCCAGTCTCCGCCAAAGTTGAACGAGGAAGGGCGAGAGCGGGGCCGCGGCATCAGCCGAAGGGACGGGCTCGGACAACACTTGTTCCAGTTGCGTGAGCTTATCTACGGCGGTGCGACCGAGAACCGCCAGATTGCTGGTGGTGCAGCGGGCTGCAGGAGCGCCGGGCGACGATGAATGTCCATCGTGCGGGCAAACTATTTCCACCAGTGGCGCTGAGCCCGTCCCCATTGTCCGAATTCAACTGTGAGTCTATCACAGCGCCTGTTCGCAGGCGCCCTCAGAGACTCCGAAGGAATAGGCGCAATTGCAGGGGAACTCCTGCTGGCGAACCGGAAAATCGTCGCTTCAGCGATTACAAATCGCCCTGGAACTCGGGGCTAAGCACGAAGCCAGTGATCAGGTTCTGGATAGGGTATCCATTTTCCAAGTCGTTCAGCCAGTAGGCGTAGCCGCTTGGGTCTGGCGTGCGGTGGAGCAAGCTCAGGTAAGTCATGTCGACCTCGACCGGCATCGTGATCAGGTTGATATAGGAGGACGCCGTGATCTGCTGTTGGATGTAGGCTCCGAGCTGCATACCGCTATTCAACTCGCTGACCAATTGGCTGAGAACAGAGGATGAGGGTGGCGTACCGTACATCTGCTGGTAAAAAGCTGAAGCGAACTGCGTATTGGTCATGCCACCGAACTTCGCTTGAAATGAAGACGTCGCGATCAGGTTGTTAATCAGGGCAAGCTGAGCGGCGGCGGTTGTCGATGCCGAGTCGAATTGTGTGAGCCAGTATTGGAAATCCGTGAAGTCCGGGTTGGTAACCAACATCGACTGGTAGGCGGCGACGATGGCGAAGTCTTTCGCGTATGTTTCGGGTGCGACGTAGAAATTGTAGGCGATCTGAGACTCGGTCTGTCCTTTATCAAGGGATCCGGACCAGTAGGCTTCCCCCGTTGGATCAGGGGGACGGGCGAAGAATCCCTGATAAAGCCAGACCAGGAACGCCGAGTGGTCGCCGGGCCCACTGATGCTGGCGACAAAGGCGTTGGCCATGCCGGTTAAGTTGCCGAGTGATGTTGCGGCGGGGAGGTTGGTGGAGGCGGTCTGGCCGGCCAGATAGAGATTTCCCCAGTGGTCGACGCCGAGAGCGTTGACCGCGTCATTCATCGCGCCGCCGAAATAGGTTGCGGTGGAGACGGAAGGCCCGTAGGGACAGATCTTGATCACGAAGCCGTCGTACATACCCGCGGGGCTGGATTGGTAGGGGTTGACGAGCGGAAGGTCCTGGGAGAGAGTGGTGCCAGCCACGTAAGCGCTGCCCGTTCCGTCGACCCTGAAGGCCTGGGCATAGTCGTAGCTGCTGCCGCCGAGGTAGGTGCTGTAGAGGAGAGCGGAGCCTTGGGGGTTGAATTCGGTGATGAAGAGGTCCGTGCCGTAGGGGTGGGCCGAGGACTGCAGCGGGTTGGCGAGCGGGAAGTCCATCGAGTTTGTGGTTCCTCCCACGTAGACATCCCCCAAGAGGTCGACGCCGACGCCCACCGCGCCTTCGATGGGTGAGTTCGAACTGCCGGAGCCGCCGAGATAAGTGCTGAAGACGACCGAACCGCCGCCGGCGGCGAACTTGGCCACGAAGGCGTCCTGGCCGCCGTGGTTGGTTGCCTGAAAGGGGTTGTGCACGGGGAAGGCCGTGGACCAGGTGGATCCGGCGAGGTAGACATTCGAACTTGCGTCCACCGCGATTCCCGCTCCGTGGTCGATGCTGTTGCCTCCGAAGTAGGTGGACCAGGAGA
>JAKAJI010000007.1 GCA_021813825.1 Acidobacteriota bacterium | reverse complement strand
CCGGTAAATCGCCGCATCGTCTCCGATCCCAAGCACCAGGCCGCGCCGCGACGCCGGCAAACGCGCAAGTAAAGAGGCTTCGTTCATCGCCACGATCAATTAACTATGATCGCGCTCAATGCCCCGGTACTCGATGGTGAGGCTCGAAGGAAAGCTGTAGGCCAGTTCGTGCTTCTGGATCCACCGCGATCCATCTCGATTCGAAAACCGCAGGTTGAGCGGCACGCGGACCGTCGAACCTGCGTCCGTCCCGCCCGCCTGCCCAAGGCAATGACAGATATCGCGGTTCAAAAATGGCCCCATGCCCTCAATTCGAAACGGAACCGGATGCTCCTGCCCGCTAGAGACGCTTGCTACCTTCTCGAACAGGATCGACGACCTCGGCCGACCTGGTGCGCCCACGACAATATCGTCGATCGCAACATTCACCGCCTGAATCGAACCGCTATTCCGCAAGGCAAACTGATAAATCGTCTCCACGCCCATCGCGCTCCAGTCCTGCGTATCAATCTTTCCCGGTTTTACGGGTAAGCAGCGCAGCGCGAGTTCCGGCCTTCCCGCCATCTCGGCCATCTTAGTTTCAGCCTGCTCCGCCCGTTCGGCCTGACGCCTCCAGGCGGGAAAACACGCCGCCAGCGTCGTGGCGAACCCGATAGCTCCCGTGATCCAAGGCGCCACGGCATGCCCAAAGGAAGCCCACACGCTCAGCAACGCGATCGCGGCCACCCCGGCCGCAGCCGCAACCCAGTTCCGAAGCACCGCCCGCAGAAAGCCGGCAATCTGGCCCATGGACGCGCGATCCTACCACGAGCACCCAAGCAGAATAGAAACGTCTGCTTGGGGCGCCCACTCGCACTCACGATAAGATGGCTCTGCCATGAAGAGGCTCCTGGTCTTTGTATTCTTTGTCTTCGCCACGTCGCTGAATTCTCAATCGGCCTCTGTTTATCCCACGCGCCTCGACGATCCCCAAGCCGTCTATCTCACTCCAGGCCAGTTCCCCGTCGACCCCCAAGGCCAAGCCGACTCGAGCGCCGCCATCCAGGCCGCCATCGACAAGGTGGAGGAAACCACCGGCGAAGGAATCCTCTTCATCCCCGAGGGCCGCTACCGGATCACACGCACCATCTACGTCTGGTCCGGCATCCGCCTCATCGGCTACGGCGCCAACCGCCCCGTCTTCGTCCTCGCGCCCAACACGCCCGGCTACCAGAAAGGCCTGGCCTACATGTTTTTCTACGCGGGAAACCGCCCCCATCCTACCGCCGGGCGCCGTTTCCCCTTCCGCCTTCCGCCCGCGCCGCCTGGCGGCGTTCCCTACGATCCATCGATTTCCGACGCGAATCCCGGCACTTTCTACTCCGCAATGAGCAACATCGACTTCGAAATCGGCGATGGCAACCCCGCTGCGGTCTGCATCCGCTTCCACGTTGCCCAGCACGGCTACCTCGCCCATATGGATTTCCATATCGGCTCCGCACTCGCGGCCCTGAATGACATCGGCAACGAAGCCGAAGATCTCCACTTTCACGGCGGCCGCTACGGCATTCTCACGAAGAAGCCCTCCCCAGCCTGGCAATTCACTCTCATCGACTCCACCTTCGACGGTCAGCGCGAAGCCTCGATTCGCGAAAACGAAGTCAACCTAACGCTCGTCCACGACGAATTCCGCGACACGCCCACCGCCGTTGCAATCGACCCCGCTTACTCCGACGAACTCTGGATCAAGAATTCGCGTTTTGAGAACATCTCCGGCCCCGCCGTCGTAATCAGCAACGAGCAAAGCCGCATGACGGAGGTGAACTTCGAGGACATCCTTTGCCGGCAGGTGCCCGTGTTTGCGAAATTCCGCGAATCCGGACACGAGCTTCACGCCCCTTCGTCCACCTACCACGTCAAAGCCTTCTCCCACGGCCTCACGCTTTCCTCCTTCGGAGCCGTGGGCGCCATCCAGACCCGCTTCACCGCGGTCCCGCTCGAAACCCTACCCCCGCCAACGCCAAACGCCATTCGCGCCCTCCCTCCCGAATCCACCTGGGTCAATCTCCGCTCGCTCGGCATCCGCGGCGACGGTGTCACGGACGAAACCGCCGCCATCCAGCAGGCGATCAACGCGCATCCGGTTCTCTACATCCCCTCCGGCCATTACATCGTCACCAACACCATCCATCTGCGCCCCGAGAGCGTCTTGATCGGCCTCCATCCGGACCAAACCCAGTTCGACATTCCCGAATCCACGCCGGCCTTCCAAGGCCCCGGCGGGCCTGTCCCGCTGCTCGAGGCTCCGCGCTGGGGTACGAACATCGTGACCGGTATCGGCGTCTACACCAATGGCATCAACAGCCGCGCCGCCGGCGTTCTGTGGATGGCCGGCGAGACCTCGCTCGTCGACGACGTCCGATTCCTTGGCGGTCACGGCACGCGGGGCCTCGATGGCAAGCGCGTCAACCCCTACGCCCCCAACCTCTTCTCCGATCCCGATCCACGCCGCCGCTGGGACTCGCAGTTTCCCAGTCTCTGGATCACCCACGGCGGCGGAGGCACATTCGCGAACATCTGGACTCCCGACACCTTCGCCGCATCCGGCCTCTACGTCTCCGACACCTCCACGCCGGGCCACGTCTACGAACTCTCGGCAGAACACCACGTCCGCGTCGAAATTGCGCTCGACAATGTCGCCAACTGGGAATTCTACGCACCGCAAACCGAAGGCGAACGCGAAGAAAGCGCCTCCGCCATCTCGCTTTCCATCAGCCGCTCGCACGACATTACCATCGCCAACTATCACGGCTACCGCGTCGTTCGCAGCTACCATCCCGTCCCCTACGCCGTCCGCATCTACAACTCCCACGGCATTCACTTCCGCAACGTCCACGTCGACAGCAACAGCGCCATGGCCATCTGCAGCGATGCCGGCTGCCGCCAGCACGTCCGATCAAGCAAGGTTTCCTTCGAGGACTGCATCTACGACGCCAGTCTCCACCGAGCGGTCCGGGACCGCGAATTCGCCTGGTTGGATGTCACCGGCCGTCCTACGGTTCCCCCTCGAAACACCCTCACGGTCGAGAAACTCGCCTCCGGCTTCTACAACATCTCCGGCGCCGCGGTCGACCTTTCCGGCCGCCTCTATTTCGTCGACTCTCACTTTCAGCGCATATATCGTTATGACCCGGAAGCGAAGGATCTTCGGATTCTTCGCGACGATCCCCTCGACCCGGTCAACCTCGTCTTCGACAAATCCGGCGACCTTCTCGTCGTCTCCTCCGGCGGCAAAGGCCTCTCCGTCTACTCCTTCCGGCCGGATGCTCCCGAAGACCAGATCACGGTCCTCTCCCCCGAACCTTCCTCGGATCGCCCCTCCATGACACCCGTCCTGCCGGTTGACTACTGGGTCAACGGAGATTTTTCAGACACGCTCGACCACGCCACACTCCGCTACGTCACGCTCCCCGAACTGTTCGCGAAAAACGTCACCACTCGCAAGCAGTTCCAATACGTCTCCCCGGACCACACGCTCTTCCTGCCAACCGATCCGGCCTTTGTGACGGGTCCCTACAAATTTGCCGATATCTTGCAGTGCTACGGCCTGGCGAAAGGCATGCCCGGCAAGCCCTTCTACGTGACCAACGAAGCCGAAGAGCGCACCTACTCTGCTACCGTCAACCCCGACGGCACGCTTGCCAATCTGAAGTTGTTCGTCGAGCAGGGCGGGGAAAGTCTCGTGCAGGACCGTGACGGCAACGTCTATCTGGCCGCCGGTGACATCTTCGTCTACAATCCCGCCGGTAAACTTTCGGAAACCATCCGTGTCCCCGCTCGCCCACTCGATCTGATTTTCGGCGGCAAGGACGGACGCACGCTATTCATCTTGACGCAGGCGGCCCTTTACGCCGTCCGCACCAGCGTACCCGGCGCGGAATAGCACCCACCCGATGCCTGATTCTCTCAGTGGTGCGCCTTAGCACCCACCTCTTCCTTCGCGGTCCCGTGCGGCACTGCCTTCATCTGCTGTCCGCAGCAGATTTCTGAATGCGCATGCTCCTTGGTCGTCGTGCAGGTACACGGCTTCTCATACACCAACACCGCGCCACACTTCTCACAAACGTAACGGTCTCCGGTATTGCGCGCCATCTTTTCTAACCTCCATTTGCAGATTTCGCTTAAGGGGTCAGCCTCGGCGCGACATAGTTACGCCCCCGTAGACGGCCATGCCGGCTGGACTGGCCCGGAATTGCAGCAGGCAATCGCCGTTCCAATCCGCGGAGCGCGCTTTCGGACTGCTGCGCTCAAGCAATCAAGAGGCCACTCGGAAGCTCTTCTCCGAATACGCCACTTAAGTTTTCTTCTTCCTCACCCTCGAGCACCGCGTGCAACGCTTCCGGAAGCGCCCGCCGCACGAGATCCCGCGTCGCCGGAGCCAGGTCCCTCGTCGCATCCCCCGTGTGCCGAGCCATGGCCACAAGCGCCGAATCCGCCTTGCCTACCTTCAGCAGGGCCTCGACCCACCGGGTCACCGTCATCGCCGGCAGCACCTGGTTGATCGGCCCGTAAAACAGCTTCCTCGCTCCCAACCGCCCCAGACACCACAGGCCCGGCTCGCGAAACTCACCCGTCTTCAGCCGCGCCACGATCGCGTCCCCGAGCTGTGTTCGCACTGGCGCCGGCAGCAGTTCCAGGCTCGCTGCGGTGCGCCACATCTCCCGCAGCAGGCTCGAATTCAGACGCACCTTCTTTTGGCCTCGCGGCAGCAGCATCGGCGAAAGCCGCTGGTACACATCTGCTTGCTGATTCCGGTTCAGCCCACCCGCCACACGTCCCCAGAAGATCCACCACTCGATCTCGTTCTGCACCTGGTTGGCGAACGTTAACCCCGACGCATACACCCGCCGCGCCTGCTCGATGCGATAGTCGTCCCCCGGAAATCCAAATCCCGGCCGGAGGCAGAATCCGCACAGATTCAGCCACCGCGCTTCGTGTGCCGCACTTGTCTTGCGGCCGTCGGCAAGTTCGAGCATCCGATCGGCCAACGCGCGAATCGCGCTCGATGGCCACGACAGCCGCCCTAGCGCCAGCGCCTGCTCCATTCGCGCCGGCAACTCCTCCGGCGGGAGCACTTGCTGCGAGAACGTCTGCGTCAATAGATCCAGCGCGGCCTTCAACGCTTCCTCACTCACTACGGCCGCCGGCCGCGACGATTGCGCTGCAGCCTTCCGCAGGTCGAACTGCAGGTTCCAGCGGTGCTCGCTTACTTTCGAATCCGCCCACACCTGCAGCGTCCCCACTTCGGTCAACCGCGCGCCCAGCTTCACCGGCACCAGCCGCTCGCCTTGCTTGCCGAACCGGATCACCGCGTGCAGTGGTGCGTGCAAGTGCAGCGCGGATTCATCGCCCGGTTTGAATGTAATCGTGTCTCCCGGACGGTCCTCGGTCCGCGCCAGCGAACTGTACAGCCGGAACGAAACCGGTTTATTCGCCACAAGCTGCAACCCCGGTTGGTCCAGCTCAATCTCCGAACCTTCCTCCGCCCCGCGCGGCACCAGGCACACTGCCTGCTGCGTCTCCCCTACCTGCCCCGCGCCCAGAAAGTACGCCCGCGGTAAACCGCCCCGCACAATCAATCCCGCGCCCGTCGAGCGCACGTACGAGTAGTACGCAGCGCCGACTGCCACCGCGAGATCAAGATCCTGGTTCTCGAAAATCAGCGGCCGCCTCCCGGTCCACGAAGCCACCACGTCGGCCACACGGTCCCGGCAAACCTGCGGAATGAAGAATCCGCCATTGAACAGAATCGCGTCCGGCCGCGCGTTCCCGTTCGCCGCCAGAAACGCTGCCAAATGCCGTGTGATCGCCGGATCGGACACGTACGGCAAGCCCAGCTCGCGGAACAGACTCTTCTTCTCTTCCTTCGGCCTGTCCTCTGCGGAGCACATAGGAAGAAATCCTTCGAGCGTAAGCTCCAGGGCCTCCTCCCGCAAAATGGTCGTCTTCAGCGCCCCGCCGATCAGCGACGCCCCCGAGCCGAGCACGTTGATCTCCACCGACGGCAAACCCGCATCGGCGAGCAGTCTCTCCTTCGCATCCGCGCACTGCCGCCGCAACGCGCTTCTTTGCCGCAGGGAAAGCTGCCGGTTCAGCTTGGACTCCGCCAGCCACGCCAGCGTCAGATCCAGGTTGTCTCCACCCAGGAGCAGATGCTGGCCCACTGCCGTGCGCGTGAACTCCACCCGGTCGCCCTCGCGCCTCACGCGAATCAGCGTGAAGTCGCTCGTGCCGCCACCCACGTCGCACACCAGCACAAGCTGCCCATCGACAAGCTGCTTCTGCGATTGCGTGAGGTGATTCGCAATCCAGGAATAAAACGCCGCTGCCGGCTCTTCGATCAGCGTCAGCTTCTCGATGCCGGCCGCGCGCGCCGCCTCCACCGTCAACTCTCGCGCCTCTTCGTCAAATGACGCCGGAACCGTAAGCACGACGTTCTGCGCGGCGAGCGGTTCACCCGGATGCGCGTTGTTCCACGCATCGCGGATATGCGCCAGAATCCGCGTGGACACTTCCACCGGCGTCAGCACGCGTCCGCCTTCCTGCGCGTCCCACGGCAGGATCTTCGCCGTACGGTCCACATCCGGGTTCGACAGCCACGACTTCGCCGAATGTACCGACTGCGTCGGTATCAGCGCGCCCTGCTCCCGCGCATACGCGCCGATGTACGTCTCCTGGCCGAGAAACAGGAACGACGGCAGCGTCCGCCGCGGCTCAATCCGCCCCGGCGCCACGTGCTGCGGGACATCGAGCACGTGAATGGGCGGAAAATCCGCGCCCGCGGCTTCCTCCGGATCGATGAACGCCAGCGCCGAGTTCGTCGTGCCGAGATCGATCCCGATGTTCATCCCTCGTGGCGCTCCCGCACATTGAACTCGAGCTTCCATCGGCGCCCGTCGCGCGCCACGCACCAGAGCTGCAGCAGCCCCGTCGGCGTCACCGCCGATTCGAGCGTCACGGGAATGAACCCGCCCGTCGCGCCTTCGGCCGGCAACTCCACCTGCATCGGCGCAAGCTCCTCCACATCGGCCGGCATCTCGTCGAGCAGCGTTCCCGCCGCATCTTCCCGCCGTGTCGCCGAATGAAAGAACCGGAACTCTGCGGGCTCGCCGACGGCCAGCCCGAATACGCGATCCGGAAACCGCAACTCCGTACCTTCTTCCATTCCGTACGGCACTACCGTCAGCGCCTTCAGCGGAGCGGGCATCCCGGGCACGGCCGGCAGCGAGCTTTCGATGCCGACATAGTAAGTCCGCGGCACGCCGCCGCGGATTCGCACGCCGCGCCCCAAACGCGACAACCCATAGTAGGCCGCGCCGCGCGAAACCGCCTGCATCAGGTCCTCGCCCGGCAGAGGTTGGGCTGCCGGCGCGCCTTCGGCCGCCAGCCACGTATTCAGCGTTTCCATCAGGCGCTCTCGCGCCGCACCCGCTCGGAGCAAACCGCCGTTAAACAATACATGCGTCGGACACGCCAGCCCACTCGGACCGCGCCGAACGCTCTCGCCCGCTGCTCCAGCCGCCGGTTGCCGAAGGAAACGCGCCAAGTGCCTCGTAATTGCCGCGTCGGTCGCATACGGCAGCCCGAGCTCGGCCAACCCCATCCGCGCCCGCGCGCGCTGCGGCATCTCCGTGCTCTCCACCTTTGGCAGAAAACCGTCCAGTAGGATCCGCTCCACGTCGGCGCGCATCAGTTTCGCTTTGATCGCCCCGCCGATCAGGCTCGACCCGCGCCCCAGAATCGTAATTGGCAGTGAGTCCTTCGTGTTTTGCGGATCGAGCAGCGCTTCCTTCGCCTCGCGGCACTGCTGCCACAGCCCGTACAACTGCAGCGAATCGAGCGTCACCTTCCGTCCGGCGAGTTCCTGCTCCACGTGCCGCGCCAGCGCCAGGTCCACATTATCGCCGCCCAGCAGAATATGCTCGCCCACCGCGACGCGCTCGAGTTTCAATTCGCCCGCCTCCTCGGTCACCGCGATGAGCGTGAAGTCTGTCGTCCCGCCGCCGATGTCGGCCACCAGAATCAGGTCGCCCACCGAGATGCGCTCGCGCCAGTCCGGGTGCCGCTCAATCCAGGCGTAGAAAGCCGCTTGCGGCTCTTCGAGCAATACCACATCGCCCAGACCCGCCTCGGCGGCGGCCTTCAGCGTCAGGTCCCTCGCCACCGCGTCGAAGGAGGCCGGCACCGTCAACAGAACGTGCTGTGTTTCAAGCGGAGCGTCCGGGTGCGCCTGATCCCAGGCGTGCCGAAGATGCTCCAGATACAGCCGCGAGGCGTGCACCGGCGAAACTTTTTCCGTGCCCTCGGGCGCGTTCAGCGGCAGCAGCGCCGCCGTGCGGTCAACGCCTGCATGGCACAACCACGACTTTGCCGACGAAACCAGCCGCGCGGGAACTTCCGCGCCGCGCTTCCGCGCCAGCACGCCCACCAGCGGCGCATCCTCGCTCCATGGCAGCGCCAGCGCCCCGGCGGGGAAATCGTTCGGTCCCGCCAGATACAAAAACGACGGCAGCAGCGCTTCTTCCCTCGGCTCGCTCGCATTCACCAACTGCGTGATTGCGAAGGGATGCACCGGAGGCGTCGCGAGCGGATCCGACGGTGCGGCATCCGTCCGTGCATACGCCATGCTGCTGTTGGTTGTGCCGAGATCGATCCCGACAACAAACGGAGTGGACAAGGCCCTTACTCGACTTCCAGTTCGGCCGGCGCCAGAATCGCCGTCGCGTCCGGACCCGGAATCGCCGGCAGATCAATCTTCCTTGCCTGCCAACCCTTGTGACGCAATACGCCGCCCGCCGCCTTGCCTTTCGCTGGCACGTTTCCGAGCAGCTTCACTGCCGCCGGGTTGACAGTATCGAGTTTCGTAAACGTCCCCTCGACCCCGTCAATCACGGGAGCAAGTTCCACATAGCGGGTCAGCGCCGCGCGGCACTTCGCATGCACATCGCGCACGGCCGACCCGACCTCTTCATCCGAGTAAGGCGTGATGTCTTCCAGAAAGAAATCCAGCAGCCGCGCGTCCCGCTGCAGAATGCCCAGCAGTTGCAGCGCGCCGTCGGCCGCCGTCGGCACAAACTTTGGCTTCGGCGGCTCGGCCTTCTTCTTCACATACCCGAAGGTAGACGCGATGTCCTCAGGCAGTGCACCCGAAAACAAAATAGCGAAGAAACTACGAAATGCAGATGCGATACGCGACAAGTTAAACCCCTAAAGGGATAGTGTAGCGTTCGCCGCCGCCTATCGCGGCCAAAGCCAGCCAAACATCCCGGCCGTCAGCAACCCGTAAAGCACCCCGTCCATTGTGGATTTGATCGTCGTGGTCCAGTTTCGCCGGTACCAGATCGTCATCTGCCACAACGCCACCGAGTACCCGATGAAGGCGGTCGCCCCCACGAACCGGAACACGTGCAGATAATTCGTCCCCGGCGAAAGCGCCCGTCCCGCTATGTACCCCGCGAACAACCCCACAACCACCGAGTAGAGAAACCACAGCGCCAGGTTCCGTCCCATCGCCATCGGTCCAGTCGGCAGCACGGTCATGACAATCACCGGGCCCTGGTTCATCTTCTCCTTGAACTCGGCGGAGCCCAAATCCTTCGTGCTCTGCGGGCACGGTGCCATGTAGTCGCCCGGCGGTATGTCAAACGGCCGAAGCGCGTCCAGCACCTCCGCCTCGTGCGGCAGTTTCTTGTAATCGCCCTTATGCCACGGAAGCAGCATATGAATCACGCTGCTTACCACAAACACCACCACCGCAGACAGCAAAATCGGCAACCACAATGCGCTCAAAGGCGTCATCCTACCCTCCGCGTCGATTCCCGTCGATCCGGCGTTCCCTCGCGCCGGATGGTCCCGCTGCTGACCTATGTTGACACCCTCACGCTAACCGGGCAAGCGGCCACGGTTCGCCTACCGCTTCTGACCCAGCCACTGATAGCGCTCCAGCGCGTAAGTGGTCAAATCCGCCATCTCATCCCGTTGCCCCAAGTAACATCGCAGGGTTCCGCGGTACTCCAACCCCGCCTTCTGCATCACTCTCTCACTTGCCTTGTTGTCAGCGACGCACCGCGCTTCCACGCGCCGCGCCCCGATCACGCCGAACGCATAATCCATCGCCGCCCGCACCGCCTCCGTCGCAAATCCATGGCCCCAGTGCGGCCGCGCGAAGTAATACGCCAGCTCGATCCTCGACTCTTCCGGCACGATCCGCCCGTATGAGCAGTTGCCGATCAACTCACCCGAATCCTTGCGAACCACCGCCCATGGCCCGATTCCACGCTCGGCATACTCGCGAAAGCAAAAGTCGAGGAATGCCTGCGAATCCACCGGTGACTCGTGCCGGTCCCACAAAGCGTACCGCGCCACCTCCGGATCGCTTCCCCACGCGTACACCGCCAGTAAATCCGTCTGCGCAAACTTCCGCAGATGAAGCCGAGGCGTGTCTAGCTCCGGCATAGGCCATGGGTACGGAGGAAGCGCCACGGCAACGCTCACTTCCCGAAGGCGCGTGGCAGCACGGTCGTGATCCAAGGCACGTAAGTAATAATCAGAACCCCCGAAAGTAATACCGCAATAAATGGGAGCAGTGCCCGATAGACCGTCACCATCGGTTTTTCGAACCGGTAAGCCGACAGGCACAAGTTAATCCCGACAGGCGGCATCAGGTAACCAAGCTCTAAATTCGCCAGGAAGATAATCCCCATCTGCACTGGATCGATCCCGTAAACTCCGATCAGCGGCTTCAGCAGCGGCACAATCACCAGAATCGCCGCGAAGATGTCCATCAGACTTCCGACGACTAACAGCGCCACGTTCAGCGCCAGCAGAAACAAAATCCGTGAATGGATATGGAACCGGACCCAGTCCACAAGCCGCGACGGAATCTCCGCGTCGACCAGATAATTCGTAAACGCCAGCGCGCTGCCGATAATCAGCAGAATCCCGCCGACCACCGCCGCGCACTCCACGCACACCCTCACGTAATCTCGCCGGATCGAAAGCTGCCGATAGAATCCCGCCTCCACGATGAGCGCTGCGAACGCCGTCAGCGCCGCTGCCTCCGTCAACGTCCCGAATCCGCCAAACAAACCCACCAGCATGATCGCCGGCAGCAGCAACTCCCACTTGGCTTCCCACAACGCCTGCGCCGCTTCCTTCGCCGAGAACCGTGCCCGCTCCGCGCCGCTATGAATGCCCTGCCGCACGCCGAAAATTCCAACGAGCGCCACCATCAGCAGTCCTGGGAGAATGCCTCCCAGAAACAGACTGTCGATCGGCGTCTGCGCATACACGCCGTAAAGAATCACCGGCAGACTCGGCGGAAACAGCAGCCCGAGCGACCCCGATGCCGTCAACAGTCCAATCGAAAATCGCTCAGGATAGTGCGCCCGGATCAGCACCGGAACCAGCAGTCCGCCGAGGGAAAGAATCGTTAGCCCCGACCCGCCCCAGGTGAAGATTGCGCAGATCACCACCGTCACGATCGCCAGTCCGCCCGGAGCCCACCCGAACAAAGCCTCGAACATTCGGAGCAGGCGTCGCGTCGCCCCGCCTTCGACCATCAGATACCCGGCAAAAGTGAACAGCGGAATCGACGGAAGCAGGGGCGAAGCCACCAGGCGGTACATTTCCACCGGCGCGCTCGCCACCGGCGTCTGCGTATGCCAGAACAAGAACAACGCAAACCCGCCAAACACCGCGAATACCGGCAAGCCGGCGAGCGTCGCCAGAAACAGCAGCGCCACTCCGAGCGGGAACAACCCCGGCGTCGACGGGTCGGCCGAATTCAAGATCACCGGGGCCAATAGCCCACCTGCCGCGGCGAGCTTCCCGTACCACTTCGCATCCGCGTGCCACACCGCGCGCAGAGCGATCCAGCCGAAGCCCAAGGGCATCACCAGCAGCGCATACCACTTCGGAATCCCAGGCACCAGCATGCTCGAAGCCTCGCGCTCGCTGACCAGGAACTGCCACGATGCGTAAGCGAGCGCCGTCGCTACCGCCGTCAGGACAAAACCCGCCAGGATCGCCGCCGGCCGCCGCCACCGCTTCGGCAACATCGTGCTCGCCGAAACCGTCAGCAACCGTCCGAACCGCGCCGCCAGCGCCCCCCCGAACATCCCGATGCATAGCGTCAGATGCTGCACGTACACCGGCGAGCCCGGAATGCTCGGAATGAACCGCAGGTGCCGCGATGCCATTTCGAGCACCGGCAACAGCGCCATCAGCGACAGCATCGCCGTGGCGAGCAGGTTCTCCGGCGTCTCGAAGATCCTGGACCGCAGAGACGAGGCGCTCACGACCGGCGCGCACGTCCGGTGTGCGGCTTAGCCTTCGGCGCGGCATGCGCAGCCTCATACTCCGCGCTCAACTTCTCCACCTCGTCAAACAAGTCCGGCGGCATCCCGTGC
This sequence comes from Acidobacteriota bacterium, assembly GCA_021813825.1. Lineage (GTDB taxonomy): Bacteria > Acidobacteriota > Terriglobia > Bryobacterales > Bryobacteraceae > JAJYKC01. The sequence continues at coordinate 28,912 of JAKAJI010000007.1, read as the reverse complement.
GTACGGAGCGCCGGGTACAGCTTCGTCTGTATCAGTTGCTTCCACGCCGCCCGCGCCTGCGGCGTCGCCGTCACTACGTTCAGCCCCATCGTCTGCATCATCGCGACCGAACTGTCCTCCAGCCCCCGGATCTCCTTCCGCAACTCCACTCCCGACTGCTGCGAGATCTCCAGAATCTTCTTCTGATCGGCCGGCGAAAACTTGTCCCAGACATCTTTCGAAATCAGAGTCGCCCCCACCAGCGTCGCGAATTTAATGTCCAGCATGTTCCGCGCTCCGCCAAACCACTGGCTCGTGAATGCCACCAGCGGCGGCGCCTGAAACGCATCGATCAATCCCGTCTGCAGCCCGGTGAGGATATCGGTCGCGGCCAGCGACACGGGCCGGAATCCGTTGTTCTTATACAGCTCATACGTCGCGCTGTCCCCCTGCAACACGCACAGCCGGATCTTTCGAAAGTCATCCGGCGTCGTCTCCGGCTGCTTGCTGAAGAAATGCACCCATCCGGCGTCAGCCCAGTTCAGCACAACGTAGCCGTGGCTGAGCATTGCCTTCTCAAGCCGCGGCGCAATCCGGTCCCGTACCCAGTCGAGTTCGTCGTAGGAGTCGAACATCAGCGGTATCTGCAGCGCCGACACGCTCGCGTCGATCCCGCTCATCCCCGCACCCGACAGCGCCACCGCCTGCAACTCGTGGATGCGCATCTTCTGCACCATCTCCGGCTCATCGCCCTGTGCTCCGCCCGGATATACCCGCAGTTTCAGCTTTCCTCCCGTCGCCTGGCTCCACTTTTGTCCCATCTCAATCAGAATCTGGTACCACCGCGAGTCCTTTGGTGCCAGTGTGCCCATCCGGACCAGCACCTGCGCCGGTGTGGCGGCTGAGAGTCCGATAAGAGCGATGAGAAGGGGAATAAACCGGCGCGGCATCACATTTCCACATTAGCCGTGAACGCGCGGATTTGCACGTCCCGCCCAAACACGCGCCTTTTCAAATTGAAATTACAGTAATATTACGTAACGGTTTTCCCGCCGGGTGTAACATCGCAATCAGGAATTGAATGAAGTGAACATACATCCGAAGGGCACGCAAGCTCGCGTTCTCTTAACTTCCGTCTTTGGACCCTACGCGCAGGATGACGAGTTTGGCAGCCGCCGCGTCAACCCGATGGAGCTTTACCACAACCAGGTGACGCGCGGCCAGGGAGAGTTTTCTCTGCGCATGTTCCACCGTTCCTGGGGCATCATGATGATCCAGGAGAACATCTCCGCCCCTTCCACCCTGCTCGACTTTCCCACCCGCGAAGGCTTCGCCCGCGAATTAACCAGCCATCGCTACGACATTGTCGGCATCTCGTCCATCATTGTCAACGTCGGCAAGGTCCGCGAGATGTGCCGCATGACCCGCGAACTCTCGCCTCAGTCGACGATCGTCGTCGGCGGCCACGTCGCCGCCATCCCCGGCATAGAACACATGATCGACGCCGACCACATCGTCCGCGGCGACGGCATCGCCTGGATGCGTGCCTTCCTCGGCGAAGACGTCTCGGCTTCTATCCGCCATCCCCACATTGTGTCCGGCTTCGACATCCGCACCATGGGCATCAAGGTCCCCTCCGGCGGCGGCGACACCGCGGCAACCATCATCCCGTCCGTCGGTTGCCCGCTCGGCTGTAACTTCTGCACGACCTCGGCTTTCTTCGGTGGCAAGGGCAAGTTCCTCAACTTCTACCAGACTGGGGACGAGCTCTTCCGTGTCATGTGCGAGATGGAAGAATCCATGAAGGTCCGTTCGTTCTTCCTCATGGACGAAAATTTCCTTCTCCACCGCCGCCGCGCCATGGAGCTGCTCGAACAGATGAAAGCGAAGGGCAAGGCGTGGGCTCTTTACGTCTTCTCCTCCGCCAACGCAATTAGTAAGTACACCATGCGCGAGTTAGTCGAGCTTGGTATCTCCTGGATCTGGATGGGCCTCGAGTCTCCTCGCGCGGGCTACGCCAAGCTCAAGGGCCAGGACACCAAGGCGCTCACGCGCCAACTCCGCGAACACGGCATCAAGCTGCTCGGCTCCACCATTGTCGGCCTCGAACACCACACCCCGGACAACATTGAAGAAGAGATCGAGCACGCCATCTCGCAGGAAACCGACTTCCACCAGTTCATGCTCTACACGCCGGTGCCCGGCACGCCGCTCTACCAGGAGATGCGCGACAAGAACCTCCTGCTCGATGTCGACCTCGCCGACATCCACGGCCAGTACAAATTTAACTTCCGGCACAACGCCATCTCGCGCGAGGACTCCCGCCGGTTCCTCGATTGGGCCTTCCGCCGCGATTTCGAACGCAACGGCCCCAGCCTCTTCCGCATCTGCCGCACCACGCTCGAAGGCTGGAAGCGCTATCGGAACGATCCCGATCCCCGGGTCCGCTCCCGCTTCGCTTGGGAAGTCCGCTCCATCAAAACCGCCTACAGCGGCTTGCTTTGGGCTATGGAGCGCCGCCTCCGCAGCTCGAACGAAAATCTGAGCCGGCAGATCCACGCACTGCGCCGGGAAATCGGAAATGAATTCGGAGCCGCCGCCCGCCTCATGTCGGGTGTCCTCGGCCCCGTCTTTCTCTGGTCCAGCGGCCGGGAGCAGCGCCGCCTCGCCGCCGGAAAGACCTACGAACCGGCCACCTTCATCGAGCGCCGCAACTGGTCAGAGGCTTAATCTCTGGGCGCGGCCTGCGCGTTGCCGCTCAGGTCCACAGCCACCGGCGGATTGTAGAACAGAAACCGCCCGCAACTTTCGCAGAACACCAGCTTGTCGCCCTTGCGCAATTCCTGGAACAACTGCGGCCGAAGCGCAATGTAGCAGGCCCCGCACCGCCCGTCGGTCGCCTCCGCCAGCACAGTCCCATTCCACTTCTTGCGGATGCGTTCGTAGGCGCTCCGCACTTCCGGCGTTAGTGCCCCAAGCGCCTGTTCCCGCTCGTCGCGCAGCCGCTTCAACTCCGCCTCGTCCTTCGCGGTCCGCTCCCGCGCCTGCGCCTTCTCGCCTTCTACCGTCTTCTTCTCCTGCGCCAGCGCCGCCTCGGCCTTCTTCACATTCTGGTCCAGCGGCTCGGACTCGCCCATCAAGTCGAGTATCTTGTCCTCAGCCCTGCGAATCTCCTTCTCGCAAAACTCGATTTCGTGCTGGAAGGCCCGGTACTGCTCGTTCGTCTTGGCCTGCAGCATCTGGTCCTTCAGCTTCGAGATCTTCTGCTCGTTCACCTTCACGTCGTCTTCCAACCGCTTGCGGTCCCTCAGGTTGGCCGCCAGCGCCGCCCGGTCGGCCTCAAGCCGCCGCAAGTGCGCGTCGAGCGCCTTCTCAATCTGCGCGATGTGCTTGGGAAGTGCCGCGATCTCTTTCTGAAGCTGAGCGATGTGTTGGTCGTACGCCTGCAGGCGTGAGGCCAACTCGAGTTGCTCTGTCATCGGTACTCCGAGTTTATCAGAGCTTCCGCGGGCACTCCCGCTTCTCCGCGCGAAAGCCGCCCTCGGATGAAGATCAGGTAAACCGCCAGACCCACCGCCAGTCCCCACGCCGCCGCTCTTGCCGGCAGGTGTCCCGCGCCAGGCGACGACTCCGGTATCGTCATCGCCCCCGTCACGAATACGCACCAGATCAGCGCTGCGCCCGAAACCCAGCGCACCAGCCCGCGGGAATCGCGCAGCCCTGCCGCTGCGATGAAGCCATAGCCGAGGTACCCGGCCACCACGCTCGTCGCAGTGAACACAGCCACCCGCTCCAGGGCCAACACGACGCCGCAGGAAAAGAACCATACCAGAACAATCGCCGCTACCGGTGTGCCGTGCCTCGTGTTTACCCGCGCCAGCCAGTTCGCTCCCGGAATCATGTTGTCCCGCGCCATCGCAAACAGGAGCCGGCTCAGCAGAGCCAGCGTGGAAAGCGCGCACGCAAAAACTGACGCGAACACCACCAGAAGCACCAATCCGGCGGCGAAACCTCCGAGCCGCGTCTCCAGCACATCCAACATCGGCTCCGCGCTCGCTTGCGCCGCGCCCAGGTTCGGAAGCGACAACAGAAACCCCAGCAATACGACGAATCCGCCGATACCGGAGGCGATCAGCGACTGCATCACCGCCCGCGGCGCCACCTTCTCGGGTTGCTCGATCTCCTCCGCCAAATCCGCCGCCGCCTCAAACCCCGTCAGGCACCACGCGCCCATCAGCAGCGATAGCGCGAAGCCGGCGAACCCCGCCGCATGGTGCGTGTAGTAGTTCGTCGAAGTGAACAGAAACCGTCCCGGGTCCGGATGGTGAATCCCGAACAGGACAAGCAGTACCAGCGCCACGCCCAGCGACCCCACGATCTCGGTGATTACACCGAAGTCGTTCCACAGCGCCGTCAGCCGCATGCTCGCGATGTTGAGCAGCGCGGCGGCGCTGATCACCGCCACCGTAATCAGCGAGACCGGAATCCCGGCGTACCGCCCGCCTTCGAGCGCGCCCAAATACTCACCCACGACGCCACAGATCCCCGGCAGTCCGGTCGTCCACTGCACCAGCAGCAGCCACCCCGCGAAGAACCCCGCGCCGGGACCGAGAATCCGCGATACCCACTGGTATCCGTAGCCCGACACCGGGTATCGCCGCACCAGGTCGGCGACCACGTAAGCCACCAGAATCTGCCCGCCCAGCGCCACCACCCACGACCACACCACCGCCGGCCCAGCCTGCCGCAACCCCTGCGAGAAATCCCCGAAGATCCCGGTGGTCATCGAGATCAACGAAAACGAAAGCGCAAAGCTAGAGAACGCACGCAGCGTCCTCCGAAGCTGCTGCCGATACCCAAACCGTTCGAGCCCCGCCGCGCTCATCTTGTCAGGTTAGCCGACCCGCGGCGCAATCCGGCACACTCGATTTTCAAGAAGGTTCCGCCAATGCGTTGCGGCTGGGCATCATCTGATCCTGGATTCAGGATATACTGATACCGATGCTCGAAGCGCGCCAGATCGGTGAAGTGCTTGGCGGCAAGAGTGTGCTCGGAACCACGGTCAAGTCGCTCCTCGAATTGAGCGACGCCGTGGAACGCGGCTTGCCCAAGTCCACCCTTCGCAATGTCGCCCGGCGCATCTTTGCGGACCCCTCCGACCAGCGCGCCATGATGCACCGCGTGGTTCCGGAAGCGACCTACAAGCGCCGCCGCGAACGGCTCAGTCCCGCCGAGAGCGAGCGGACGGAGCGCCTGGCCCGGGTTGTCGCCATGGCAGAAGACGTCTGGCAGAACCGGGATCTCGCCCGCCGCTTCCTCACCACGCCCCACCCGGAAATCGGCGGCAAGACACCGCTCGACGCCGCGCTCACGGAACTCGGCGCGCGGCAGGCGGAAGAGGTGTTGGCACGTATCGCCTATGGCCTCCCGGCGTAGCGGTCCGCTGCGCGCCTTCCGGATCGCCGACCCGCGCCATCCCCTTCTGGACGGGACCGGCGCCATGCTCTATGGCGCCCGTTGGAACTCTCCCGGCCGGCGCGTCATTTATGCCGCAGAAACCTACGCCGGTGCCTTGCTGGAAATCCTCGTCCACGCCTCCGGCACGGTTCCGCGACGGCACGCCTACATCGTAATCGGCATCCCGGCCGAAGTGGAAATCGAAGAGATCCTCCCCGAGGAACTCCCGGGCTGGGATTCGACGTCCTACGATACGGCTCGTCACTTCGGCGATCGCTGGGCCGATGAGCGGCGCACCGCCGTCCTGCTCGTTCCCTCCGTCGTAACCCGAGTCGAACGCAACGTATTAATAAATCAGGACCATCCTGACTTCACCCTGATCGGTGCGACCGGCCCGGCCCCGGTCCTCTGGGACACCCGGCTCTGGAAGAGACGATGAACGGCGGCCACCCGGGAGTCCGGGTCACCGGCCCGCCGTGGCGGGTGGCGCCATCAACCCGTGACGGGACAGGATTGCCTGTCCCTCCGAGCCACGGAGAAACTCGATGAACCGACTTGCCAGGTCGAATTGTCTGGTTCGGGCGACGATTCCGGCCGCCTGGAGGATAGGAGCGTGTTTGGCCGGCAAAAGAACCCCTCCACGCTGGACCACGAGTGTCCAGGAGGTGATCACCGCGTCCGCGTTCCCGGTTTCAGCGAACTGCATCGCCTGGCTCACGTTCTCCCCCAGTACGATCTTCGGTTGCAGCCGACTCCAAAGCCCTTCGGCCTCGAGCAACTGCTGCGCCGCCAGGCCGTAAGGGGCAAAACGCGGGTTCGGAAGCGCCACAATGCGGACGTTGGTTTTGCCTAACTCATTCACTGTGCGGATGTTATTCTCCTTCGACCACAGCCCCAACCGGCCTTGAGCGTAGACGACGACACTAGCCGGCAAAACGAAGCCACGCGCCGACAGGTCTGTAACGTACTTCTCATTGGCTGACAGAAAGACATCGAAAGGCGCGCCGTTCTCGATTTGACGCGCCAACTCCCCGCTCGCACCCGGCGAGAAGACTACCCTGACATGGCTTCGTTTTTCAAAAGTCGCTGCCAGTTCCGGTTGCGCCTGGATGAGGTCCGCTGCGGCGGCTACGGTGAGGGTTGTGGCGTAACTCGAAGTGATTGTCAGTACTACAATTACGAGGAATTTGCTGATGCAACTTGACAACGATACGCTAAGGTTTGATAATGAGGAAGGACTAAATAACATAGCTCGCTTATCCGCGAAGACCGAATGTTAACAAGGAGCAGGACATGAGCAAGATTATCGGCATCGACTTGGGTACTACCAACTCCGTAGTAGCCGTCATGGAGGGCGGTCAGCCAGTCGTAATTCCGAATCAGGAAGGCGGCCGGACGACGCCGTCGATTGTCGGATTCACAAAGAGCGGCGAACGCCTCGTCGGCCAGGTGGCCAAGCGGCAGGCGGTCACCAACCCCGAGAATACCATCTACTCGATCAAGCGCTTCATGGGCCGGCGCTTCAATGAAGTCAGCGAGGAGATGAAACTCGTCCCCTACCGCGTGGTGGCCGGCGACAACGGGGATGCCCGCGTGGATGTCAGTGGGAAAAAGTATCCCCCGCCCGAGATTTCGGCCATGATTCTGACCAAGCTCAAGGAAGCGGCCGAGGCCTACCTGGGCGAGAAAGTCACGAAGGCGGTCATCACCGTCCCGGCTTACTTTAACGACGCGCAGCGGCAGGCCACCAAGGACGCCGGCCAGATCGCCGGCCTCGAGGTGATGCGCATCATCAACGAGCCGACCGCCGCCGCGCTCGCCTACGGGCTTGACAAGAAGAAGGACGAAACCATCGCCGTCTACGACTTCGGGGGCGGCACGTTCGACATTTCGATCCTCGAAGTGGGCGACGGGGTTGTCGAGGTGAAGTCCACCAACGGTGACACGCATCTGGGTGGCGACAACATCGACCAACGCATCATCAACTGGCTTGTCGAAGAGTTCAAGAAGGATCAGGGCGTCGACATCTCGAAGGACCAGATGGCTTTGCAGCGGCTGAAGGAAGCCGCCGAGAAGGCCAAGATCGAGCTCTCGACGGTGCTCGAAACCGAAATCAACCTGCCCTTCATTACCGCCGACGCCAGCGGGCCGAAGCACATGAATATCAAGCTGACGCGGGCGCGCTTCGAGCAGATGGTGGAGGACATCCTCCAGCGCAGTGTCGGCCCGTGCAAGCAGGCGATGCAGGACGCCGGCGTGGTGCCGACGCAGATCGACGAAGTGGTTCTCGTGGGCGGTTCCACGCGAATTCCGCGCGTACAGCAGATCGTCCGCGATCTGTTCGGCAAGGAGCCGAACAAGAGCGTGAACCCGGATGAAGTGGTCGCGGTCGGCGCGGCGGTGCAGGGCGGCGTGCTCGGCGGCGAGGTGAAGGATGTGCTGCTGCTCGACGTCACCCCGCTTTCGCTCGGTATCGAGACCCTCGGCGGTGTGTTCACCAAGCTCATCGAGCGCAACACAACGATCCCGACGCGCAAGGGCGAGACGTTCTCCACCGCGAGCGACAACCAGACTTCGGTAGAGATCAAGGTCTATCAGGGCGAGCGCGCGATGGCGCGCGACAATCGTCTGCTCGGCGTCTTTTCCCTCGTCGGCATCCCGCCGGCGCCGCGTGGCATGCCGCAGATCGAAGTGACCTTTGACATCGACGCCAACGGGATTCTCAATGTGTTGGCCAAGGACAAGGCGACCAATAACGAGCAGAAGATCACCATCACTTCCTCTTCGGGCCTGAGCAAGGACGAAGTCGAGAAGATGGCCAAAGAAGCCGAGTCGCACCAGGGTGAGGACCGGAAGAAGCGCGAGGAGATCGAATCGCGCAACCGGGCCGACGCGATGGTCTACAACATCGAGAAGATGTTGAAGGAGCATCGGGACAAGATCAGCGACGCCGACGCCAGGAACGTCGAGGAAGCGATCGAAGAGACCAAGAAGGCGATGGCCGAAGGCGGCGTTGACCGCATCAACCAGGCGACCTCGAAGCTCGAGACCGCCAGCCATAAACTAGCCGAGGCGATGTACAAGACCTCGGCGCAGGCGGGTGGCCAGACGCCTCCGCCGGCCGACGGCGCGGGCGCCAAGCCGAAAGACGATGTCGTCGACGCCGAGTTTGTCGACGTGGACGACAAGAAGTGAGATGACTGCCCGGCGGGGGCGAAAATAGGCGGGAGGCGCGCACGCGCCTCCCAAACGAATCTATGGCGACGAAGGAAGATTACTACGCGACGCTCGGCGTCGGCCGCGATGCGAAAGAAGAAGAGATCCGCAAATCGTATCGCCGGCTTGTACGCAAGTATCATCCCGACGTCAATCCAGGCGACAAAGCGGCCGAGGAGCGCTTTAAGCGCATTCAGGAAGCCTACGACGTCTTAAGCGACAAGAAGAAGCGCGACGTCTACGACCAGTTCGGCTTCTATTCCGATCACGTTCCGCCCGGCGGCGGCGCTCCCGGCGGCGGAGCCCACCCCGGCGGGGGCTTCGATTTTCACGGTTTCGATTTCCGCGACTTCACCGGCGCCCAGGAGGAAGGTCCGCACGCCGGCTTCCGCGACATCTTCAGCCAGTTCTTCGGGGGACGCGGCGCGGCGGGACCCGAAACGGCTACCCATGCGCCGGAGCGCGGCTCCGATCTCGAGTACGGCCTGAATATCGGTTTTTGGGATTCGATCCGCGGCACGCAGGTCCGCTTGAACGTCAGCCGCCAGGAGCAGTGCAGCGTTTGTGGAGGCAGCGGGTCGGCCGGTGGCGGCTCCGCGATCTGTCCGGAGTGCGATGGCGCCGGCAAAGTCACGCAAATGGCGGGCGCGATGAAGTTCAGTTTGACCTGCCCGCGGTGCCAGGGGAAAGGGCGTCTGCGTAACGTCTGCGCATCCTGCCACGGCGACGGACGGAGGGTCGCGACCGAGCCTGTGGAAGTCCGCATTCCGCCGGGCGCCAACACCGGTTCGCGTCTCCGCGTTCCCGGTAAGGGCAATGCCGGACGCATGGGTGGTCCAACGGGCGACCTCTATATCAACATCCGCGTGGAACCACATCCGTTGTTCACGCGCAACGGCAACAACGTCGAGATCCGAATCCCGGTCACGGTTTCCGAAGCCAGTCTCGGGGCCAAGGTCGAAGTGCCGACCATAGACGGCCGCGCACATTTGAAGATTCCACCCGGCACGCAGAGCGGCCAGCGGCTGCGCATGCGGGAAAAAGGCGTGCTCGACACGCGAAGCGGCGTTCGCGGGGATCAGATCGTCGAGGTCGTTATCCAGGCGCCGAAGGCGAACGACGAGCGAACACGCGAAATTCTTCGCGAATTGGCGCAATTGCACGCCGAAGATCCACGCGAAGAGCTATGGAGTAAGGTATAGCAATGGCTCGTTCCCGTTCGAAAGCTGCTTACATGATCTCGGCCGTCGCCGAGCAGTATCAGATCCATCCGCAGACGCTTCGTCTGTACGAACGCGAAGGGCTGCTGACGCCTTCCCGCAGCGTCGGCAACACGCGCTTGTATACAGACAGCGACCTGGAGCGGCTCGAGATCATTCTCAAACTAACCCGGGAGTTGGGGGTCAATCTCGCTGGTGTCGAGATCATTCTCAACATGCGGCAGAAGATGGAAGCCATGCAGCGCCAGATCGAGGAATTTGTCACGACGCTGAATCAGGAGTTGAGCACACGCGCGCGCACTGAAGCGGTAGAGCCACGGAATATGCTCATCCCGGTGGTGGCGCGCGCGGTGACGCGGACTACCGTACCCAACCCGGCTGCAGGTAAGCGTAAAACGATGCAATCAGGCCGGTGACCGCGGCCAGCAGCACGCTGTGCTTTAGCGTGAAGCGGAACAGCGACGTTTCCTCGCGTGCCGCCATGCCGGTGGCCGCCGCCGCCACGGCGATGCTCTGCAGACTGATCATCTTTCCCATCACTCCGCCGCTCGAATTCGCCGCTGCCATCAACGCAGGGTTCAAATGGAGTTTCGCCGCAGTCACCACCTGCAGGCTGCCGAATAGCGCGTTTGAGCTCGTGTCGCTGCCGGTGAGGAAGACGCCAAGCCAGCCGAGCAGCGCACTGAAGAAGGGGAATAGCTTTCCCGTGGCGGCGAAGGCGAGGCCGAGTGACGCGGTAGCCCCGGAATAGTTCATCAGGAAGGCGAGCGCGAGTACGGCAGCCATGGTGACCATCGGCCAAAGCAACTGACGGGCCGTGGCCCAGGAAAGCTGCGCGAGGCGGCGTGGCTTGACGCCGAGGAACATGGCTCCGGCGATAGCGGCGAACAGGCACGCCGTGCCGGCAGCAGAGAGCCAGTTGAGCGTGTAGATTGCCGCATAGGGCGAGGCGGAGGTGACCGCGGGCGCGGTACGCAGAATCCTGTTGTGCAACCCAGGCCAGGCGAATTTGATCGTGACGAGATCGAGGACGTGTTTGATCCCGTCCAAGCCCCAGAGCAGCACAAAGGCCACGAGAAGCACGTAGGGCATCCAGGCCGACCAGAGGTCTCGCGCCGAGTGAGGATGATTCACACGTGCCGCGCATCCCCTGGGCTGCCACAGGCGGAGCAAAGCGATCAGGCTGAGCATCGCGGCGAGCGAGGACAGAATATCGGTGAGCGAGGCGCCGACGAAGTTAGAGACGCAGAACTGGGTTCCGGCGAAAGCGAGGCCGCTCACAGCCACGGCCGGCAACACTTCGCCGAGCGATCTCCAGCCGTTCATCACGACGACCAGATACGCCGGCAGGACCAGGGAGACCGGCGCCACAATCCGGCCGACGTTGGCGCTGAGAGTCTCAAGCGGAAGACCGGTAATGCCGGCCAGCGTCACCAGCGGAATTGCAATCGCGCCGAAGGCAACCGGCGCGGTGTTGGCGAGCAGGCAAACGCTAGAGGCCCGGAGCGGCGCCATGCCGAGTCCGGCGAGCATGGCAGCGGCGACTGCCACCGGCGTGCCGAATCCGCACGAGCCTTCGAGAAACGCGCCAAAGGCAAAGGCGATGAGCAGCATCTGAGTACGCTCATCGCCGGTGACGCCGCCGATCGAGTCCTTAATGAGTTCGAATTTGCCGGTGTCGATGACGATGTTGTACAGCAGGATCGCCGCGTAGACGATCCATCCGATCGGAAACAGGCCGAACGCTGCTCCATAGCCGATCGAGCTGAACAGCAAACCGGCAGGCATCCTGTATACGGTAAAGGCGACCAACGCCGCACTCAGCACGCCAAGCAGGGAGGATTTCCACGCGGGCAGATGCAACACGCCCAACGATATCAAGGCGACTGCGACGGGGAGCGACGCGGCCGCGGCCGACCAACCTAAACTTCCGCCCAATGGCGTGTAGAGCTGCTGCCACATATCGTGATGACTCTATCATGCGGCCCCCACTCGTTTCTCCCACTGCGCTATACTCTCGGCTTAAGGGGGGTGCGTCTTCAGCAGTAGACGGCTCACAACTCTCACGCCGGGACCGGCCCGCCGGTTCGCAAGGAAGTGCGTCGCGTTTTTCTCCTCCCTCCTGTTTCCCGATGACTGCCGCGTCTGCGGTAAGCCCCTCCAAAACATTTCCCGTATTCCTGTTTGCGATGCCTGCCTCGCCTCCGTGCAGCCGTTCTCGGCCGATTACGCCTGCTCGCGCTGCCTCGCGCCCTTCTCAAATGCGCACCCGCTCGACGAGGACGGGGTCTGCGCGCTGTGCCGCGCCGATGCAGACGGCCCGGATGTAGTGTTCGCCTACGGTGTGTTCGAGGAGCCGCTGCGGGAGTTGGTGCACCTTTTCAAGTACGCCGGCGTGACGGCGCTGGCGCGGCCGCTCGGAAGGTTGCTGCGCTTGGCCGTGCCACGCGACCGCAGGTTCGACTTGATCGTTCCCACGCCGTTGCACTGGCGGCGTCGGTGGACGCGCGGCTACAACCAGGCGATGCTGCTGGCGCGCGAACTCGCGCCCGCGCTGGGATTGAAGCCGGTGAACGCATTGCGGCGCACCCGCGCCACAACGGCACAGGCCGGCCTGAGCCGCACCGCGCGCCGGGCCAATGTGGCCGGCGCCTTCCTGGTGCGCGACGCAAGCCGGATCCGCGGCCGCCGCGTGCTTCTTGTCGACGATGTTATGACCACGGGCGCGACGCTACGCGCCTGCGCCGCGGCGCTGAAGCGCGCCGGGGCGCGATCCGTTTCTATCGCAGTGCTGGCGCGCGCTGGACGAGCCGCAACCACCTGGCCATCCGACGCCGGCATTTCGAGCGAATTCACTACTTCCCGGAGCCTAGAAAATGCCAAGCTTGGATCGACTGCATAAGCCCGTCCTCGTACTGAATGCGAGCTTTGAGCCGATTAACGTCTGTGCGGCCCGCCGCGCCGTCGTGCTCGTGTTGAAGGGAGTGGCCGCTGCCGAAGAACTGTCACACCAGCAGATTCATTCGGCGCGCTCGACGCAGGCGGTGCCGAGCGTCATCCGGTTGCTCGAGTACCGGCGGATTCCGCACCAGACGCGCGCACTGAGCCGGAAGAACATCCTCATGCGCGACCGTTACGCCTGCCAGTACTGCCACCGCACTCTTCCGTCGTCGGAGCTAACGCTCGATCACGTAATTCCGCGCTCGCGCGCCGGCGAGACGACGTGGGAAAACCTGGTGACCTGCTGCCACCCATGCAACAACCGCAAGGGCAGCCGCACGCCGGAGGAAGCGGGCATGAAGCTGGCGCGAATGCCGCGGCCGTTTAGTCTCCACACGAGCCGGCACCTGATGCGCCTGCTTGCCAAGAGCGACGACCGCTGGCAAAAGTACCTGTTCTACTGAGTCAGTCCCGCCGCCCGCCCGGCTACTGCGGCGGTTGCTGCTGCGGCGCCGGCTCTTTCGCAGCTTCTTTGGGCTTGCTTTCTTTAGTTGGCTTGATCGGGCTGATGATGACGTGGGCGTTTCGGCCTTCCAGGCGAGGCTGCCCCTCTATGGCGCCTGCCTGCGCGAGGTCTTCGGCAAAGCGGAGCAGCAGTTTCTTGCCGAGGTCGACGTGCGCGATCTCGCGGCCGCGGAATTGCACCACCGCCTTGACACGATTGCCTTCCTTGAGGAAGCGCAACGCGTGGTTCTTCTTGAACTCGTAGTCGTGATCGTCGGTATTGGGGCGGAATTTCAGCTCCTTTACCTGGATCACATGCTGCTTTTTCTTGGCGTCGTGTTGCTTTTTCTTGTTCTCGTATTGCCACTGGCCATAGTCCATCGCCTTGGCGACTGGCGGTTCGGCGGTAGGCGCGATGAGAATCAAGTCGAGGCCCAATTCCTGGGCGCGGCGGACGGCGGCCGGAGTCGGCATCACCTCGACAGTTCCGTCGGGGAATACCGCGCGAACTTCGCGCGCGCGGATGGCCTCATTTACGTTTTCCCGGATGCGGGGACGGCGGGGAGGAAAGCTTCTTGGCGGCGTCATTCGGAAACGGGGAAACGGCGCGCCACGGCGGCGCCGGGATAGAACGAAACAGTGGTTGTACGCAGGTACAAGCGGAGAGCTCCTTCAGAAAGAGTACACACGGGATGGACGCGGAATTGTGGAATCCGGGGGGATCCGGTTCCAGGGAAAGCGAGAAAACAAAACCTTGCGATTCCGCAGATACTTCAATATAGCACAAGCCCGCACACCCGGAGTTTGGAGGGTCCGGATGTGCGGGAACAGGGGTTAAGCCAGGTCGTATTTCTCCTGGTGGAGGGTCGGGTCGCCCTTGACGAGAACGGGGCGGCCGAGAATTTCCTCGAGCTCTTCGAGGTATTGGTTTTCGCTCGATTTGAGTTCGCGCGCCACTTCGGGATGGACGCGCAGAATGACGTCCTTGCTGTCGCGGACCGCCTCGCGGAGCTTATAGGCTTCCTGCAGGATCTCGCCGACCGTCGTGCGGACGCTTTTGACGTAGCCGGCGCCTTCGCAGTACGGGCAGGGCGAACAGAGAGCCCGCTCGAGGCTCTGTTTGACCCGCTTGCGGGTGATGGCTACAAGGCCGAAATCGTTGAACTGGAGGATCTTGTATGGCGCGCGGTCGCTGTGCATGGCTTCCTCGAGCGCCTGCATCACCTTCTGGCGATTCTTGCGCTCATCCATGTCGATGAAGTCGACCACGATGATGCCGCCCAGGTCGCGCAGCCGGATCTGGCGCACGATCTCTTTCACCGCTTCGGTGTTGGTTTTGACGATGGTGTCTTCGAGGCGGTTGCTCTTACCGACGTACTTGCCGGTGTTGACGTCGATAGCCACCAGAGCTTCGGTCTGATTGATGACGATGTAGCCGCCGGACTTCAGCCAGACTTTCGGCCGAAGGGCTTTTTCGAGTTCGGTGGAGACGCCGAAAGCGTCGAAGATCGGTCCTTCCCGGGTGAATAGCTTTACCCGGCCGACGAGGGCCGGTTGGAAGCGCTGCACAAAGCGGAGCACGCTTTCATAGAGTTCTTCGTTGTCGACCCAGATGGACTTGAACGAGTCGGTCAACTGGTCGCGGAGGATACGCTGCACGATGTCGAGGTCGTGATGCAGCAGCACTGGCGCCGGGTGCTTCTCGGCCTTCTGGCGGATATCGAGCCAGAGGTTGAACAGGAAGTTCATGTCGGCGGCAATTTCCTCTTCGGTACGGCCTTCGCCGGCGGTGCGGAGAATGAAGCCACCGGGCATGCCGGCGCGGTGGGTTTGCAGAATGCGCTTCAGACGCTGGCGTTCGTCGTCGGTACCGATTTTGCGCGAGACGCCGGTGTGTTCCACCGTCGGCATGTAGACGACGTAGCGGCCGGGCAGAGCGATGTGCGAAGTGATGCGGGCGCCCTTCTGGCCGAGCGGTTCCTTGGCGATCTGGACGATGATCTCCTGGCCTTCTTTCAGCAGGTCGCTGATGGAGGGCATGGGAGCGACGGATTCGGCAGCCCGGGTGATGGCGGGGGCTTCGGCCTGGGGCTCCGTGGTTTCGGCCGGCTCGGATCGGCGCTCTTCGGAGCGCTGGTCTTCGCCCCGAGCTCCCTGCCTGTCCTGACCACCGCGCATCCGGCGGCGCATTCTGCGGGAGCCGCGGTGCAGGTAGCGGCCGCCGGGCTCACCGCGGACTTGAGCGCTTAGAGCTTCGGGGCGACCCATGACTTCGGCACGGGAAGCGAGGGCGGGTTCGTGCACCGGTTCCTCGGCAATTTCAGAAGGTTCAGCTGCGACAGCTTCCGTTTCCGAAGAGACGTCCAAGGCACGGGCGGCTTCGTCGGTCACCTCCGTTGCGGAGGTTTCCTCCGGCGCCTCTTCGGCCGGCGCTGTGGCGAGTGGCTGTTGGTCTTCGTCATCGGTCGCAAGAGCGGCCGAGGTATCGCGGTCGGCGGGCGCGCCGGCCACGGGCGCGGCTGAGGCGGGCGAAGCGTTCGAGGCCGTTCCGAAATCGAAGCCGAGTTCTTCGTTGGCTTCGAGCCGGGCCTCTTCAGCATCGCTAACGGGTGCCGGGGCCTCGGCGGCCTCTTCGGATTCTTCGTCCTCTTCGGCGCCGGCGGCGGGCCGGCTGTACTTGGCCAGCGATTCGCCGGGCAGCAGCAGGAAGTCGGCTCCGGTCACCGGAGCTTCAGGGGCGCCAGCGGGCTCGGATTCCTCGACCGAGGTCTCTTCTTCCACTGCAGGCGCACCGGCGGCATATTTCGACTCGGGGAAACCGTGGCTGCGGTTTCTACGCCGGCGCGAACGGCGGGAACGTCGATCGTCGCCTCCTTCCCCACGCGGGTATTCGCGCTGGGGGCGTTCGCCGGCGGGCGCACCTGCTTCCGGCGGGGCCGCGCCTTCGGCTTGTGCTGGGGGCGCTTCCTGCTGCCGCGGGGGGCGCTCGCCGCGTCCGCGGTCTTCCCGGGCGCGCTCCTCGCGTGTAGGACCGACGCGGTCGATATCCTCGCCGTGCTCGTCAAAGAAGTCCGACACGTAGAGGAACGTATCGCGTTCCAACCCCAGGTCGACAAACGCCGACTGCATGCCCGGGAGGACACGGGTGACACGTCCCTTATGGACGCTGCCGGCCAGCGAGTATTCGTTGGCGCGCTGAAAGTAGATCTCAACTAACTGATCGTCCTCGAGAATCGCCACTTTGGTTTCGTGGCGGTTGGAGGAGATTACAAGTTCCTTGCTCATTTAGAGCCTCCGCTTTGTGGCCGCGGAAAGGCAAGGCTTCGCGGGGCTCGAAGCGGAGGGAGCGAGTCTTGCCGCCCGGAGAGATCCGCTGCGATCCTACTCCCGAGCGGGGCTTTTCTACAGTTACTACTGTCCAGGCCCCAAGCTTACGCAACGATGGGCAACTGCCTGAGCCGGAACGGAATCCTTTACGCCTACGCCGCCGGAATCGCGTCACCCGCGCGGCGCAAGCAGAAAATGCTTTCTAAGCCAAACCCGCTAACTTCTTCAAACCTTTGAAAGACCAGGCACTTCCCGGCCTGATTCAACTTACAAACCGCCGGAGCCGCACATTGTTCACGAGCCCCAGCATGATAAATACCGACAAGATGTTCGAACCGCCTGAACTCATCAGCGGCAGGGGGATGCCGGTGACCGGCATCCGGCCCACCACCATTCCTATATTCACTAAAACATGAAACAGCAACAGGGCGGCTATGCCCATGCAAACGTACAGACCTTCCCGGTCGGGCGCCATTTGGGCGTTCTGCACCACCTGCATCAGCAGCAGGAAATACAGTCCGAGAAGGACGACAATTCCGACAAATCCGTGCTCTTCGGCGAAAGCCGCCGAGATGAAATCCGTGTGGGGCACCGGCAGGAACCGCAGTTGTGTTTGGGTTCCATGGGTGACGCCCTGACCCCAGATCCCTCCCGCGCCGACCGCGATCTCCGACTGGATCACCTGGTAGCCGGAGCCCTTCGGGTCGCGGCTGGGGTCGAGAAAACTCAATAGGCGTTCCTTCTGGTAATCGCGCAGAACGAAGTAGCCGACAGGTAAGATCAAGGCGATCGAGGTGACGAGGATTACCGCATGCTGCCATTTCAAACCCGCCAAAAAAATGCCCATTACCAAAATCGGCAAGTACGTCAGCGCCGTTCCCAGGTCGGGCTGCTTGATGACAAGCACCATGGGAACCGCTACTAACCCGCCCAGTTTCAACAGATCCCGCGGCGTCATCCGTTCTCCTTTCAGGTCGGAGACGTAGCGAGCTACTAGCAATATTATCACCAGTTTGACAAATTCCGACACCTGTAATCGGACGCCGCCGACACCGATCCAGCGTTGGGAGCCATAGGCACGGCGGCCGATGACGAAAGTGGAGAGCAGCCCGAGGATCGACAGCGCGTAGAGCCAGGGCACGCGTCCGAGCAGGGCGTGGTAATCAATCGCGGTGACAATCCACATGAGTACGACGCCGATGGCGATCCATACGATCTGCTTCCACCAGGCGTCGCGAAAACTGGTACCCAGGGTCGCGCTGAAGATCTGCAGGACGCCGAGACCGCAGATGGCGAAGCTGACAAGCAGGAGGACCCAGTCGTAATCGCGGAGGGAGCGGTAAGAGGCCACCGGTTTAGCGGTCCTCCAGATCGGCTTCGTTGGGCGGCGCCTTGGGCGCTGGTGACTTCGGGGCGGCGGGAGCGGCTGGGATCGGGGCGCGCAGCCAGGCCAGCACGGGGATCGGCTGGGACTGGCGAGCCTGTTTGTCGAAGTAAGCCTTGATGACATCGCGGACGATGGGCGCGGCGGCGGCGCCGTGTTCGCCGCCCTGAAGCAAGGCGGCGACGACGATTTCCGGGTTGTCGCGGGGAGCGAAGCCGACGAACCAGCCGTTGTCCCTCAGTTCGCTGGCGAGTTTGCTGCCTCGGAGAGCTTTCACCAGTTGGTTGGAGGCGACCTGGGCCGAGCCGGTCTTGCCGCAGAAGGTGATGCCGGGCAGGCGGTCCGCTCCGCCGGTCCCTCCTTCGTTGACAACACCATACATACCGGAAACCACCTGTGCGACGTCTTCGGGTTTCAAATCGCCGTGGTGGAAGGCGACCGGATGCATGGCGTCGCGTACCAGATGCGGCGTGCGCCAGATGCCGCCTTCGACGATGCCGCCGATGGCGTAGGCCAGTTGAAGAGGCGTAACCGCGACGGCGCCCTGGCCAATGGAGACGGAGATCGTTTCACCGGCGTACCACTTGCGGTGGTAATTGCGCATGACCCACTGGGTGGAGGGCATGACACCGTCGGCCTCATGCGGCAGGTCGATGCCGGTTTTGTGGCCGAAGCCGGCCATTTCGGCGTATTGGGCGATGCGGTCGATCCCAAGCTTGTTGCCTACGGTGTAGAAGAAGACGTCGCAGGAATGCACGATGGCGCCGTGTACATCGATGTCGCCGTGACCGCGTTTCTGCCAACACTTGAACCAGCGTCCGTAGAACGTGGCTCCGCCGCTGCAGTGGATGCGGGTCTTATCATCGATGACGCCGGTTTCCAGACCGGCAAGCGCCATGATGGGCTTGAACGTGGAGCCGGGTGCGAGTTGGGCCTGGATGGCGCGGTTCAGCAGGGGCTTGTCGGGGTTCTGGATGAGAGCATTCCAGTCCTTGCTGCGGATCCGGGCAGAGAAAAGGTTAGGGTCGAACTCGGGCTTGCTGACCATGGCGAGGACTTCACCGGTACGGGGGTCGAGCGCGACGACGGCGCCTTCGCGGTTGCCAAGGCTCAGGTCGGCGACGACCTGGAGATCGAGATCCAGCGTCGTGTGAAGGTCGTGGCCGGGGATTGCGGGCTTGTCGTCGAGCACCTGGCGCTCGCGGCCCATGTTGTCGACGACGACCCGGCGCTGGCCGTCCACGCCCATGAGGGTCGAGTTGTACTGGCGCTCGAGGCCGTCCTTGCCAATGATCTCACCGGCGTCGAAATTGGCGAAATCGGGCGTGTCGAGTTCGGCCTCGCTGACTTCACCGACGTAGCCGATGACATGGGCGGCCAGGCCGTTTTGCGGGTACAGGCGGCGCTGGGCGCGGATGAGGGTCAGTTCGGGGAAGGTGTGGGGGTCCCGGTGGGCGTCGACGAATTCGAGTTCCTCGGGGCTGAGTTCTTCCTTGATGATGATCGGCTCGTAGGCGGGGCGATTGCGGAAGCGGTTGAGGCGCGAGAGCAGAGCGTCGTAGTCGAGGTTGAGGCCCGCAGCGATCTCGCGGAGGTGCGCGGTTTTCAGGTTTTCGCGGTTCAGCAGGAGGGTGTAGGAGGAATGGTTGTCGACGATGACGCGGCCGTCGCGGTCGAGGATCTTGCCGCGCGGGGCGGGAACGGGGATGGCGCGGATGCGGTTCTGCTCGGCGCGCTCCTGGTAGATGGCAGGGTTCTTGACCTGAAGATCCCAGAAACGGGCGAGGAGAAACACGAAGACCGCTACCGCGCTGTACTGGAAAATGGCGATCTTGGCGCTGCCGCCGCCAGTGTCCTCGCGTGGAACGCGGTGTTCATGGACCGATTCGGATTCAGATACGCGCTCGCCGTCGGGTCTCACTTCGCCTGCAGCAGGCCGCTTTCGCCTCAGCCCACTTCTCTCAGTCTATCGAAGACATGGAACAGCGGGAGAGCGACCACGGCATTGAGCAACCCGTAGAGCAGAGTCTGTTGCGGATCGAAATGGATATTCTCGCCGAGCAGTGCCCGTGCAAGGACCCAATAGAAGAACTGGTGAAAAAAGTAAAAGAAGAACGAGAGCGTAAAGGTGACGACCGGGTGCTCGACCTCGAAGCGTTGGCTCACGCTGGCGGCAAAGTAAGCGACAAGTGTCTTAACGATGCCGTACATGCCGAGGGGGAAGTGGGAGAGCGAATCCTGAATGAGACCGACGGCGCAGCCATAGAACACCGCAGGGAGGGGGTTGCGCCGGCGGAGCGAGAAGTGGAGCGTGACCAGGAGCGGGAGTTCCAGATAGGCGAGGAATGGGAAGAAGCGCGGGACGTAGACCTGAAACAGGATGGCCGCCAACGGAGCGAGGACGATGGTGAATGGCTGAAGGCGATCCCCTTTTCGCCGCCGCGGCTCGCTGAGAAGCCGCTCGCTGAAGTCGCTCATTGCGGTCTTGGCGCCGGGGGCGCGGGCTTCGGGGTTTGTGTCGAGGGGTCAGGAGCGCTCGGGTCGGCGTCAGTCGGGTCGGGGATGAGGAGCGGCGCGGTGAATTTCTCCGGCGCCGCGGTGGGTTTCTTAGCCGCGGTCGCGGGCGGCTTGTTCATGGGATTCGATTTTACCGCCAGAGTCGACGGCTTCGAGGCGCCCATTGGTGTAGCGATTGCCGGCTTGGGGATGCCCGGGGCGGCGGCCTGTTGTGCCGGTGGCCGGGCGGCTGTGGCGGTGTTTGGAGCGGTGGGCTGGTTTGTGGCGGCGGTTGGAGTGGGCGGAGCAGGCGCTTTGGCGTTGAAGTTCGGGATGCTGCCGGCGGTGCCGTACTGATGGTTCTCAACCTGGCCGATGCGCTGGTAAACCTCACGCAACTCATCGGCCGGCGTAGCAAGAGTTGGCGGACCGGCGGGCGCGGCGCCTGGCGCCGAGAGGGGACCGGCCTCCTCCGGAAGTGGCATCAGGTGCACGCCGGGAGAAGGCGGAGGGTTTTCGGGGATTTTGCCGTGCACGCCCTGGAGGACGATCAGCACTTCATCCGGCACGCCTTGCAGGCCCGAGAGGTTGAGGAAAACTTGCTTGCCGTTCGGGCTGTTGCGGGCCACGGTGACTTGGCCGACCGGGAAGCCTCGGGGGAAGACGCGGTCGTAGCCGGAGGTGTAGAACCACTCGCCTACGTCGACTTTCTGTTCGTTTTGGATATAGTCGACCATTGTTGTGCCGTGGCCCATGCCCTTTAGGGTTCCGGAGACGCGGTTTTTCTGAGAGACGACGCCGGCGGCGAACGTGGGGTCGGTGGCCAGCAGCACAAGCGATGCACTTGGATAGGCGGCTACAACTTTGCCAACGATGCCTTCCGGAGTGACGACGGCCATGCCGCTTTCAACGCCGCTCAAAGAGCCGCGGTCGACGAAGACCGTCGCGGAGTTGGCTCCGGTTCCGTTCGCAATGACGCGGGCGGCGATGGTGCGCGACGGGGTTTCGGCCTGAAAAACCTGGAGCGCGCGGGCGCGGTCGGCATCGGCGAGCTGGGTGCGAAGAAACTGGTTATCCATCTTCAGCGCGCCGACTTGTTCGCGGAGACGTTGATTTTCGTCCTTCACGCCAAGCAGGACGAAGTAGTTGCCGAACACTCCGAAGGTGTGGCTGCGGACGGCTTCGGCGAGTTCCGCAAGCGGGGTGACGGCCGAGACAGACCAGACGCGGAGCAGTCGAACGTTCTGGTTGGTCCGTACCTGGTAGCCCAGAAGAACGAGCTGAGCGACGATTAAGGCCAGCAGCACCGTGAGGTTCCGGTAGCGGCTGAAAAGCGTATCCATAGGCGGGGCCACACGACCCTCATTTTTAGTCTAAGCGTTTCCGGAAAGTTTCGGATTCCGGAACACGCCAAGCGCCTGAAGGGAATGCGCGGACATCGGTCCACGCATTCCCGCAGGAAAGCGAACGCCTGCATTAGAGGTATGCGCCCGCCGGGGCTCAAAACATGATGCCGCGGTAGGTACGCCCGGAGTTCGTCGAGTGCAGATTCTGCATCAGTTCCGAGGAGTGACGATTGTTGGCATACTCCTTCCGTTTCGAGAGTCCCAAGTCGGCACGGAAAGAATTTTCGGTAAGCGTCCAGCTCATGAACGGGCCAATGCCGCTCGTCATTGCTTCTTCCTCCCAACCACCGGAGACGATTCGGCGGCCGGCCATCATGCGCCACGCATGAATCAGTTCATGGGCGAGCACGACAGCGTCAAGGCGGATGGCAGTCTCCTGCCGGCTGCGAGTAAACTTGCTTTCCTTCTGAATGTCCGCCGCGAAGTCGTGATCGAAAGTCATTTGGTTCATCACTCGGATCTGTGCGTTCGTCCCGCTCCCCGCGATCAAATAGTCATAAAGCAGAAAGCACAACGGGTAGTACACGTCGTCCGGGATGTATTTCATGCCATTGGCCATGTCGTCGAATTCGGAGGGCGAGATGTTGAGCCGCCTAGGCAGTTCGACCATTGGCCGGACAAAGCGGTTGTGGGTAATCGGGGGATCCAGCGTCATACCCAGGTGCGTTCGGTTCATGACCGATTGGAAAATGGGAGCAGTTTCCGACTTTCGCGTCGGCATGCCGAGCACGGACATTTGGGTCTTGATCTGGGATTTTTGTGTGGTCCGGTCGTCTCTTGCGTCAAGGCCGCGCCAGGCCCGCTCGGAGCCTTTGAGCGCAAGTTCTACGTTGTGGTGAGCCGGGCGGAACGGTTTCACGGCAGCGTTCACCCCGTTGTCGGTAGTGTTTGGGTCCATTTTGGCCGCATTGTCCTGATAGTCGTCTCCGACGTGGATGCGGACGTTCTTGCCTGTGGCGTGGATGGCAGCGAAGAGCCTGCGACCCGCGCTCGTGTTGCGGATTTTCTCGAGGCGCTCGACGATTCTGTCGCGAAATGGGGCGAAATCCCCCATGGACAGGACCTTCCCGTTGCTGAGCGCGGAACCCTGCCAACCGACGATCTCAATCGCCGGGCAGGGAAGATATTGACTACTGATCATTAGTCCTCCTAAGAAGTGCCACTTGACGCCGTGCCGGAAGCACCTAGCCGGGGCGCTCCGAAATGGTAGCCCAGCGCGAGCATGGTCTCAACCGACAATTCATCCGCAATAGCCTCGACATCGGCTCTCAATGGTGTTACTCTCAGTGCCCATGAAGAAGGTTCTGCTGTTAGTTGCGCTATTTTCTTCCTTTTCTGCTCTTGCACAGTTCAGTACGCCATCGATTGACGGAGTTATCGAGACAGGCGAGTACGGCGCGAACAACCAAGCGACTGCGGGGACTGGGCAGACTTGGTACATGACATGGGACGCCACGAACCTGTATGTCGCGGTGACGAACGCGAACCTGGGCGAAGGGGCGGTCGTGTATGTCGGGGCCAATCTGCCGGCGCCACCGAACGCCGGGACGAACCTCAACGGGAACCTGATCGGGTTCAACTACGACGGGGAGCAGATCGGTACGCTGCCGTTCCGGGCGCAGTTTGTGACCTACTTCAAGGACGGATACCGCGAATATCGGAATTCAAACGGCGCCGGCGGATGGGGAACTCAAGTGACCTACGCCGGCGCGTATGCGTCGTCGGGCACCGGTAACGTGAGGGAGTTGTCGATTCCGTGGTCGGCGATCACGGGCGGAGGGATGCCGGCCTCGTTTGCGTTCTTGTGCTTGCTGACGTCCTCGGGCGGGTATGTGTATGGCCAGTTGCCGCCGGAGAATCCCGGTGCGTTCGTCGGTACGTCGGCTGTGTTTCCGAATTACTATCTGGTGACCAGCACCGCGAACGGATCGAGCACGCCGCCGTTCTCGAATGACCAGGCGGTGAGCACGACGATCGACCTGGCCTCGCTGAAGCACGATACGTTTGACCCTTATTACCGCAGTCCGGCCGGAGCGGCGCCGGCAGGTACGTCAGTTGTACTGCGATTCCGCACGGCGCATAACGGCGCCACAGGCGTGAACTTGCGAGTGTATTTATACAATCCTGCCACCGACACGACCAACGGGCCCATCGATTCGCCGATGACGTTTCTGGAGAACCGAACCGAGAACAATGTCCTGTACGACGAGTGGACGATTACTTACTCGCTGCCTACGACTCCGGCGATTGTGTACTACAAATTCGAGGTGCTCAATGGTTCCGACACCGCGTTCTACAGCGACGACTACATCGACGACTACGACAACGTGAACAAGGATGGGACGGGCAAAGGTTCGTTGAGTGAGCCTTTCGACTCGTTCCAGGTGACGACCTACGATCCGGCATTCATTACACCGGCTTGGATGGCGAACGCGAACCTGTACCAGATTTTCCCGGACCGGTTCCGCAACGGGGACCCGACGAATGACTACTGCGTGACGGGGAGTACGGCGGGATGCCCGCCGCTGTATGGCGCGGCGTTCGGGACACAAGGCGGGATCATGACGCATGCGACGTGGAACGAGGCGATTTTCGATCCGTACTCCACGCAGTATGCGGGCGACTTCAGTAATCAGTTTTACGGCGGCGACCTGAAGGGTGTGCAGGACAAGCTCGATTATCTGCAAGCGCTGGGCGTGGACACGCTGTACCTGAATCCGATTTTCCTGGCGAGCTCAAATCACCGGTATGACACGGACGACTACTTTCAAGTGGATCCGGCGCTTGGCGGGAACGCGGCGCTCACGTCGCTGGCGCAGGAGATGGACCGGCGCGGGATGCGGTTGATCCTGGACGGCGTGTTCAACCACGCGTCCTCGGACAGCAAGTATTTCAACCGCTACCAGCGTTGGACGGGCGGAGATCCGGGCGCGTGCGAATCGCTGAATTCGGTTTACCGGACATGGTTCCAGTTCCTCGATAACAATGTTCCCTGTACGTCGGCGGACTACACCTCCTGGGCCGGATTCGACAGCCTACCGGTGTTCGTGCATACGCTGCCGGCGGTGCGCGACTTCTTCTACCGGGCTTCGACGAACGTGGTGGAGAACTGGTACAGCCAGGGTGCAAGCGGATGGCGGTTCGACGTGGCGAACGAGTTAGGGCACGACTGGTGGCACGATTTCCGGCCGTATGCGAAAACCTACAAAAGCGATGGGCCGCTGATCGGCGAGATCTGGCCGAACGCCAGCCAGTGGCTGGCCGGAGATCAGTTGGATTCGGTAATGAACTATCGGTTCCGGCGGAACGTGTTGGGATTCGCGCGCGGAGCGTACAACTGGGTGGACGACAACGACAACGGGAACGACGCAATTCTGGCGCTGACGCCGAGCCAGTTTGACCATGCAATGCGTGCGATCCGGGACGATTACCCGGCGCCGTCGACGGCGGCGATGATGAACCTGATCGATTCGCACGACACAAATCGGGCACTGTATGTGCTGACGGAATTGGGCGACACCGGACTCGTGCAAGCCAAACAGCGGCTCGAGTTGGCAGCGCTGTTCCAGTTTACTTACCTGGGCGCGCCGCAGATTTATTATGGCGACGAGGCGGCGCTGAATTCGCCCTCGCTCTACAGTAGTGCGAACGGGCCGGTGGGCGATCCTTATACCCGGGCGCCGTATCCTTGGACGGATGCGAGCGGGAATCCTGATATCTACGGGCCACCGGATACGAGCGTGATTCAGTTCTACACCCGGTTGACGCACATGAGGAAGCAGCATCCGGCGCTTCGGCTAGGGAGCTTTACTCCCCTCCTCATTGGCGACACGCAAGCTGCGTCGACCGCAGCGAACAGCTACGCATTCGCGCGGACGGGAGCGGGCGAGACGGCGATCGTCGCGCTGAACAACGGCAGTGCTGCGAACGCGGCGGCCATTCCAGTAGCTGGACTTTTCGCGGACGGGACGCAGTTACAGGACGCGCTGAGCGGATCGAATTATTCCGTGAACAGCGGCGTGGTGAATGTAAGTCTTGCGCCGATGAGCGGCGTGGTTCTATTTGTCGCGCCGGCGGTGATCGATCTCGTCCCTCCGACCGGGACGATTTCGCTTTCGGTGACGCTGAATCAAGGCTGGACAAACGTCTCGCCGGTCACGGCGAACGTAAGCGGGAGCGACAGCGGAAGCGGCGTGAGCCAGTTAAGGTATTGGGTGGATAACGGCCCGACGCTGGTGACGAATGGCTCGAGCGGATCCACGACGGTGAGCGGCGAGGCGCTGCATACGGTTTCGCTGCGTGTGCTCGATAACGCCGGTAACATCAGCGGACTGATCACGCAGGGAATCGGCATCGATCTGACGCCGCCTGTGGTGACGGTGACGGGTGTTGCCAACGGCGCGATCTACGCGCTGGGGTATGTCCCGCAGGCGGGGTGCAACACTTCGGACACGCTTTCGGGTGTGGCGACGAACGCGACGCTGATGGTGACCGGACCGTCGAATGGGTTGGGAACCTTCACGGCGACTTGCTCAGGAGCCGTGGATATCGCGGGAAACGTTGCGCCGAGCGTGAGCGTAACCTATCAGGTGAATCCGCCGGTGAACCTCAAGATCGTGATGGCGCCGGTCCAGGGCGGTACGGTCACTCCGGCGGGAGGAATTTATCCCCAGGGCGTGGCGGTCAAGCTGACGGCCACACCGAATCCGGGTTACACGTTCACAGAATGGTCCGGGCTGGCGAGCGGGACGAATCCTGTGACGACGGTGATGCTGAACAACCAGCAGACCACCGTCGTGGCGGAGTTCGCGCAG
The DNA here is from genome assembly GCA_021813825.1 of Acidobacteriota bacterium. Lineage (GTDB taxonomy): Bacteria > Acidobacteriota > Terriglobia > Bryobacterales > Bryobacteraceae > JAJYKC01. The sequence continues at coordinate 2,169 of JAKAJI010000007.1, read as the reverse complement.
TAGCCGGGCGGTTAACTGACGCGGCCCTTGAGCATGGTGTAAGAGTGGGCGGGGAAAGTGTACTGAAGCCGGTTCCCGCTCGCCGAGGCGGACTTGCGCTCGGCCTTGACGAGGGTTTTGCCGAACTCGTTTTCGGCTTTAATGTCGGGTCCGTTGACCTCGGCCACCTCGAATTCGCTGCCGAACTGCTTGTCTTCGAGTTCAAAGTCGGCGGAGAGCGCGTCCGTGCGGGAGCGGTTGACCACGTTGAGCACGAGTTGGCCGTTGTCGTACGCGGCGGAGACGTCGAGCATCGGGACCTTGGCGTACTCTCCGGTAGAGTAACTCGGTCCGTCGGCGTATAGCTCGAGGGCGTGGCCGCGGGAGTTCATCGCGAACAACTGGAGCGGGTAGTAAATGGTCTGGAGAAACAGTCCTTGGTCACTCGTGAAGATCGGCGCGATAACGTTGACTAACTGGGCGAGATTGGCGATTTTGACGATGTGGCAGTGATTCACGAAGGTATTAAGCATCGTCGCGATGACAAGCGCATCTTCAAGGTTGTAATGTTCTTCGAGGATGCGGCGGCCGCTTTCCTTGCCTTGGCCGCGGGCGCGATACCATACGTTCCATTCATCCCAGGCGATGTAGATTTTGCGCTTGGGTTCGCCGGTCATGACACCGCGGATCGTGCCTTCGGCGGTTTCTATCTTATCGGCGAGGTTCAGCGAACTGGCCAGGAACGATTCGAAGTTATCCCTCGGATTGCCGACATAAAGATGCATCGATAAATAGTCGGCGTGGTTTTTGAGATAAGTGAGGACGGTGCGGTTCCAGCCTACCCAGTCGGCGTTCGGGTTGTAGTTGGATGATCCGGCGGCGACGAGCTTGATGGTGGGGTCGGTCCACTTCATGAGCTTGGCGCCTTCGAGGGCGAACTTGCCGTAGTCGTCGGCGGAACGGTGACCCATCTGCCAAGGTCCGTCCATCTCGTTGCCAAGGCCCCAGTATTTGACGTTCCAGGGTTTGTCGCGGCCGTTCTTCTTGCGAAGCTGGGTCATTGCGGTGTCCTGGTCGAGGTTGCAGTATTCCACCCACTGCTGGGCTTCAAGCCAAGTCCCAGTGCCGAAGTTGGCGCAGACGTAGGGTTCGATGGCCAGCATCTCGACGTAGTCGAGAAACTCGTGAGTACCGAAGCGGTTGTCTTCGATGGTGTGCCAGGCCATTTCGAGGCGCTTAGGGCGGTCGTTGCGGGGACCGATGCCGTCCATCCAGTGGTAGTTCGAGCTGAAGTTGCCGCCGGGCCACCTGAGCAGGCTGACGTGGAGGTTGCGGACGGCTTCGATCACGTCCTTGCGGTAACCTTGCGCGTCGGAGAGCGGGGAGCCCTCCTCGAAGATGCCGCCTTCGATACAGCGGCCAAGGTGTTCGGCGAAGTTGCCGTAGATTTTGGGGTCGATCTCGCCGATTTTGCGGTCCGTGTCGATTTTGACGCGCGTGGTTTGCGACCCCGGGGCGCCGCGGAGGATGAGTGGGCTAGATAAGAGAGCGGCGTTGAAGGCGCGGCGGGAGATCGAGGTAGGCTTCATGACTTTTGCGATGATACAACGGCGGCAGTGACGAGTGGCAGTCAAACAAAAAGCCCACCCGGGGGACCGGGTGGGCTGAAAAGAATCGGGAAGGACTAGAGCTTAGTAGTCCATGTCCGGGCCGTGGCCGCCGGGGGCGGGCGCAGCCGGTTTCTTTTCCGGGATCTCGCAGATCATGGCTTCGGTGGTCAGCATGAGGGCGCTGATGGAGGAAGCGTTCTGCAGGGCCGAACGCGTCACCTTGGTCGGGTCGATGACGCCGGCCTTGACCATGTCCTCGTAGGCGCCTGTGGCGGCGTTGAAGCCGTAGTTGGCGTTCTCGTGGCTGCGGATCTTCTCGATCACGATGGCGCCTTCGAAGCCGGCATTGCCGACGATCTGGCGGACCGGCTCTTCGCAAGCCCGACGGATGATGTCGACGCCGATTTGCTCGTCGCCTTCGACCTTCAGACCGCTCAGGACCTTCGAAGCGCGAAGCAGGGCGACGCCGCCGCCCGGAACGATGCCTTCCTCGACCGCGGCGCGGGTGGCGTGCAGCGCATCCTCGACACGAGCCTTCTTTTCCTTCATTTCCGTCTCGGTCGCGGCGCCGACCTTGATC
>JAKAJI010000171.1 GCA_021813825.1 Acidobacteriota bacterium | reverse complement strand
AGGGCCCGTCCATAAATAAGTGAGTCGTATTTGTCCGGGTTGAGAAGATTTGCCTGAAAGGATTCACAAGGGCGGATTCGGTTGCCATAATTTTGCGGCATGATTCGATCTGCGCAGGCGCGCGCCGCCCGGCAGCGCTATCGAGAGATGGCACCTGTTCTCAACGAACAGAGCCGACGTCGCTTTGCCGCCTTGGAGGCGCGCGCCTTGGGGCATGGCGGCGTCAGCTTGATGGCGCGGATCACCGGACTTTCGCGCTCAACGATTTACCATGGACGGTCCGACATTTGCCGCAAGGTGTCGGCGCCCGCTGGACGCCTTCGCAAGGCGGGTGGCGGGCGCAAGAAGAAGGTCGTGCAGGATGTCACGCTGTTGGCCGATCTCGAGCGCCTAGTCGAACCGGCGACGCGGGGCGACCCGATGCAGCCGCTGTTGTGGACGACCCGCAGCCTGCGCAGCCTGATGAAGGAACTGGCGAAGCACGGACACAAGGTCTGCCCTACGGTGGTTGGCGATCTTCTGCGCCGCATGGGCTATAGTCTGCAGGCCAACAGCAAGACGCGGGAAGGAGGCCAGCACATCGATCGCGACGCCCAATTTCACTATATCAACACGCAAGCCCTGGCGTTCCTGGCGGCGCAGCAGCCGGTCATTTCGGTTGATACCAAAAAGAAGGAATTGGTGGGCAATTTCAAGAACAACGGCCGGGACTGGCGCCCCAAAGGCCGGCCCGAACGGGTCAATGTTCACGATTTCATCGACCCCAAGCTGAGTCGTGCCGTGCCGTACGGCATCTACGACATCAACAACAATGTCGGATGGATCAGCGTCGGCACCGATCACGACACCGCGAGCTTTGCGGTCCATGCGATCCGCCGGTGGTGGCGGGCGCTGGGAAGGAAACGATATCCCAAAGCCAACCGCCTGATGATCACCGCCGATGGCGGCGGCAGCAACGGATATCGTGTGCGGCTATGGAAGGTCGAACTGCAAAAGCTCTCGGACGAGATCAAGCTTCCGATCACGGTCTGTCACCTGCCGCCCGGCACGAGCAAGTGGAACAAGATCGAGCATCGACTGTTCTCGTTCATCTCCATCAACTGGCGCGGCAAGCCACTGCGCAGCTACCGCACCATCGTGCAACTGATCGCCGCAACGACAACCAAAACCGGTCTGACGGTGCGCGCCGAATTGGACGAAAACAAATACCCCAAGGGCGTCAAGGTGTCCGACGCTCAACTGGCGGCCGTCAACCTCTCTCCCCACTCGTTCCATGGCGACTGGAACTATACGATCTCACCACGCGGAAAAAACTCGCGGCCCTCAAAGCGAACTGTATAAGTTATTTATGGACGGACCCTAACTGAAGACAGGCTCTAGCATTACAGTTGCATTTTTCTCCTTGCCCGCCTGAGGTGGCAAAGACGGGCATGGGCTTGATGGGCGCGTCGCCAGAGTGACCATGCGATGACGTGCGCGGGCTGGATGCGCCGCTGTGCGAGCTTGATGGCGATACGGCGGATTTCCTGGATCGACCAGCGGATCAGGACCGCGTGTTCGTCCGAAGTCTTGGCGGCGTTTTTTTAAGCGGTATGGCGTTGGCCTGATGACGGATGGCGGTCATCATGGCGAAGGCGAGCATGACGAGCGAGACATGCCGGTGCCAGCCATGCCAGGAACGGGTTTCGTTGTGATCGAGGCCGAACTCGTTCTTGGCGGCTTCGAAGCTGTCCTCGATCGCCCAACGACGGCCTTCCACCGATACCAGCTTTTTCATAGGCGTACCCTTAGGGCACCAGGTGGAGAAGAAGGCCAGATCGCCATCGACAATGTTGCGGCGGATCAGAAGGCCTCGCGTCCACTCACCAGCGAGGGTGCTGTTGTATTCGTCGCCGTCGAGATCGGCCAGCTCAAGATAGGCCCAGTCGTGCAGGCGCGGTCCTTTGGTCCCCTCGCCGGACGGCAGGCGCCGCCAAGCGTTCTTGGGAAGGTCTTGCGCGATGTTGGCGGCGGTACCTCCGACAAGCTGTTTTTTGCCCCAGGAGTGGAACACATGATTAGAGGCGACGCCCAGAACGTACCCCTTACCCGCCCTGCGCAGCATGGTCTCGATGTCGCCGACCCCATAGACGCTGTCCGCTGCGACAAACGCGAACGGCACCTTGGCGGTGATGGCCCGCGCGATCATCCGGCGCGCAATCTGAGGCTTCGTGGCAAAGCCCACGCCTTTCGGAACATGCCCCGCCTTCATTCGCGCAGGATCGTCCGTCCATTCCTTCGGCAGATAAAGCGTCCGGTCGATGAAGGCATGGCCGCGCCGCGACACATAGGAGGCAAACACCCCGATCTGGCAGTTGGTGATCTTGCCCGCCGAGCCCGTGTACTGGCGTGCAACCCCGCACGACGCTTTGCCTTGTTTCAAAAAACCGGTTTCGTCGATAACCAAAACCGCGGCCTCATCGGCCAGCGTTTCCAGCGCGTAGTCGCGCACGATGTCGCGCAAAGCATCGGCATCCCACCGGCCGCGGCCCAGGATCGCCTGTTGCCGCCACGGGCCGGGATCGCCCACCGCTTCTGCGCGCATCCAACCCGTCTTGCGCGGCTCGTTCCCCAACAGACCGTCCAGAAGCTGTCCCGCCGAGGCCGCAACCCGTTCCTGGCTGAACAATGGACGTATCCGCCTCTTCACATCCCGCAACGACGACGCCCAAAGCTCCAGCGTCGTCTCAACCGATGCCCCAGCCATCCATGACCTCCCGAATCATGGTGGCCCATGGATTCAGAAGCCATTAGAAAATGCAACTGTAATGCTAGGAATTTTGTATGGAACGCATCGAATAGAACAGCTTCTTGTCGCGCGACAGGAGCACTCTGACACTTTCCGGCAGCCAGTCCCCGCGCGTGCCGAGAGAGTGTCCGAAGGCCAGGGCATAGTTGTTGCACATGCGCCGGAATATTTGACCCAATGGCACCGCGTTCGAACGTCCCCAACGCCAGTCGTTGTAGCTCAGATGGGCGCCGGTGAGAAAGGCGTGTCCCAGGTTTCCGCCGACGCGATATCCGAACAGGCGCCGGAAGGCGAGGGATTCGTCAAACGCTCGCTGCAACTGCTCGAACATCCGGTATTCGTGCGAGTGATAGACGGGAGCGTCTACGGCATAGGCCTTCTTCCAGCCTGCCTCGATCACCGTCGCGGCCCAGATCTGGTCCTCGGCGAAATCGACATCGGGGTACGGGATCTGCTCCCAAACGCTGCGCCTCAGACACGAATTGTTGTCGGAGTAATAGTGCAGCACCTGCCGCCAGCCTTCGTCCCGTGCGTAGCGGTCGGGATCGGTGTCGCGCGATAGCACGCTGTCAAATTGCCTGAAACCGTCGAAATGCAGATTCAGGTCGCGATGCACATAGGGGCTATGCGTCGGGTAGGCGAAATGCGGCCCGAAAGCGCCGGCTATATCGGGCGACTTCTCCACGGCGTCGACTATCCGCGCCAGCCAGAATGGACTGGCCGGCAGGGCATCGTGGGTGAGCAACGCGCAGAACTCGCCCTCCGCGTGGGAAATGGCCAGATTTCGCGTACGGCCGTGGCCGAATTCGGCGGACGGGATTTCGATCAGCTTGATATCCGCGTGCTTGCGGATGAAGTCGAGCGTGCCGTCCGTGGAACCGCTATCCACGACGATGATTTCGAAGGGCCAGTCCGTCTCCTGCGCTATGACTTGCGCCAGGACTTCGGTGAAGATCGAGCCTGGATTCTTCGTGGGGATAATGACGGAGGCCTTCATTCTAACGTATCCGCTTCTGCGGGTTTCTTCGCTGCCGGGCCGCGTGGCTCCGATTGGGAATCGTCGGCATCGGAGGCCGGCGCGCGCGCATCGGGCGGCATGAATAGCGAAAATGGCAACCGGTCGAAGCGCCGAAGCATGGCATTATAATAGCCGTCGATCTCTTTGTAGGCTTGATAGTTGCGGTTCGCGGCTGCGACCGTTTCGCTGAGTTCGCGCTCCAGTCGTTTAATTGTGTCGCTATGTACCTGATACTGGCGATTCGCAGTTTCGAGTGTCTCGCTGAGTTCGCGCTCCAGCCGGCTGATGACCTCTTTTGCCGCGCGCCATTGGGAATCGATATCGGTATAAGCCTGATAATGTTTGTTAGCGACTTCGACCACGGCGTCGCGTTCTTGCTCCAAACGGACGAGCTCTGCTCTTGCCGCGTGGAACTGAGCGTCCGCATCCTTGTAGGCCTGATAGTTGCGTTCGGCTGCGGCCAGCACCTCGTCGCGTTCGCGCTCCAGGCGTTCCAGCTCCATCTTGGCCGTGGTCCATTGGGCGTCGACATCCATGTAGGCGCGGTAGTTGCGGTCCGCCGCTTCGGAAAGCTGATCCCGCTCGCGCTGCAGCGCATCCATCATGCGGTTGGTGTAATTGTCTTGCGTCAAAGCTTCGAGCCAGGGCTCAAACGCGTCGAGGTGGAGCTTGAAACTCCGCACTTCGTCGCGCAGCGCCTCCGGAAGGCGCTGCGCGCTCGCCCAATTTTCGAAAAGCTCCTGCCACCGGCCACAGAGGCCTTCGGCCCGCGAAGGCTCATAATGGCGATAGTCCGGTCGCACGAGTTCGCTCGCGATTGCCGCACGATCGGAATCGGACGTTGCCAGACCGGCGGCACGGACGAGGTGTGCAAGGTTTGCGTCGGGGTCGGCGAACCAACCATCGTAATCGAGGACGGCAGCGATGATGTCTCCCGTCTCGGCGACGACGGCGGCATTATATTGCAGCCAAAGCAGGCGGCCGAGGCCCGGCGGCATCCCATCGCGTTTCTCGATCGAGCGGGCGACCGCGTCGGGACTGCGGATACACAGGACCGGCACGAAATCAAAATCGAGGTCGTGTGCGAGCCTCGACCAGAGCGGCACGAGGATGCTCAGGCGCGGATCCTTGAGCGCCCAGACCGCGCCGCCCACCCGGGAAAATTCGGCGCGGAGATAGGATTCGAGTTCGCCGCGCACCCGCTCGGATTCGGCGCTTTCGATCCAGTCCGCCGGCAATGGAAAGGTCCCGCGCAGCGTGTTCCAGGGCCGGCCGAACGCCGTGAGCAGCGAATTGTGCAGACGAACGACGTTCACATCTTCGCCATATCCGTCTGGGTTGAATTCGTCGCCCGGCAACAAATCCTTTCCGGTCGCGGCGCCCAGCCTTTGCGCCGCGATCGCCGCGAGCGAGGTTCCGCTGCGATGCATGCCGAGAATGGCCAGCACGGTCTGGCGGCCGCCTTTTCCGGTCGGGTGATTTGCCGTAGCATCCTGCATCGCTGAAGGCCGGTCTCTCAGATGGCGCCGCGCACAAGAGTCATGGCGAGGTAATAACGCGAATGTCGTGCTTGCTATACTAAAGCGGTTCGCTTTCGGCCAGGCAAGATGTACTGTTCAATAGGCAAAAGAGGGACTTTTCATTGCAATCAGCGAACGTTAATAGTATCGTCGATTGACGCAAATACCCCCCACAAATAGGTTGGTTTTCGTGAATATTCAGTCCGAGCCGAACGACCGAAAGAGGAATCGGCCGCTTCTTGCAACGCCGCTGAAGCGTTGCTCGCTGGTTCTTCATCCGCCGCGTCTGAACGAACGGCAGAAGACCGTGATGGTGCTCGGCGTAGAGCGGGGCGGGACGTCGATGGTCGCCGGCGTATTGCGCGCGCTCGGTGTAAACATGGGCGAGCGGGCCGGTTTCAATCATGAGGACCCGCAATTCCTCGTCGAGGACCTCGAGAAGCTCACCAGGCGAATTCGCCACCGCAACAAGGAGTCGGATGTCTGGGGGTTCAAAGTTCCCCGGCTCGTTCAACATCTGAACTTCTTCGAATCCAACCTGCGCAATCCGTACTACATCATCGTCTACCGTAACCTGCTTGCCATAGCGGATAGCTGGCAGCAGCGCGGGGCCGGCAATGCGGTCGAAGTGATCCACCATGCCGTCGATTACTACGGCCGGATCATGGATCACTGCAAAAAAACGCGACGGCCCGTGCTGATGCTCAATTACGAACGGGCCGTATCGGGCGACGAAGGCAAGGCCGAGGCGGTGAATGCCCTGGCCGACTTCCTCGGGATCGAGGTCGAGCCGGCCAATCTGGTCAGGGCCATCGACATGATCACGGGCGACGGCATGGGTTACGTAAACCTGCCCGAGCATTTTTTCGCGGTCACGGCGATGCAGTCGCAACCCGAGCGGCAGCCGCTCGATTTGCAGTTGCGGACGCCCGAACTGGTCGGCCCGAACGGCTGGATCAAATACGATACGTTTCAGGAAAAGCTCACCTTCAGCCGGCCCGACTCGGCCATGTTGCCCTCGTCATTCTGGCTGCGTGTCGATCTCGACGCCGATTCAAGCGTCAATCTGTCGACATGTCCCTTGCGCGTCTATTTCGACTATATCGGCGCGTTTTTTCCCGCCCATTGCGCGCGGCCGCCGGTGCGCAAGGGCACGAACTACTTTTTCGTGGAAACGAGCGGGCAGGCGAAAGCCCTGGCGTTCGGACCTTTGCATGTGCCCGCACGGATGCGCATCAACGTGCAGGCCTATGAGTCGATTCTGGACGACGAGAACCGGATTGCAGTCGGCGCGATCAGCGACAATGTCCGCCGCCCGGACGCAAGATAAACGGCGTTGTCCTTCCGGCTGCTTTGTCGATGCGGGCGCATCGCAACCAGCGTGCCACGCCGGCCGTTTCATCGGCGCGACCGGCTCCGATCTTCGCGGACGATGACGGTGCGCGCGGACGATCTCATCAGCGTGGTTATCCCGGCTCACAATGTCGAGCGGTTTATCGGCCAGACATTGCAGTCGGTGCTGAACCAGACCCATCGCGCGCTCGAGGTGATCGTCGTTGACGATGGTTCGACCGACGGCACCGCCGGTATCGTGGTTTCCATGGCCGAGCAGGACCCGCGCGTTCGGCTGATCCGGACGCACAATGTCGGGGTCTCCGCGGCGCGCAATCTCGCGATTGCCGACAGTCGGGGCGAGTTCATCGCCACCATCGATGCCGACGACCTCTGGCGCCGCGACAAGCTTGCGCGCCAACTCGCGGTCCTGCGCGCATCGGGACCCGAGGTGGGGCTGGTCTATTGCTGGTCGGCGGGGATCGACGAGCGCAATCGTATCATCCTTCCGGCGTGGAACAACAGCGCGGCCGCCGGCAAGGTTCTGCGGGAAATCGTGGTGAGCGGCATCGCCGGCAACGGCAGCACGCCTCTGATCCGCCGGAAGTATATCGATGCCGTCGGCGGCTACGACGCTGGGCTGACGCTTTGCGAGGATTGGAAGTTCTACACGGCGCTCGCCGGCGTGTGCGAGTTCGCGGTCGTTCCGGACTATCTCACCGGCTATCGGCTGCATTTGAACAGCGCATCGGTGAACGTGCTTCCGATGGAAAAGGCGATCGACGGCGTCACCGAATGGATCGTGCGGACATGGCCCTCGCTGCCGCAAAGCGTGTTTGTCGATCGCCGTTACACGGTCTACGCCTATCTCGCCGTCCTCGCGGTGAGGCAGCGCGAATTCTACCATGCCTTGCGCTATCTGGCGCTCGCTCTGCGCGCGCGGCCCGGCAAGGCGCTCACGCTGTCGTATTTGCAGCTCTATCCGTTGTTGCTCGCGCATGCGATCGGCCTGCGAACGTTTCGCTGGCAGTTCTGGCGGAAGCCGGAAATCTTCGTCGAGGCGCCGCCATCCGGCGCACAAAACGGCTGAGCGGAAATTCTCAGCCGGATCGGCCGAGGCGCTTGAATGGAATGCCGATGAAGGCATCGAGCAGCAGCGCATCGAACCCCCACGCATCCGACCGTGCGCCGGTATAGGCGCGATCCCGGACGAGTGAGAGGAGCGCATCCATTCTGCCTGTCAGCGATTTCTCGCGATAGACGGCCAGGCGACAGTCGCTGGCCGCCGCCACCGCCCCATAATAATGCTCCGCGGCATCGATGCGTCCATGCTCGTCCTCGTGCAGCAGGTCGCGGCAGCGCTTGAGCAACTCGATGCGGTTCTTTGCTCCGGCGGCGTTGCCGGCGACATATTGCTCGGCGTTGCGGATATGGTCGAGCGCGTAGGCGATATAATGGGCGGGCCAGCCCGACTCGTTGGCGCCGTGCTGACGATATTGCGCGAGGCTGTCCGGGATATAGACGATGTCGCCCAGCACGGAAGCCCAGAATGGGAACCATTGATCGTGCGGCATCACCTCGCTTAGTGCGTAAGGATCGATCGAGGCCGCATGCAACGGCGTCAAGCGTAGCAGCGAGCGCCGCATCGCCTGGGCCATTCCGGGGATGATCGCCCAAGGGTATAGGGAAAGCGGAAGGAAAGTTTTTTTCTCGCGCTGACGAAACGTCGTGCCGAGCACGGCGCCGTTATCGTTGATTAACGTGGCATTGTGGTAAACCAGCAACACTTTCGGATTATCAAATGCGATACGCATCTGCGCTAGTTTATCGTAAGACCAGACATCGTCCTGATCGCAGAAGGCGATGAGATCGCAGGTGCAGGCCGCTGCCGCCTGCATGAAATTGGCCCGGTAGCCGAGGCGGGTTTGATTCTGGAGGATACGCACCGGGAAGGACGCATTTTTGGCAAAATCGCGCACGACTTTCAGCGTGCTGTCGGTCGAGCCGTCGTCGGATACGATCAACTCGGTCGGGCTGCTCGTCTGCCTGCGAATACTATCGAGCTGCTTGGCGAGGTAACGTTGTCCGTTGTACGTCGCGAGGATGATAGCAAGGCTTGGCATGAAACGTGCTTTTGATAATTTCGGGTCGATGGTTGTGCCAGGCGCGATCATTTCAAAAGTTGGAACAGGAGGCTTCGATGTATTTACCTAACACTTTGTATTCGTTTTTGTTTTCGTACACAGGCCGGTATGTTCTACATTAACAAATGGGTTGATCGGGCGGTTTTCGGAGTATAGTAGATTAATTAACTAAAGTTGGGGGCGTCGGGACGATGAATAGTTCGTTTGTTCACCACCTGCGCGATAACATAGCAATCGTGGGGTGGGCATGCCGGTTGCCCGGTGCGCGATCGGTCGATGAGCTGTGGTCCCTGCTGCTCGAAGAACGCTGCGCGGTGACGCGCGTTCCGGACGATCGCTTTTCGCTCGAGCGTTTTGGCCATCCGCGTCGTCAGGAGCGCGGCAAGAGTTACACGTGGGCCGCCGGCATTCTCGACGATGTGTGGGGCTTCGACCCCGCCGTGTTCGGCATCTCACCCCGTGAAGCCGTGCAGATCGATCCGCAGCAGCGCATCCTGCTGCAACTGACCTGGGAGGCGCTTGAGGACGCCGGCATTCGGCCGTCGTCGGTTGCGAATTCGGACGTCGGTGTCTTCGTCGGCGCCTCGCAGACCGATTACGGTCACGCCTTCTTCGGGGACCAGGCCGTCGCCGACGCTCATTTCGCCCCGGGCACCGCGCTCGCCATTTTGGCGAACCGCATTTCGTATGTGTACGGCTTCCACGGGCCGAGCGTTACGGTCGACACGGCATGCTCGTCGTCGCTGGTGGCGCTGCATCAGGCGGTCGAGGCGTTGCGCGGCGGCCGCGTCGATACCGACGGCCTGCCGAAGGGCCGGCAGGTCCGGGCGCTGGCCGCCGGGGTCGATGTGCTGGTGGCGACGCCGGGCCGGCTGCTCGACCTGATGGGCGACCGCGCCGTCCGTCTCGAC
>JAKAJI010000170.1 GCA_021813825.1 Acidobacteriota bacterium | reverse complement strand
CGCCCGCACCCACTCCGGCAACGCGGACTGGGCCGCCGTGTTGAAGTTCGACATTACGGTCATCCACGCCATCCCGCCCGCGAACAGGAACAGGCACACTGCGGCGAACTGGCTGAGCAGCGCGAGGGCGAAACTGGTGACAGCAAAAAGGCAGACGCCGGCTGCCACGAGCAGGTTCAATCCGACGCGGTGCCGCAGTCTTGCCAGCAGAAATGCCGCGCACACCGACCCCATCCCCAGGCACGCCAGCAGCAGGCCGTAGCCCGTGCTCTCGCTGTGTAACTCGTCCCGCGCCACGAGCGGCAGAATCGACCAAAGGCAACTGGCGGCAAACACGAACACGCCCGAGCGGAACAGGACCGTCTGCAGGGGTGGAGCGTAGCGGACATACCGGAACCCCGCCAGAATCGCCGAGACCACGCTGTCGCTGGTCTCGGCGCCCTCCACCGGTCTTCGCTTCCACCAATAAAGAACGATCACCACTCCCACGAACGACACCGCGTTCAGCATGAACGCTATGCCGGGATTCGTCAGTCCCACAACCAGCCCGCCCAGAGCGGGACCCGCCGCGCGCGCCACGTTGAATCCCACCGAATTCATCGCGATCGCGCCAGCCAACTCTTCACGCGGAACTAATTCAGGGACGATCGCCTGCCACGCGGGAGCGTTCAGCGCGGCGCCTGCCCCCAGCGCGAACGTCCACCAGAGCAGACCCCACGGCCCGATGGTCCCGGCGAGGCACATCCAGCCGAGCACGCCCGCCGCCACCAGCATCCAGGTCTGGGTGAAGATCAGCAGCCGCCGCCGGTCCATGACGTCCGCCAGCGCGCCCGCCGGGATGCCGAACAAAAACACCGGCAGGTTTGTCGCCGTCTGCACGAGCGACACCATAAGCGGCGTCGGGGCCAGGGTGATCATCAACCACGCCGCGCCGACGTTCTGCATCCATGTGCCGATGTTCGAGGCGACGTTGGCGATCCACAGCCATCGAAAAACCTTGTAGGCCAAAGGGGACCAGGCGGATCGCGGGGCTCGGAGTGTCTCGGGCAAACTTCCATTTTGTCGCCCCGGCGGCCGGCGTTGGGGAAACCACTAGGATGAAGCTATGCGCAGGGCCTTTCGCCTCTCGCTCTCGCTCGCCGCCTTCTGCTGCCTTGCTGCCGGCCCTCCCGCCGATGACCGTCGCGATGTCGAGACCGTGATGCGTAGGCATGACCCATCCCTGGCCACATTCCGCATCGAGGGCAAGAAAACTCTAACGGACACCGAATCGATCTTTCTGATCCGCGGGCCGAAACTGCCGCTGACTTTTTCCTGCTGCGGGCCATGACCAACGAGTAGGCCTGGCGATTGACATCTACCAGCCCATGATGTCCGAGCCGTTGCCAACCTAAGCGCCTGCAAGGCAGCCGAATCGCAATCTCGCCCTCATCGGCCCGGCGAACAACGAGCGGCGCACGGTCTACGACGTCACCGAGGGCGAATCTAACGATGGCAAACTCACCCTGGAATCGCACGACAAGGGGCAAGCGCCGGCGTTCCGGATCGCCGATTCGCCACGCTTCGCTTTCCCTCCGCCTGGCCAGACGCACCAATTCTCGGGCATCGAGGTCACGGAACACAAGAGGAAGAAGGGCTTCTACCCTTCGCCGTTCGCTTCTGTGGGCGTGTTCAGGACCGAACGGCCACGAAGACCGCAACCCTACACTCCCTGCCGGTCATCACCCCATGGTCGGCTTCCGCCATCCTGCTCGACCACGGCGCGCTGTGGATCGGTCTGATGCGCCGGCGGGAAGGCGCTGAGATCGGCGGATGCCTGGTGCGATAGGTACTGCAGGACGGCTCAACAGGCCGGTATCCGCTCTCCGTTTACGTCTACACCGTCGACCGCATCGGGGACACTATCTTCTGCGGAACCCGCGACGGGATTTACACGCTGTATGGCGACGTTGTTCGCCACTTCAGCTTCGAACCGGATGTCTCTGGGCGGCTGCAACTTGTCGGGCGAACGCGGCGCCGGATGCGTTAGTCCGGCTCGCCGCTGGCCTCAAGAGCCTCGAGACAATCCATCAGTTCAAGATACCCGAGAAATTCATCGCCCGGGTCTTCCTCAAACAGGTCAAAACTGAGAATTAAGATTTCTTCCATTTTTTCCTTATATTGTTTTGACATCCAAATAGTGCATGAAGGCCCCGATTTATCGCACGCCGTTGCAATTGCACGAGATGCCCGCGTACGCTCTATTCCTCGCGTCTCACCCCCTTTCGGTAGAGTAAGCCGGGTGGGCCAACTCGATGTACACGCCATCGACGTCACCCGCGTCCGCTTCTCCGCGGTGATGCAGCTTCCGATGATCGACGTGCGGACCGGGAGGGACTCCGCCCCAATGCCACCACCGATTCCCCCTGAGACGAATCGCAGACCCAACATTGCCGCTGGTTTGCGAGCCACGGGAAACGTTGCCTGCGCCGGACCATGTGGGGCAGACTAGAACATACGCACCAGAGCGACTCCGGGGAGTGATTCCGATTTGATCCAAGAGAACATCATCGGCTGGAGCCGCATTCTCCGGCAGAACATGGAGATCTCCATCTACGGCCACGCCGGCGAGGCGTTCCTCGTCTTTCCCACCTCCGGCGGACGGCACTCCGAATTCGCGGACCGCGGCATGGTCGACGTCTTGCGCGCGCCCCTCGACAACGGCTCGCTGCAACTGTTCTGCCTCGACACCGTCAACGCTATGAGTTGGTACAACAAGCAGCGCACACCGGCCGCCCGCGTCCGTCTCCAAGCGTCGTACGAGCGTTATGTCCTCCGGGAAGTCGTCCCGCTCGTGCGCCGCAAGAACCCTGGAGGGATCCTCGGCACCGTCGGTACCAGTCTCGGCGGCTACCACGCTATGAATCTCGTGCTTCGCCACCCGCAACTGTTCCGCTGTGCGCTCACGCTTGGCGGGGCCTTTGATATCCGCCGCTTCCTGGACGGGCACTTCGACGATCAAGCTCTCGAACAAAACCCACCCGACTACGTTCCGCAGCTCCGGGACGGCCCTCGCCTGGACGACTGCCGCGCGGCTCGGCTCACTCTCGCCGTGGGGGAACACGACTTCCTCCTCGAGGAGAACCGCCGCTTTTCGGAAACCCTCGCCGGCCGCGGCATACCGCACACGCTCGACATTTGGGGTGACGGCGCCTCGCACGACTGGCCGTGGTGGCAGCGGATGGCCGCAAAGCATCTTGCCTTCTAAGGCAGCACCGTCAACTCGAGATGCCGGAACTCAATGCGGTAGCCCTCGGCCTCCAGCCCGATGTATCCGCTCGGAACTTCGAGGTGAATTTCGCTGGTTACTTCCCCGTTCACCGCCATCGTGCAGTCCGCGCCCTGGCACCGGATCACGTAGTCGTTCCACTCTCCGGCCGGCTTCACCCGGTTCTCTTTCATTTGCGCGCTCAGATTTACACGTTGCACCTTACCGCCAACCAGTGTGTCAGCAAAGATGTAGCCGCCCGCCAATCCGGCCTGCGCCTGATGCCAAATGCTCCCGTCGCGGTTATTCCGGAAGAACACGCCGCTGTTATACTTCGCCGTGGCGTCCAATTTTGTAAATCGCCACTGCACATGAAACACGAAGTTAGTAAGTTCGTGATTGTATCTCAGCCACTCGTGGCCGCCGTTGCCGTCACAAACAATCGTCCGTTCGTTGATATTGCTGTGCCACTGGGCAATGTTTGAGATCGGTTTTGACGGAGGAATCGCGATCCGGGTCCACTCGCCCAGATGATCGCCGGGAAAAATATCCTCGCCCGAAACCGACAGAGCAGCCAGACCAAGCACCACCGAGACAATGGATAGAGTTCGCATCGTTACTCCCAGGATCATTCTACTCGGTAAGAGAAATGCGGGCTTCAAAACGCACGGGCAGCGTTGCGCGCCGGACGCGGCGAATCACTGGCGCGGGAACCTTAGCGGCGAAAGCGGGGGACCGCCATCCGAACTCTCCCGCCTCGCTCATCTCCGCCTCTCCATCGAGGGTGAGCCTGGCGCCTGCACCCAGCGAGAATTCGCGCCCGCTGATAACCTGCGCATTCGGTCCTGCGTGCCAGAATTGCTCGAGTTCATGCATGCCGGCGGGGCCCTCTATCTCGTCGGTGATAACCATCCGTGAAGGCTTTTCCCAAACAATTTGCCGCACGTGCCGGAAGCCGCGATAGCGGCACTCGGCTTGGATCGACTCGCCCGAAGCCGTCGTCTCCCACGCCGTGACCTTCACCTCCGGCCGGCTGTTCCATGCAAACGGACCACCGGGCTCGGCCTGATCGAGCCCACCGATCCGCACGGTGTTGTGCATGGCCGTGCCGCGAAACCGGTTGCGCAGCGTAGCGTCCGCCACGTACGTGTAAGTGCCCGGATCGGAGAGCAGCCATTCGCCGCCGCGGCAGAGGGTGAAGCTCAACTTGCTGGCATGCGTGTGGCCGGCACGAAAGGGACCGAATGGTCCCGCGTCCACGACGCATTGCGTCACCCCGTCCATCAGAACCGCGAAACCCGAATCCGGGAATAATTCGCTCTTTCGCCCGGCCCGGTTGCCTCCCTCGACAACGCCCAGCCACCAGGCCGCGATCGGATGCAGATCCTCGGCATGGTACGTAACATCCTCGCCGACGCCGTAGGCGGCGCAGGCCGCCAGTGTCGCGCGCCCATATTGCGCGTGCTTGCCGTAGGGATGGAAGAAACGGCCGCCGTCGTCATCGCCGATGAACGGGATTTCGCGCTGGGGCCCCGCCACTGCGTGCAGGAAGTGCGCCATGCGGCGCAAGCGTTCGCGGTAGGCGTCCGGCTGCGGCTGCAAGATCGCGTGGAACAGCAGCATGTCCAGCGCATACACGTGGTAGTAGGTCGACTGCTCGAAGTATGCGCCGTCATCCCGCACCTGGCGCGCGACCTCCCGCTCAAGGATCGCCGCGCCTTGCCCGCTCCAGGCGCACTCGCCGAAAAATACGCCCAGCGCATGCAGCGCCACGGCCTCGCCCAGAAGGTGCGTGTTGGGAGCAAAATACATCGAGAGGTTCGATGCCAGGTGAACGCCGTGAATGTAGAGCCGGTCGTGAAATTGCGCGCGCACCTGCTGCGGCAATTGCTTCCCCACCAGATGATCGACCCACAGCCAGGAAAGCGCTCGCAGCGCGACCTCCAGGGCACTTGCCCAGTTGATGCCCATCGGGTACGGGTTCTGCTCGATCCAGCTTTGAAGCCCGGCGCAGATCTCCCCCAGATACTCGGCCCGCCCTGTCAGCAACCCTGCCTGCGCGAGCAGGACAAGATGCTGATGCCGGTTCAACTCCCAGACGACTTTGTGATCCCCACAACGGGTGAAGTCGAGATATGGCATCCGTGCGAAGTACGCCGGTGCGGTCTCAACTCCGTGCAGATAATCCTTGCGCCAGTTGATCTCCGCGCCGGTCTCGATTTCCGCGCCGAGCAGCGGGAAACGATGTGCCAGCACCAGATCCGCCAACCGCTCCACTTCTGCGGCATACGCCGTATTGCGCAGTTTCGCCGCGACGGCAGCGCCGTCCGGCAACGGAAGCCCTTGTTGCTTTCCCTTCCGGGCACGCGGGGGAAACAGAAGATGCGAGGCGTTAACGGCCTCCTGCCGCAGGCGGTAGGCCACTGCGCGTGGGTCGCGGATTCTCAAGCGGCCTCAGCTCGCCTTGCGGAAGACAAATTCGTTGCACCCCAGGCTGCCACCCTGCGTCACGAGCCGTTGGAGTTCGAAGCCGCGTTCGCGGTAGAAGTCGAAAATCTGCTCCGGCTTGGCCACCTCAAACGGCAACCCTCCCACCCAGTCCACGTGATCGCGCCACAAGTCCATGCCCCGATCCTGGCCGTGTTGGCGGAACGAGGCCAAGGGCTGCCCCTTGAAAAGATTCTTCACAACAGGGCGCCAGTGCTGTTGGACGAACGCCGGCCACAGAACGAGAAAGCGCAGCGCCGGGGGCAGCCGGTTATACATTCGCTTCACAGCCAGCCATCGCCGGCTCGCCGTCCCCTGGTCGTTGTAAATTGCGATGAATAATAAGCCGCCATCCCGCACGAGCGGCGCAACATTGGCAAGCGCCTGCCACATTGCCCCCGTGTGATGCAGAACGCCCCAGGAATAGACCAAGTCAAAATGGCCGAGACGCTTCAGGTATTCGGTATCGAGGACGCTGCCGGCTTCGACCGCCCAGGACGGGTCGTCAGCGAAATATCGTCTCCTCAGTTCCGCCGTGCAAGCCACCGAACGCGGATCGAAATCGAAGGAATGCACGCGCGCCCCAAGCCGCCGGGCCGCGAGCGAGAACAGCCCGCTGCCGGACCCTACGTCGAGAAACGAACGCCCGCGCAGGTCGCTGACGCCAAGCATCGCCCTCAGGGAAGCTTCTGCCTGCGCGATTCGCCGATCATCCAGTTTTTCAAGAAAACGCGACCAGTTCTCCCCGAAGCGGAAGCGTTCCCCCGACTCCACTTCCCGAGCGTGTCCCTGCGGAAGCCCGGACTCTGTTTGCACGTGCAAGCCTGTGAGATCCCTTCGTAATTAGAGTATCCGCAATCACTGGGAAATCGCTTCCCGAATCGCCACGACGCGGTCCGCGGCCAGATTGCGCAGCGTTTGGCGCCCACCCGCCGGCCACTCGATGTCGATCCGGTTCACGCGCTGTGCCGCCCCGAGGCCGAAATGGAGACGCAGGTCGTTCTGCGAAAGATAACTGCCGCCGCTGCGTACTTCATCCACCTGGGTCCGTCCTCCCGCCGTGACACGAACCTTCGCCCCGATCGCGCTCCGGTTCGACTTCACCCCTGTCAGCGCGAGCGTGATCCAGTGCCCCGCCGGACGGGCCGCGTTCTTCAGCAGCGTAGGCGCTTCGTTCTGGTTGTTGACCAGCAACTCCAGCAGGCCGTCGTTGTCAATGTCCGCCGCCGCGGCGCCGCGCGAGGAGTGCTGCTCCACCAACCCGGGACCGGCGTGGAGCGATACGTCTTCGAACTTCCCGTTTGCGAGGTTGTGATAGAGAATCGGCCGGTCCTTGTAGTGAATGTCGATGTGAAGCTGATCCACTTCCGGGAACACGTGCCCGTTCACGAGGAAAAGATCGGGCCAGCCGTCGTTGTCGTAGTCGAAAAACACGCAGCCCCAGCCGACGAAACTTGTGTTGCGCGCCAGTCCCGCGGCTTCCGTCGTTTCATCGAACTCCCCGCCGCCGCGGTTGCGGTAGAGCGTCTCCCGCTCGTCGCTGAAGTTCGTGCGGAAAATGTCCAGCCGCCCGTCGCCGTCATAATCCGCCGCTGTCGCACCCATCCCCGAAAGCGCCTTGCCGTTTTCATCAAGCGCCACGCCGCGATCGAGGCCTTCCTCGCTGAAGGTACCGTTCTTGCGGTTCATGTACAGCAACGAAGGTGTCTGGTCGCAGGCCACGAAAATGTCCGGCCAGCCGTCGTCGTTAAAATCCGCGGTCAGCACGCCGAGGCAGTAGCTCTGACGCGGCTCACCGACACCGGATGCCTGTGAAACATCGCTAAATTTGCCGCCGCCTTCGTTGTGATAGAGCAGATTGCTTTCAAACGGCAGGCCGCGGGGGCCGCAATTGACGGGCATGTTCCGGTACCAGCAGTATGGGTTGGCGCCGGGCTTGGGGGTTTCGGCGGGATCGAAATCGAGGTAGTTGGAGACAAAAAGGTCGAGCTTTCCGTCGCGGTCGTAGTCGAGGAATGCGCAGCCCGTGTTGTAGCGACGCCGGCTCTGGGCCAACCCGGCCTTCGCCGTCACGTCCTCGAAACGCTTGCCGCCCACGTTGCGATAAAGAACATTTTGGCCCCAGTATGTTACGAAGAGATCCGTATAGCCGTCGTTGTCGTAGTCGCCCGCGCAGACGCCCTCGCCCCAGCCCATGCGCGTGATTCCCATCGCATCGGTCACGTCGGTGAACTTCCCGTGGCCGTCGTTGCGGTACAGCCGGCTCAGCCCGCCGTCGCCCGAAACGACGAAAATGTCCGGCAGCCCGTCGTTGTTGTAGTCGAGGAACGCCACGCCGCTCCCCGTGGTCTCGATGATGAATTTCTTCGACTTATCCCCGCCGTTCGGGACGGCGCGGGTCAACCCCGCCTGCGCCGCGATGTCACGGAAATCCGCCGCCACGGGCGAATCCTTGGGCAGCGCCACCAGCGCGAACGCCACTCCTATTCCCGCGGCCAGCAACATCCCGCGCATGCTACGGATTCTTCTCACCCAACCGTTTCAGGAAATCGGAGAATTCCCCGCCCGGCGGCGCCACCAGTTTTTCCAGCGCTTCTTTCTGAGCCTTGGCATCCTCCAACCGCCCCGCCTTGCGGTACGCCAACATAAGGCTCATCCGCGCGGACTGGCTGCGCGGGGCAAGCTTCACGGCGCGTTCGAGCAGGGGAATCGCTTCGTCGTTCTTCCCCGCCGTTGACCGCAGCCGCGCGAGCGTTATCAGCGCCTCCGGAAACTCCGGATCGCTTTGAATCGCCTTCTCAAGCCTCGCAGCCGCCTCCTCCGGGTGTTGCTGCGCAACAAGAATCTCCGCCACTTCGTACTCGGCCGCGGCGTCCGAAGGGTTCAACTGAAGCTCGGCGTCAAATTCCTGCCGTGCTTCGGTCATCGCTTCCGGGGCATGAGACTGCATCAGGATCGCGCGCCCCAGCCGGTAATGGAGCCCGATGGTGGCCGGACTTTTCGCGATCGCCTTTCTGTACTCCGTGATCGCCGCCGTGTAGTTCGCCTGGCTTTCGAAAATCTCCGCCGAAAGCTGGTTCACGCGGAACGAAGCCGGCGCCCGTTCGAAGAGTTCGCGCAGCGTCTCGTTCCAGGCACGGTTGTAAAGCCGCGCCGTCTCATACAAGGTGTCCGCATCCGAAGGATTGATCGTCTTGAGGATCTCAGCGTCTTGGAATGCTTCGGCAAACCGCCCGGCGCGCGTGTCGCAATCGAGCAGCGCCAGTCCGGTCAGGCGCCGGACTTCGGCGTCCTCCGCTTTGCCTGCCTGTGCGCGCAACTCCGGCACCGCTTCCTCGCACCGGCCCGTTCCGGCGAGCGACAACGCCAGGAACGCCCGCGCGGTCGTATTGTCGGCTGCCGCGAGAACCGCGCGAAAGCTCTTCTCGGCTCCGCGAAGGTCGCCGGCGTGAAACTTTTGCAGCCCTTCCACCAACTGCGGCGGCTCGGACGGCGGCTGCGCCCAGACGACGCCGGCGAACACCGCCAAGACCGCGAAACGCTTAATGGCCCGCATCGTCAATTACCAGCCCGAGCTGGCCGAAGCGGTGCTTCCCCATCCCGTCCAGGTACCGGAAGAGCAGCAGCGGCGGGGCCCCCGGCGGTACTTCTTTGGGTGGCTTGACGCGCTCTTGGGATCTCGCGCCGATCGACACCACACACCCGCTTGCAGCGATTTCATGAATCAAGTTCTTTACGTTGTCCGCCGCCGGCGCCGGTTGGCTCTGCGCAAGCAGGAACAGCGCGAAGGCAATCCCGTGTCCCATCACCGGTCTCCCTCATGGATTAGCCGCAGGCGCTCGCGCTGCGTCCAGTCATAGATCGCGCGCGCCTCGTCGGCGGTCAGTCGCGCCCCCGGATGCATCCATGTATATTGCCGCAGCGGCATGTCTCCATCTTCCACCTGATTGGCAATCTCGGACAGGCTCCGCTCTTTACGCCACTTGGAATATTCCGTCCAGCGCGAGAAATTCAGGTGCAGCCGACCTTCGGCCACGTGTTT
>JAKAJI010000169.1 GCA_021813825.1 Acidobacteriota bacterium | reverse complement strand
GTTTCCGGTAGCGGCCCATTCCGTGCCGCGAGCGAGGAGGGCCTGGAAGTTGACGTCGTCGAGGTTCGGGTTCAGTTCGTCTTTCCAGGTGTGGCCGAGCATGGTGACATAGACGCGGCCTTTGCCGTAGTTATGGGTCCAGTCCATGGGTTCGCCTTGGCGGGAGATTTCCGAGAAGGCGTAAGTGAGCACAGTAAGTCCACGTGCAGGGCCGTGCTGGCCGTGAGTAAGTTGCTCAGAGGGGTGAAGCCAATGCGGAGGAAGGCCGCGGGTGATCGGGTTGTCGGCGTCGCGGACGAAGATTTCGAAATCATGGCGGGGGCCGTGGCCTGGGGGAAGTCCGGCGCCTTTGGGGATGAGGAAGACTTTGTCCTGCGGGCCGATGCCGAGGCCGGGGCCGAAGGAGGGATCACGCCAGAGAAGGCCGACCATGTCGTTGAAGGCGGGCCAGTCGTGGAACGCGTTATTGGCGGCATGGTAGACGACGAGGCCGCCGCCGGAGCGGATGTAGCGTTCGAGCGCTTCTTCTGTGGCGCGGGGCCAGCGCGGGCTGTCGGGTGGGAAGCCGCTGTTGAAATTGTCGATGACGACGTTGTAGCGGGCGAAGTCGGGCGTGCAGGGATAGGTGCAGACATCGACGTTGAAGCGGCCCGTGCCTTCGAGGATGTTTTGAATGGCGCGGGTGGCGGCGGCCCAGTCGTGGTTGTTGACGCCGTCGACGATTAGCGCGGAGAGCTTGGTGTCCGTGGCGGCGTGGATGGGCGCGAAGAGCGCGGCTGCGACGAGGAAGGGGGTTAAGGAGATTCGCATAGGGGTTAGAGCGGGTGGAATTCGGGATCGAGACGCGAGTTGACGGCTTCGTCGTTTAATTCGACGCCGATGCCGGGCGATTCGCTGACGCGAAGGAAGCCGTTGTCGAGTCTCACGGGAGTGGTGAGCGACGTGTAGAGCGGGTTTTCATAGTGGGTCCACTCGAGAATCATGAGGTTGGGGATGGTGGCGCAGACCTGGGCGTAGGCCATGGTGGCGAGCGGGGAGGCGACGCCGTGGGGCGCTAGCGGGACGAAGTAGGTTTCGGCCATTGAGGCGATTTTGCGCGTCTCGAGCAGGCCTCCGGTTTTGGACATGTCGGGCTGGAGGATGCTGAGAGCTTCTTTTTCGAGGAAGGGGCGGAAGCCGTAACGGGTGTAGATGTTTTCGCCGGCGGCGATGGGGACGGGGCTGGAATGGCGGACACGAGCCATGGCGTCGACGTTGTCGCTGGGGACGGGTTCTTCGACCCAATCCAGGCGGTAAGGTTCGACGAGGCGGCAGAGTTCAATGGCGGAGGCGGTGTCGTAGCGGGTGTGACATTCCAGCATGAGGCCGAATTCCTTGCCGACGGTTTCGCGCATGGAAGCGACGAGTTGGACGATGTCGTCGAGTTGTGAGTTGTTGAGGTGAATGCCCCAGGCTTTGCCGGGGTCCCAGCCTTTGGCGAGGGTGGCCGCGTCGGGGGTGTAGTCCATGCCGATTTTGAGGGCCCTTACCTGGAGTTCCGAGGCCATGCGGCGAGCTTCGGCGCTGGTGCGGGCATGGAGGTAGACGGGGATGCGGGTGCGGAGTTTTCCGCCGAGGAGGCGATAGACGGGGACGCCGAGGGCTTTGCCGGCGAGATCCCAGAGGGCCATTTCGACTCCGCTCATTGCGGCGAGATAGGGTCCGCCGAGGCCGCGGAGGAACACAGGCGAATTTGTGCCGGTGGTGTGGCGCCAGGACCAGAGGTCGAACCAGATGGCTTCGATATCGAGGGGATCGCGGCCGACGAGGGATGGTCCGATGTTGTTGTTGACGATGTACTCGGCGCCGGCAGTGTCCATGGTTTCGCCGGTGCCGGTGAGGCCCTGGTGGGTGTAGACGCGCACGAAGCGGCTGTTGAAGCCGTCCTTGAGGCGGACGGCGCGGACTTCGCGGATGGTGAGGCGTGGGGGATGGGAGGCGCTTTGGGCGGCGAGGCCGCCGGGGATGGCGGTGGCGCCGAGGAGAGAGCCGCAGAAGTGGCGTCGGTTCATCGTGTCCTTTCCGAGCCCAGCGGGGGAGACAGATTGGGCGTCGTGGGCAACAGTATATCGGGAGTGGAGCTGTGATGCGGTTCAAGGGGGAGGATGGAGCGACAGACGGGGATCGAATCCGCAACGTATTGCTTGGAAGTTTCAGGGGGAATGGGAAATGACTCGGCGTCGGCGGCGTGGCGGAGCAACACACACCGCGCGTGTCCCAGGCCATTGTTTTGATAAACCCTTGTCGAAAGTCATGGGCGCGTATCCAGAGGGGCGTGCGTTCGACCGGAAGACGGGCGTTATGTCGCAGTTGCGTTTTGGTAACGTCGGCCCTCGACGCAGCCGGCGCTGTTTAAGGTTGACGGTTAGCCGTTTCGATTTCATAATGTTAGTAGGCGTTGGAGTTCGCCATCAATTGCCCCCCGGGGAAGATGACTCCTACCAGGGAGGTCACCGGCGGGGACGTTCCGCCTGCCCCCTGATAGAGACATATCCCGGTTAGAGGTGTCGCCCGACCGCGGCAGCGGCGGAAGACTGACCTCGACGGTCGAGGGAGGATGGCGATGGCGCAGAACATCGCGGCGGAGACGCTCAACCCGTCGCAACAGCTTCATTTGCTGAGCAGTGCGCAGTATGCGGACAAGCTGCTCAGCGAGGTGGAAGCGATTCTCACGGCGGCCCAATCGAAGTCGCCATTCAAGAAATACAAGGACCGTCTGTCGCCGGCGCAGGCGAAGGTCATCGATGACTATCTGGCGCGGATCCGAGCGCAGATGGTTCAGGTCCTGGAGGCGCAGGACATCCATTTACCCGAGCCTGCGTTCGAATCCGTTCATTCGATACGCGTGACGCTGGGCTTCGTCCGGATTGCATTTCAGGAATGCACGGCTGGGCGGATGCGGGGTTATGGCGAGGTGCCGGAGAGCAAGGTCCAGGAGGTGAATGGGCTTGTTGACGAGATGGTGAGCGCGGTCGACAAGCTGGATTCCTACCTTGCGCGTGGGTTGGGCCAGGACCTGGAGGCGCGTCTGCTCCGCCTGGAGAAAGCGGGGGCGGAGACCGGAACGCTGAAGGTGCTGGAGAGGGTGATTCACACGCACGGGTTGGTAGAATTCCGGCCGGCTCTCTCGATGCTTCTGGATCGTCTTGAGACGAAACGATTCGAGATCGCGCTTTTCGGGCGAGTAAGTTCCGGGAAATCTTCCTTACTGAATCAGCTTGTCGACTCCGACATTCTGCCGGTTGGGGTGAATCCCATTACCGCTGTCCCCACGCGCCTCGTATTCGGCACGGCGCCGCGACTGACGGTGGCATACGCAGACCGCGGGCCGGAGTGTGTGGCTGTGGATAAGCTTCCCGAGTTTGTCAGCGAGGAATACAATCCGGGGAATTACAAGCATGTTACGCGGATCGTAGTGGAGTTGCCGTCCGCAAGGCTTCGGGACGGGATCGTCTTCGTGGACACTCCCGGGCTAGGGTCGCTGGCGTCGGCGGGCGCGGCCGAGACAATGGCGTACCTTCCGCGGTGTGACACGGGCGTGGTTTTGATCGACGCGGGCTCGACGTTGACCGAGGATGATCTTTCGACGATCCGGATGCTGTACGATGCGGGCATTCCCGCGTCCGTTCTGCTGAGCAAGAGCGACGTGCTGCGGCCGGAAGACCGCGCTCGTTCCGTGAAGTACGTCGAAGGGCAGATCCGGACCCGGTTGGGGCTGAACATTCCGGCCCATCCCGTCAGCATCCGGCCCTCGTCCGCTTTCCTGCTGGAGGAGTGGCTTTCCAACGTCATGGGTCCGCTGTGCAGCCAACATCAGCAGTTGCTGGAGGAGTCCCTGCGACGAAAGGCGGGCACGCTCCGCGAAGGTGTGATCACGGCGTTGCGGTCGCGATTGCAGCGTGCGCCGGAAGCCGTGACCGGCATCGAGGAGGTTGACCGCGGCCTTCGCAAATCGGAGGGACAGATTGCCGAAGTCCGTGAGCGTTGTTACCAAGTGACCTATCGTATACGGAACTCCGCGGGCGAAGCGCTGGACAAGGCCGCCATTGAGGTTGCGAGGGCGTGGTCCGACGGTTCGGTCGCGGTTTTCGAGACGATCCGGGAGACAATGTCTTCGCACGCCGAGGAAATGGCGAGTGTTGTCTACCGGGCCCTGTTCGAGTTGGCTTGCGCGCTGTCCGGGACGTTAGGTTCGGCCTGCGAGAGGCTTGGACTCAGCGGCACACTGAGCGAGGACGACATGACGGCATCCCTTAACGAGATGCCGAGGCTCGACTTAGGGACAATTTCTTTTGAAGCCCGGCCGACTTACTTGTCGAGAAAGGTGAAGTGGATCGGCCTCTGGCGTTCACGCCGTATCCTGCGAAGCCAGGCGGGGGCCCAGACTGCGGAGGCTTTCTCTAACTTGGGAAGCATGCTCGATGCGTGGACGCGGCGCACGTTGGCTGACCTCCAGATCAAATTCGAGAGTCACGCAGATACCTATCGGGCGCATATGAGCCGAATCAAGGGCGGCGGCGCGGGTCTTTCCAGCCCAGCCGCCAGGACGATTGCTGAGGATTTAGCGTCGTTAGAAGGAACGATGACGGAGAGGGGCAATGAAATTGCCAGTCTCGCGTAGCCCAGGAGTGCCTTCCGGGCACGTCCTTGTTTTTGTGGAGCCGAATGTTGGCGGTTACTTACTTGTCACAGAAAGGATAAATAAAACGTGCAGACACCTGAGCTAAGCAAGTTAGTTGGTCCTGCCTCCGATCCAGGAAAAAAGGGCATGAAGTCGGGCCACCCGGACACCTATGAAGTGATCTGCCAGGATGGGCGTCAGGTCACATATGGCGAAGGCCATCCTGCGTTTCGCTTCATCGTCAAGGATCTCGATCAGTTTCATCGATTGATTCATGGAGATCCTTACACGACTGCTATCCAATTCATCGATGGGCGGTTCGACATCCAGGGAGATCTGATTGCAGCGATCCGGCTGAAGGCAGCCATGACTCGCCGGGGTCTGAAGTCGGCGCTGGCTTCGTCGCTGGCGTGGCTTGCCGCACGCGGTCTGACGCCCTGGTCACAAGCACAAGGACGCGATGTGCGAGACATCTCCTTTCACTATGACCGGTCGAACGAGTTTTATCGGGCTTTTCTCGACGAGCGGATGGTCTACTCCTGCGCTTACTTCAGGCAGCGGAACGAAACGATTGAAGAGGCGCAACTCGGCAAGATGGATCACATCTGCAAGAAACTCGACCTGCGGCCAGGCGATCGCTTCCTGGACGTTGGAAGTGGCTGGGGCGGGCTGGTCATAAGAGCCGCCGGAAAGTTTGGCGCTGTAGCGACGGGTTGTACGCTGAGCCACGAACAGGCGCAGTACGCGTCAGCCGCCGTAGCTGGGGCAGGACTACAGAAGAAAGTAGTGATTCGAGAATGTGACTTTCGACTGGTGGAGGGGCAATTTGACAAGATTGCGTCGGTTGGGATGTTCGAGCACGTAGGCAGGCGGCGGCTGCGCCAGTATTTCCGGACTATCTATGCATTGCTGAAAGACGACGGTTTGTTTTTGAATCATGGCATTATTCGGCCCGAGTGCGTGAAAGATGGTCCGGAGACTCTGTTTCTACAACGTCATGTATTTCCCGGTGGGGAGTTGGCTCATCTTTCCGAGGTTGTGCGGGCGGCGGAACTCGCAGGGTTTGAGATACTCGACGTGGAGAACCTTCGTCCGCATTATGCGCTGACGTGCCGGCGGTGGGTGGAGAGGCTCCAACAGAACGCGGTCGAGTGCCGGCGGCACGTTGACAGCCGCTCCTACAAGACCTGGCTGCTTTATCTGGCGGCTTCGGCCTTTAGTTTTGAGACGGGTTCGACAGAGATCCATCAGATTCTGATGGCAAAGCGTGGGGAATCTCATAAGAGAAGATTGACACGAGACTATATGTATGTCTGATCGGGCGATTAAGCCGGTTCCCGACATGCGCGAACCGACGGCCGCGTCGTGGTTGAACCGGAACGTTGCCGGGATGACGGTCACCAGTTTTCTCTCTGACGCGGGGCACGAGATGGTGACCGCGGTGCTGCCGGGGTTTCTTGGCACGATTGGTGTCGCTGCGGGCGCGTTGGGCTGGATCGAGGGCATAGCGGACGCTTCATCGAGTTTCGTCAAGCTAGGCGCCGGTTGGTACTCGGACCGGATCGGTCACCGGAAAGGGATCGTCGGCGCGGGGTATTTTCTGACGGGTACTGCGCTGGCCCTGTTTGCTGCGGCCGCATCGTGGCCGCTGGTTCTCGTGGGACGCGCGCTGGGTTGGTTCGGCCGTGGGATCCGCGGCCCGCTGCGGGACGCGATGCTGGCCGAGTCCGTGGCGCCTCGCCATCGCGGGAAGGCGTTCGGGTTGCATCGCGCCGGCGATACCCTTGGGGCGATCGTGGGGCCGTTGGCCGGAGTTGGCTTGCTGAGCGTTCTGCCCGCTCACAGCGCGTCGGCTCCATTTCGGCAAATTTTCTTGCTATCACTGATTCCGGGTCTCGGGTCGGTGGCGTCGTTCCTGGTCCTGGTCCGGGAGAAGAAGCGGCCTGCGAGTAGCCGCCTGGGCTTGCGGACAGCCTTAGGAGATCTGCCGGTGGCATACCGGCGATTTCTTCGAGGGGTGGGACTGTTCGGTCTTGGGGACTTTTCGCATACTTTACTGATTCTGGCGGCGACGCAACTGCTTTCGCCGGCATACGGCGGCGTCCGGGCGGCGAAAATCTCCGCACTCCTCTATGTACTCCGAAACGTCATCTACGCCGTTGCGTCATTTCCGATCGGGAGCATAGCGGACCGGACGAATAAGGTGGCCCTTCTGGCGGCGGGATATTCGATTGGTGTACTGACTGCGGCTGGTATCGCGTTCCTGATGGCTACTCGGGTTCCGAGCGTCGCGCATCTGGCGATCGTATTCTGTGCTGGCGGGTTATACATCGCGGTGGAGGATGCGTTGGAAGGGATGATACCGGCGGAGATGGTCCCGGCGCGGTCGCGTGGCACTGCGTACGGCATGATGGGAACGGTGAACGGAATCGGCGACTTAGGAGCGAGCGCGCTCGTAGGAAGCCTTTGGACATTAGTTTCTCCGTCCGTGGCTTTCGCTGCCGCAGGATTTTTGATGCTGCTCGGCGCGGTGGCGGTGGCACGAGACAGCCGCAACGGGCGAGGAGCGCTTTGTGAGCGGACAGATTGAACCCAACTCCAGCGGAAGGAGCGGGCCGGAAGGAGGGCCGGATGTGAGGGAACTGGTGCAGAAGCTGAATTCTCTGGTGGAAGGCGACCAGGCGGCCGCCCAGCTCATCGCCTGTGGGGAGGCCGCAATCCCTGCGGTAGGAAGCTTCCTGCTTCACGGAAAGCCTGGGGTTATTTATCAACCCAGACTGCGTGCGATCGAGGTTCTCGGCGCACTGGGAGCGAAAAAGTCGCTGATCGAGTACCTGAGGTCGAGAAAGCGGGAGCCGGATCCCTCGGTCCGAATGGCCGAAGATGCGGTGGAGAACGCGGCTGCGCTTGAGTTGACCCGGTGGCGGACCGAGGATGTGTTCGATGTTCTGATTGGCCTTGCCGGGAGTCATCTACGGCCTGGCGTAGTGGAAGCGCTCGGGCAGTTCCGCAGAGCCGAGGCGATTCCGTACTTGCTCGGGGGGCTCGAAGACGACGTGTGCCGTAGCGCGGCTGAGGAAGGCCTGCGCTCTCTCGGCCGGGAGGCGGAGAACGAATTGGTGGCTGCCGCGCGCCATGCAGTGCCGTCGGTTGGCGACGAACACCCTTCTAGCCTGTTGCGCAGGCGGGCGGCGATTGGCCTGCTCGCGGAATTAGGGCCGTCGGCAGCGAATTGGCCGCTCCTGCAGCCGCTGATGGACGATCGCGACCCGACGGTGGTTGCCGGCGCCGCCCGAATTGCCGCGAGCCTGGGAAGTGAAGAAGACCGGGTATACGCCGTAAACCGTCTCCTAGCGGTCCTGCCGGACGCGGATTGGTCCGTGCGGCTGGAGATACGCGAGTCGCTGTCCCGGCTGTATCCGGACGGGCAGGCGCAAATCGAAGAAGAAATCGCGAAACGGAAGGCGCAGCCACTGGTGTTGCGCGTCACAGATTCCGTGCTCATGACACTGCTCGCTGTGTCCCAGGGCAACCCGAGGGAGAAATCGACCGAGTGACTCCCCAATCCAGCCAGCGTCAGGAAGGTGCTCTCGAAGAGTATGCACGGCGTAAGCTCGAATTAGCTTCAATGGTTCGGGCGATTCTGCACCTGGCACAAAAGCAGGAGCACGAGCAACTGGTAGGGGAGACGCGCCGCTTGTTGGCACGGTTGGCCGAAGACCGGTTCAACTTGGCCGTGCTTGGCCAGTTCAGCCGCGGAAAGAGCTCTTTGATGAACGCCCTTCTCGGCGCAGCGAGCCTGCCGACGGGTGTGCTGCCGCTTACCTCGGTGATCACCACGGTGACGTACGGGGAATCGGAAAGGGTGTTGTTGCAGCGGGAAGGATGGGCGATTCCCCAGGAAATCCGGCTGGATCAGCTCGCGGAATTCGTCACGCAGCAAGGAAATCCAGGGAACGCGAAGCGGGTGACGCTGGCCGAGGTGCAGCTTCCGAACGAACTGCTCCGCTTAGGATTTCACTTCATTGATACTCCCGGCGTGGCGTCCCCGGTTGCCGCGAACACGCGCACGACGCGCGACTTCCTTCCGGAGGTGGACGCGGCCATTTTCGTGACGAGCGTCGAATCGCCGCTGACGGAGGCGGAAGTAAACTTCTTGCGGGAGGTGCAGCAGCAGGTCCGGAAGTTCTTCGTGGTTGTGAATAAGGTGGACCTGGTGTCCAGGGAGGAACGGGCCTGGGCGCTTCGCTATGTGGAGGAAGTGCTTTGCGAGACATTTCCCGACCGGCGGCCGGCGGTGTTTGCGGTTTCAGCCCGCGATGGATTGCGCGCAAAGCAGAACGCCTCGCCGGAACTGCTCACGAGCAGCGGCCTGGCGGAACTGGAAGGGGCACTGACTGGTTTCCTCCGCGGGGACAAGGCCAAGGAGCTGCTGCTGCGCGCGGCGGATCGCGCCATCCATCTGGCGCAGCAGGAGGAACTTGCCTTACGCATTTCCCAACGTGCTCTCAGCCAGCATGAAGCCGACCGGATCGCGGAGCGGTTAGCGGATCAAATTGCAGAGCTAAACGATGCAAGGGTTTCGCTGATGCGAAACATCCGGGACGACCTCGATACGTCATTCCCCGCCGAGTGTGAGCGAATGACCGGGCTATGGACGACCGCGGATGATATGGGTGTGACCGCGGAGCTGCGAGGGCGGTTCGGCCGGGAAGGATCCGACGCCCGTGATGAGAGGTTCGAGCAGGTTATCCGAGAGGTCTGCGAAGGGCTGTATTCGGCGTGGCTCGGCCTGAATCGCGAGCGGATGGAAAGCCTGTTTCGGGAGCTGGCGCAGCAGCATCTCGGTGCGATCGAAGATCTCCGGGCCGAGATCGCTTTGACTCCGGTCCACGTGCTCGGTGAACGGTGGGAGAACAGCGGCCGGCTGCCCTCGCCGTGGATCGAGGCTATGCCGCTGGCCTTCCGCGGAATTCAACCGAAACTCGCTGCTTTCCCTGAACCCTGGTGGTTTGAGTTCTTGCCGCGTGGGCGTCTCCGGCGCTTTCTGCTCTCCCGGTGGTTAGGCAAGGTTCCCGAATTGGTGCGCACCTACCGGGAAGCCGTTTCAGACTCGCTGCAATTGGCGGCCGAAGACTGGGTGGACGCAG
>JAKAJI010000168.1 GCA_021813825.1 Acidobacteriota bacterium | reverse complement strand
CTTTTGGTTCTGGCGGGGGCTGCAAAACGGAATTAAGTCGACACGATATCCGCGGACTCGGGAGAACGCGCCGGGAGTCACACCGGGCTGTCCCTCCGCGACGGCGTTCCCATCGGCCGAACAGGCATCCCGGGCGGCGTCGAACTGTCCCGTCCATGCGATCAGTACGCAGGGATCTACGGCCAGTGCAGATTTACGGACCTGTGTCTGGTGTCAACGATGCCGCTTCGGAGTATCCGATCCTCTCTCCTGGGAGGAGTCGTTCGAGTGGACCCGGATGCCTGAAGCCGGGCGGGCACCGGTGGGTTTGGCTCGCGCTTTCAAGCGTTCGCTCCATGTAATGGTGGTGGACGCTGGCGACTGCGGCGCTTGCCTGAATGAAGTCAGGCAATTGAACAATCCTTTCTACAACATTCACCGGCTCGGCATTTTCATGAACGCATCCCCGCGAAGCGCGGACGTGCTCCTCGTGGTTGGGCCTGTGAGCGAAAACATGCGGCTCCCCTTATTGAAGACCTATCATGCGATGCCGGAACCGAAACGGGTTCTGGCTGTCGGAACATGCGCTATCAGTGGCGGTGTCTTCGGCAAGAGTTTCATGTCGGCCGGAGGCGCCGGCGAAGTGCTACCCGTCGATCTCGAAATCACCGGTGATCCGCCGCCTCCGCTTGCCATTCTGCACGGACTTCTCGCCGTGTCCGGCCGCGCCGGCGTGTCACCTCTTGCGGATACTCGCGGCAGGGAGGCATAAGATGGCTACGTTGGCCGGCGGATTCTTCCTCCTGTTTTTTGTGGTGTGTGCGGCAGCTCTCATTCTGGTGAGTGTTGCTCGGGCCGCGCTCGCTTCCGTGATCATCGCATGGCTGGGCTCCCTCGGTTCGATTTTGCTCATGGCCACCGCGGTCGCGCGCCTGGCGGCGCAACAGGATTTTAGCCTTCCACTGTGGACCCTCAATGGCTGGGGCACTCTGGCGCTTCAGGTCGATGCGCTCTCGGCGATTTTTCTGTTCATCACCGGCCTTGTTTACCTGTCTTGCTGTGTCTTTGCGCGCGATTACCTGCTCCAGTATTTCCGGAACCGCTATCCCGTCAGACGTTATGCGCTGCTTCATTTCGCGCTGATGGCTTCCGTCGCCCTCATCCTGGCTGCCGGCGATGTGATTACGTTTCTCATCAGTTGGGAGTGCATGTCCGTTCTGTGCTTCTTGCTGGTCAACTACGAACATAAGCGGCAAGCAGATAAGAACGCCGCTTACATCATGTTGGCGATGAGCGAAGCCGGATTTCTTGCCGTCGCGATCGGGTATTTACTCGCGGCGGGAGCGGCGCCCAATTTAGGATTTGCCGCTGTGCGAGCCGCCGCGATCCATCTTTCCGGAGGGGCCGCGTGGGCGATATTTGTGTTGGGTTTCCTCGGCTTCGGTGTCAAATCCGGACTGGTGCCGGTGAACTTCTGGCTGCCTCGGTGCTATACAGCCACGCCTCCGCTGTTCGTACCCATACTCGCGGGCGTGACGCTGAATCTCGGCTTCTACGGCATTTTCCGGTTAAATGGCGACCTAGTTCCGAGCCCGGGAGCAGGCGCCGGAGTATTCGCTCTTGTCGTGGGCAGTATCACGGCCCTGGTTGGAATTCTCTATGCGACGACCGAAAACGACATGAAGACGATGCTCGCTCATAGCTCGATCGAGAATGCAGGCATCATCACGGCGGGCTTCGGCGCCTTCCTCGTATTCCGCAGCTCCGGGCATCCCGTACCCGCCGCGATCGCTCTCACCGCCTCGATCTACCACTTAGTCAACCACTCGGTTTACAAGGCATTGCTTTTTCAAGGCGTAAGTCACATCGAAGCAATCGAAAGAACACGGGACATGGACCGGCTCGGAGGTCTAATCCGCTTTCTGCCTTCCCTCTCGGCCGTATTTCTGGTAGCGTGCCTGGCCATCTCGGCGGTCCCGCCTTTCAATGGTTTTGTCAGTGAGTGGCTCACGCTCCAGACCTTGCTGCGCAGCTCCCTTCTCTCCTCGGCGTTGCTGAAGACCGTATTCGCGCTCTGTGGCGCGATCCTGGCTCTTACGGCGGCACTGGCTGTTACCTGTTTCGTGAAGGCGTACGCCATGACCTTCCTGGGAATTCGCCGCGCAAGCTGGGAACCGCGCCGCCTGTCCTCGAACCGTAAGTGGCGGTTCTCGTTGTCAGTTCTGGCGCTCGCATGTCTGTTGCTGGGGATTTTGCCCACCTTCGTTATTCCGGTTCTCGACACCGCTGTTGCGCCGTTGGCTGGCGCCAGCGCCACTGCCTCGTTAGTGCCACCGTTCTTCTCGGCAACCGACACGAATCAACAGTTGCCTCCGGACTTCCTCCATGACTTTCACAATCTCGGCGCCCAAACCGGCGCAGGATTCTTGCCTGGCCGCGGACTCGTCATGCTTCTGCGAGGTGCGGAAAGCAACCCTGTCGTTTTTGCGATGTCTCCGGCTTACGCGTTTGTAGCGCTGGCGATTCTACTGCTCGCTGCCTGGCTGATCGTGGTTCGACTGGTACGCCATCGCTCTCTCGCCCGCCGCGAAGTGTGGGCGGGCGGAATTCCTACGCTACTTCCGGAGATGACTTACACGGCAACCGGGTTCTCGAATCCTGTCCGGGTGGTGTTTCAGGCGATTTTCCGTCCCAATATCGTAGAGGATACACGCCAGACGGTTGCGGTTCACTTCCGGACCGCGATCCTCCGGCGCCGGGAGGAGACCTATTTGGTTGAACGCATCTTCCTGCACCCGGTCGGCACGGGCGCCGTTTTGATCGCGAAGCTATTGGCGGGGATGCACCACGGCCGTTTGAACGCCTACGTCGTATACGTTCTTGGGTTCTTGGTGTTTATTCTGCTTCTGTACCGGTTCAGCTGATCTTGAGCGATGAGTGGCCGATTTTGAGGTTTGGAGAAGCCTCGGACCGGCGAACGCTACAGCTTAACAACACCTGCTTCGAACGGCCCATCGTGCAACCGTCCAGCGCGCATTTCGGAAGTTGTAGAAAAGATGGAGCGGGAGACGGGAATCGAACCCGCAACCAACAGCTTGGAAGGCTGTGACTCTACCATTGAGTTACTCCCGCCCGACGTCTGCTATTGTAACGAACCGCGCTAACGGCTTTCTACCCTTGTACAGCTTGCAGGAGGCCACGGATGTAGCCAAAAGCGAAGGCGAAGGCCTGGCGGCCAGCCGTGTCGCCGGGGATTTGGGGCACGTGGTCTGGCATGAGCATGCCGTCGTAGCCGACCTCTTGGTAGACGCGGAGGGCGGCGAGCATGTCGACCGAGCCGGCATCGGGGAAGGTTTCGTCGAAGTGGAGGAAGCCGCCGCGGATATTGCGGAAGTGGACGTTGAAGATCTTCTTGCGGGAGCCGAAGTAGCGGATGACGTCGAAGATTTCCTTGCCGGGGTCGGCGAGCATTTCCGAGACGGTGCCCTGGCAGAAATTGAGACCGTGGTAGGGGTTCTCGGAGATGGAGATGAAGCGCTTAAGGCCCTCGACGGAGCCGAGGACGCGATCGATGCCGCGGAAGCCGCTGGGGCGGGGCATGGCGGGGTCGTGGGGATGGCAGGCGATGCGGACCTTGTATTCGGCGGCGACGGGGGCGACACGGGTGAGGAAGTAGGTGATGCGCTCCCACATGGTGTCGGCGTCGACGGGTCCGGCTTCGGTGAGGGGAGGCTGCTGGGGAGTGTTCGAGTAGTCAAAGTGGCTGTAGGTGGAGGCGCCGCGTCCGGGCGCGCGGCCGGTGCGCACGACGCCGAGAATCGTCATGTTGTATTTGGCGGCGGGGATGCCGGCGCGGGCGCAGTTGCGGATCATCTGCTGGATGTTCTCGATGTCGCGGTCGCGCTGCGGGCTTTGACCCAGCATGATGGCGGGCATTTCGGCCGTTGCGATGGGGTGGGAACTCATGGGCAGCGGGACCATGGCGAGGCGGATGCCGAAGCTCTCGACGCGCTCGCGGAGTTTCGTGAGGCTTTCGACGCTCCAGTTTTCGTCGAATTTGGGCGAGGGCAGGGAAGAGCAGATATCGGTGACGCCGAGGGAGGAGACCGTGCGCAAGATTTCGTCGCTGGAGCCGTGCTGGTCACCGAGCTTGATGCGGGGTGCGGTGGAGGCACGGGTAGGTTCCGGCGTCAGGGCAAGCGGGAGCGCTGCCAGCTTTGTGAATTCTCTCCGGTCGATCATGACCGGATACTGTATCGCAACGCGGGATTAGTTGACGGCGAGCGTGACGCCGGCCTGGCCCTGTCCTTCTCCGATGGCGATGGAGACGGGGACATTTCCCGAAGGGACGTTCTGCGGCACGACGACGTTGATTTGCAGGAGTCCCTCGACCGAGCCGGGTGAGCCGCCGGCGTACACGACGTCGGCGTCCTGTCCGCCGATTTTTACGCTCACGGTTTGGGCGGGGGCGGGGGCGGGCGAAGGCGCAAATTCCCCGTCGACGCCGGTTGGGTTGGTTTGGCCGGCGCCGGTGGCGAAGATTGAGACGATGGACCCGCGGGCGGCGGGATGAGTGGGGTCGTTCGCAGTGTGGCCGTCGGAGAGCAGGATCGCTCCCTGGCCAGTTCCGTTTTGCGCGGCGGTAAAGATGCCCGGGGTGGTGGCGGCGACGGGGCTCGATATGGCGAGGGAAGCCTGGCCGAGATATTCGACCTGGATGTTGACTTGCGATCTGCCGTCGATGCCGTAGGGTGCGATGACGCTGACCTGGTTTTGCTGCGCGTAGAGCACCGGAGCGGCAACGCCGTCAAACAGGACGCGCGTTCCGGCAGTGTAGCCGGCAATTTTACCGGAGGGATCGACTTGATAGATGAAGCCGCGCGAGGGTCCCATGTTAGTGCCGAATAGGGTCAGGATCTCGCCGGGGGAGACGGCCCCGCCGGTGAAGCTGGCGGCGTTGACGATGCCGTTGACGACGCCGTTGGAGCTGATGGCGGGCTGAGGCAGGGCGGGCGCGAAGGCGAGGAAGTTGACGGCGCCGGGGCCGATGGAGGTGGAGGGAATGATGGCGTCGATGTAGTTGCCCGAGGCATCATAGCGAAGGACGTTGCCGGCGAAGGAGTTGGCGACGTAGATATCGCCGTTAGGGCCGGCGAGAAGTTGGCTGGGGCCGTTGAGGAGGCC
Organism: Acidobacteriota bacterium; assembly: GCA_021813825.1. GTDB lineage: Bacteria > Acidobacteriota > Terriglobia > Bryobacterales > Bryobacteraceae > JAJYKC01. The sequence goes on along the minus strand of JAKAJI010000168.1, from coordinate 4,648 downwards.
GCCGCTGGCGAAGGTGCCGACGTAGGCGCCGGTGGCGCCGTTGAATTTGAGGATTTGCGACATGGCGATGTCGCTGACGAGGAGGCTTCCGTCGGGAGTGAACAGAATGCCGAACGGGGTGATGAGATTGGTCGAGGCGAACAGCTTCATAAAGGCGCCGGTCACGCCGTTGAACTGGAGGACACCTGCGTCGGAGGCACTGGAGACGTAGAGGTTTCCGTCGGGTCCGAAGGCGGGCATGAACCAGTCTGCCGACGAAGCGGATGCTGCCGAGGGAGAGGCAAACGCGACGCAACCAGAGCCAGTCTTGCCGTCACAGCGGACGACGCTCGTGGGATTGTTTGATACGACATAGAGGCTCCCGTCCTGACCGAAGGTGATACCGTCGGGACTCAAGACGCTCGAAAATACTCCGAGAGACTTTCCGCTATGGCCGTCGAACCGCAAGATTTGTCCCGTGGCCTGGCTTGCGACGTAGAGATTGCCGTCGGGTCCGAGAGTGATGCCGCGCGCCAGGGTCAGCCCATTGCCGGAGGCAAACAGACCGAGCCAGCCGCCGCGGACCGGGTCCCATGCCATGACGTTGCTGACGGCGTTTGTGCCGCTGCCTAAATTGCTGCTGGTGAGTAGCGGGCCGAATGCACTGGCGGCAAACAATGCAGGGTTTGCGAACAGTAGGAACACGGCTGTCCGGGTAAGAAAATCCTGAGGCATCCTCTCCTCGTGAAGGTTTCTGCGGGACGCGGAACAGCGGGAGTTGCTAGCTTCCACACTACCACAAATGTTGGCCAGTGTACGCTCGAGTATCCACCCGGCGGCAGAGAACTATACCGGCTTGCGAGCACTACGTGATTTCCGTGCTGTTCGCGTGTCGAGTGATGCTTCTGGCGGTGCTCGCGGTGGCGCCGATGGCGGGGGCGGATGGCCCGAAGCCGTCGTACTCCGCGCTGGAGACGGCGTATTCGGCGCTACGGGCAAGGGATTACGACCGGGCCATCGCGAGTTTTCAGGAGGCGCTGCGTCTCGGCGGAGGAACGCCAGGCGTGTACAAGGACCTCGCTTATACTTTGCTGAAGACCGGCGACAGTGTGGGAGCGCGGGACGAGTTCGCGGTGGCGGCGAAACTGGATCCGTCGGACACCACAGCGGCGCTCGAGTTTGCGTTTCTCGCCTATGAAACCGGCGAGCAGGCGGAGGCGCGGCGGGTGTTCGACCGGATTCGGAAGACGGGCAACGCGACGGCGGAACAGGCGTTCGAAAACATCGACCGGCCGCTGGCGGAGGGGATCCGGCGTTGGCAGGAGGCGTTGCGGATCTCGCCGGACAACTTCAGCGCGCATCAGGAGTTGGCGCGGTTGGCCGAGCAGCGCGACGAACTGCCGTTGGCCGCTGAGCATTATCTAGCCGCCTGGAGGCTGAAGCCGCAGTACCGCGAACTGCTGGTGGCGTTGGGGCGCGTCGAGAAGGCGATGGGCAGGACGGAAGACGCCAATGCGGCTCTGCTGGCAGCCAGCCGTGGCGCGAGTCCGCGGGCGGCTGAGCAGGCGCGGGAACTGCTGCCGCGGCGGTATCCGTTCGTGTACGAATTCCGGCACGCACTGGATCTTGACCCTGCGAACCTGCGGCTGCGGAGGGAACTAGCGTACCTGCTGCTCGCGATGAAGCAAAAGGCGGAGGCGGAACTCGAGTTCGACAAGATTCACGAGCAGGACCCATCGGACCTGCTCTCTACAGCGCAGTTGGGCTTTCTGCGGCTGGAGCGAAACGACGCGGCCGGTGCACGGCCGCTGCTGGACGCGGTGATGGCGGGTAAGGACGTGCAGTTGGCGAACCGCGTCCGCGCGGCATTAAAGTTGCCGCTGGTGCGCGAGGACGCACCGGGTTCGCCGCGCGCGTCGACGGGCGAAGGTTCCACGGTCGAAGCAAAGCTGATGGCGAAGGCGAGTCTCGAAAAGGGATATCTCAAAGACGCACTGAAGTACCTGACGCTGGCGCATGAAGACGACCCGGAGGATTACTGGGTAATGCTGAAGCTGGGCTGGGTGTACAACATGCTGCACCAGGACAAGGAAGCCGTACAGTGGTTCCGGCAGGCCAAGCAGAGTCCGGATTCCAGTATCGCCGATGAGGCTTCGAAGGCGTATTCGAACATCGAGCCGGCGACGCGGTTGTTTCACACCACGTTCTGGGCGTATCCGTTTTACTCAAGCCGATGGGGCGACGCCTTCGGGTATGCGCAGATCAAGACAGCGATGCGGCTGGGGTCGCTGCCGATCGATGTCTACGCCTCGACGCGATTTGTCGGCGATGCGCTCGGTGAGATCGCCCCGACGCGGCAGATCCCATTTCCGGAGTATTTGTCCGAGAACTCGGTGATTTTCGCGCTCGGGATGGCGAGCCATCCATGGCACGGCGTGTTCGGCTGGTTCGAGGCCGGCGAGAGCGTGAGCTATCTGCCGAATCATCCGGATTTGCCGGCGGCGGTCCCGGACTATCGAGGCGGATTGTCGTACGCGAAGGCACTGGGGCACACGATCGGTTCGCGCGGCGCGTTTTTTGAGACGAACGAGGACGCCGTATTCGTCAGCCGGTTCATGGACGATTTTCTCCTCTACACGCAGTCGCGGGCGGGTTACTCGTTCGGCGGCGCGCAGCTTTACTGGAACTTTGATGCGACGACTGACAGCCTTCGGCAGTACTGGGCAAACTTCGTGGACACGGGACCGGGCGTCCGGTTTCGGGTGCCGAATACGCCGAAGTCCATGCTGTTCTCGCTGGCGATGCTCCGCGGTGCGTACACGATCAACCGGTACAACATCTGGCATCCGAACTTCTGGGACTTCCGGGCAGGGCTCTGGTATGCGTTCACTCATTAGTGCGCTGGTGCTGGCCGCGCTGCCGCATTCCTGCGCTGCGGCGGCGCTGCCGCCTGCGACGTTTTCGGTCCTCGGCGCGGAGCCTGGTCCGTGGCCGGCGATTTTTTCTTCGATTGGGATACCGTCCGGCCCGGGCTTACCGGTGTCGATCTATGTGCTGCGCAACGGCGCGCCGCTCGGAACAAACGTGCTGAAGCCGGTACAGGATGGCGCCCTGCTGGTGCTCGAAGGGCAGTCGGATGCGGCGGCGAGTTTCGGGTTTGTTCCTGGGACACCGAGCGTGGACGTCACCAGCATCGTCGACGAGCATGCGCCGAAATTGCCGATTATCTGGGAGCATCCGCTGACGCTGCCGCGGTTCACTCTGCCCAAGGGTGCGCGGGTGTTTGCCAAGGACCGCTGGACGGACGCGCCGCTGCTGGCGAGTGTCGCGGTGGGGCGCGGAGCGGTGCTTTGGATGGCCGCGCCCCCGGGCGAACTGGGCTACGAGCGATTCCCGTACCTGCTGCAGGCGCTGCACGATCTGGGTCTTCAGCCGCCGGTGCGCGCGGCACGCATCTGGGCGTTTTTCGATTCGGGGTACCGCTCGCGCGCGGACCTCGATTATCTCGCCGAGAGGTGGCGAAAGGCAGGGATCGCGGCGCTTCAGGTGGCCGCGTGGCATTACTGGGAGGCAGATCCGCAAGGCGACGCGTATTTGCGCGGGTTGATCACCGCGTGCCACCGGCAGGGCATTCTGGTTTATGCGTGGCTGGAATTGCCGCACGTGAGCGAAAAGTTCTGGGCGGACCATCCGCAGTGGCGCGAGAAAACCGCGATTCTGCAGGACGCGCAACTGGACTGGCGGAAGCTGATGAACCTGGAAAATCCGCAGGTCTCGGCGGAAGTGGAGCGGGGCGCGCGGCGGTTGATCGGGGCTTTTGACTGGGATGGGGTGAACCTGGCGGAGCTTTACTTCGAGTCGCTCGAAGGCGTGGCGAATCCAAGCCGCTTTACGCCGATGAACGGCGACGTGCGTCGTGAGTTCCAGGCCAAGTATGGGTTCGATCCGCTCGAGTTGTTTGGCGAGCGCCCTGGCCCACCGGAGCGGATGCGGAAGTTTCTTGACTACCGTGCGGCGCTCGCCGGACGGCTGCAGCAGCACTGGCTGGATGTGATGGAGTCGATTCGCGCCAGGCGGCCGGATCTCGATCTGGTGGTCACGCAGGTGGACGATCGCTTCGACACGCGCATGAAGGACCTGATCGGTGTGGACGCGGCGCGAGCGATTCCGCTGCTGGCCAGGCACGACTGTACGTTTCTGGTTGAGGATCCGGCGACGATCTGGAACCTCGGTCCGAGCCGGTATCCGCAGATCGCGGCTCGTTACGCGCCGCTGGTTCAGCCGATTCCGGGCGCGGCAGAACGGCTGGCGATCGACATCAACATCGTCGAGCGGTACCAGGACGTGTATCCGACGAAACAACAAACCGGGACGGAATTGTTTCAGCTTGTGCACCTGGCTTCGGCGTCGTTCCCGCGTGTGGCGTTGTATTTCGAAAACTCGATTCTGCCGCCGGATCTGGTCCTGCTGCCAGCGGCGGAGGCGGGTGCTCCGAAGTTCGAACCGGCCGCGGGCGGTGTGGCGGTGTCGAGCGCGCAGGCGGTCGGCGTAGCGTGGTCCGGACCGGTGACGGTGGACGGGCGTTTGTGGCCGTACCGCGACGAGGCGACCGTATGGCTGCCGCCGGGAAATCACCGCGTCGAGCCGGCGCAGACCTCGACACCGTTTC
>JAKAJI010000006.1 GCA_021813825.1 Acidobacteriota bacterium | reverse complement strand
CACGCTGCCAGCGACGGAAACCGGCCCGGAGATGATCGCCGGGCAGGCGGCGCTGATTCATCTGGACGGCTGGACGTGGGAGCAGATGGCCGTGCTGCGGGACGCGGCGCTGGAGATGATCTTCCCGACGCTGCGGGCGCCGCGGCGGCCGTTTTTCGCGGCGCCGGGTGCGCCCACGCCATTCCGCGAGATTCAGCGGGCCTACGAGGAAAAAATCCGGCGGCTGAAGGATTTCTTCGAGCAGGCGCGGCGGTATGAGACGGCGAAAAACGGGCACGAGGCGGGACTGGAGCGCGACCTGCGCTATGAGGCGATGATTCCCGTGCTTGAGGGGAAAACCCCGGTGCTGATGGTGGCGCAGCGAGAGCGGGAAATGAAAGCGGCGCTCGAGTTCGCGCGGGAAGAGAAGGTTAAAGTGATTCTGGCCGGATGCCAGGAATTAGGGAAACTGGGTCCGGAGATCAAGGCGGCGGGGGCTTCGGTGATTCTTGGGCCGACGCTCGCCATGCCGCTTGAGGAAGATATGCCGTACGACCAGGCGTACACGCTGCCGAACGAGTTCTACCAGGCCGGCATCCTGTTCGCCTTCGGCACGTTTCCGGGCGAAGTGGAGCACGAGCCGAGGAATCTGCCCTATCAGGCGTCGATGGCGGCGGCGTTCGGCCTGCCGAAGGATGAGGCGCTGCGCGCGGTGACGATCAATGCGGCGAAGATCTGGGGCGTGGCGGACAAGTTGGGATCGATCGAGACCGGCAAGGTGGCGGACCTGATCTTGACGGACGGGGATCCGCTGGAGACGCGGACGAACGTGAAGAAGGTCTTCATCGCCGGCAAGGAGGTGGACATGACCACGCGGCAGACCGAGCTTTACGAGATTTATCGCAAGCGGCCGTAGAGGCGGGTCAGTTCACGTCCTGCGGGCAGAGAGGATCCGAGGCGAAAGGGTCGCCGGTGGCGGCGTAGGCACGGGAGCGGGAACCGCCGCAGAGAGAGCGATAGCGGCACTCGCCGCAGGCGCCCTGGAAGTGCGACGGATCGTGCAAGACTTCAAACAGCGGCGCGGAGCGGTAGACCTCGGCGAGTTCGTGTGTCTTGATGTTGCCGGCCGAAAGCGGGAGGAAGCCGGCGGGGCAGATGTCGCCGCGGTGGCTGACGAAAACGATGCCGTGGCCATCGCGGATGCCAAAGCCGCGTCCGGTGGCGCTGCGGGCGATCTGCTCGCCGGTGAACCCTTCGGCGCGCATGCGCTCGACCGCGACGCGGCGGTAGGACGGGGCTTCGGTGGTGGCGACCGTGAATGGGGCAGTCCGCGCCACACCGTGGATCCACTCCATCAGCGCGACGCCTTCTTCGGGAGACAGCGGCTGCAACACCTTGCCGCGGCCGACGGTGATTAAGAAAAACAGACTCCAGCGGGAAACGGTTTCGCCGGAGAGGAAGCGGTAGATGGCCGGCAGGTCGTCGACGGTTTCCGCCGATACGAGCGTGTTGATCTGGAGCGGCATTTCGAACTCGGCGGCCCAGCGCATGGCGTCGCGGGTGCGGTCGAACGTGCCGGGGACGCCGCGGATGGCGTCGTGACGCTCCGGGCAGGAGCCGTCGAGGCTGAGGCCGAGGCCGCTGACCCCGTGCTCTTTCAGTTTTTTCACCACATCGCGGGTGAGGGCGGGCGTCGCGGCGGGCGTGATGGACATCTCGATGCCCAGGCGGTGGGCCTCGTCGATCAGGTCAAACAAACGGGCCTTGGCGAGGGGGTCGCCGCCGGTGAGGATGAGGTGGGGCAGGGGGTCGCCGAAGCCTTTGATCTCGTGGAGCAGACGAACGCCGTCCTCGAAGCTCAACTCCTGTGGATCGGCTTCGGGCATGGCCGAGGCGCGGCAGTGGCGGCAGGCGAGGGCGCAGGCCTGCGTGGTCTCCCAGTACACGTTCAAGGGAGTGAGGGAATAGTCGCGCGGGGCGTGACCGCGGGCAGCGTGATGGGATTGGGGCTTCACGAGATCGGTAGTCACGTGGTGGGTGAGGCAATTCGGGTTCCGATCCCGGATTGATGGCAAGTTTTTGATAAGGCAAGAAGAATTTGCTTCAAGCCCGGTGGCGCGACTGCGGGCTGCGCCATAACACGCAAATACTAGATGCGCAGGCGCAATGTTATTTGCTTAACATTGGGGAGCAGCAGGGCGTCTGGACGGGGTGGGGTTCCATGAGTTCGGCGCGGGTGAGGTCGGGATCGTAGAGGTTGAGTTGCCACTTGCCGTCGCGGCCGATTTTGGGCCCCGAGGGTGGGGTCATGCCGCGGGCGAGCACTTCCTTGTAGGCGGCCTGGATGTCGGGCACGCCGAGGGCGAGGTGGTGCATGACGCCGAGGGATTTGGGCGAGGGGTTGTTGACGTTGAGCATGTATTCCAGCCAGTCTGTGCCGTCGGGTACTCGCATGTCGACCCAATCGGTGCGGGTGTCGGTCATGCCGCCGTGCCAGGTTTCGCGGAAGCCGAGGATGTCGCGATAGAACTTATCGGCGGCGGCCTGGTCGAGGACGGTGACGCCGACGTGGATGATGCGCTTCGAGATGCGGGTGGCGGGGAGGAACTTACCGAAGTTGCGGGAGTGGAGCGAGCCCGGCATGTACTGGACGAACTCGACGTTGTGGCCATCGGGGTCCTTGACCATGAAGCTGAGGTTGCCGTCGAGGCCGGGCTTAAGGGTAGCGGGGACTTTGACGCCGTGCTGGTCGAGGTAGTCGCGGAGTTGCCGGGCGTCGGTGGTTTCGAAGGCGATGTGGGAGAGGCGGTCCTCGGTAGGGCTGGAGAGGGTGGGGAAGATTTCGATGTACTGGTGGTCGTTGACCTTGAAGTAGGTCAGCATGAGGCCGCCGGTGGGTTTGTCGAGCGAGAAGGCGTCGGCGAAGCCGAGGACGTGGCCGTAGAACTGTTTGGAGGCGGCGAGATCGGCGGTTTTCAGGCCGATGTGGGCGACGCCGACGATGGGAGGACGCTGGGCGGCGAAGCAAGCGGCGGCAAAGAGCGCGACGGCGGCGATCAGGCGGCGGAGCATGTACTCATCGGAGCACCGGGGGTGGAAGGCTGTCAAGACGATCGGAATCGCCGGCGGCTCGGCGATTTGACCTTCAAGCCTCGCGGAACGGGGCGCGGAATCCTTCCTGCTCGAAATGCCGGTCGTTGGTCAGCACATCGGTCAGCCCCTCCTGCCGCATGGTTTGCATCGAAATGCAGTCCACGAGGCTGTAGCGCTTGTCGGGACGGTTGATGTAGAGATCGAGCCCAGCCAAGAACGAGGCGCGGCTTTGCGGAACCACGCCAATCAGCGGATTCGCGAGAATGCGCCGGACGCCTACGGCGCCTCCGCGACGGACTGATTCGGGCGCGGCCGAAAAGAAAGTCAGGTATTCGGCTAAGACCTCATCGGTGGTAACGATCGCCGCGCCCTCACGCTCCGCCGACAGAGCAACGGCGCGGCGATGTGCGCTGTCGTTGGAGCCGGCAAGAGCAATCCAGTAGAAGGTGCCGGCGAAAACCCCGTTCATGGCTCGCGTTTCGGCCAGCCGTAAATGTAATGGTCATGCTGGCTCGCGCCATCCTTTGGCAGGGTGGCCATATCCTCAGCGGAGACTTCGCTCATGCTGGCGAGGATGATATCGGCGGCGGTCCGCAGGGGCGGTCCGAGAGGCGCCTCAGGCGCCGATTCCAGGTCGTGTTCGAGAACCTGGCGGGCATATTGCTCGGCGGACAGGCCCTGCGTGCGCGCCTTAGCGGCAAGAGCGGCCGTCTTCTCGTCCGGGAGCTCGATGTTTAGCGTCATGCGGACCTCTAACCAGTAGATTACACGCAGGGTTCAGCTTGTGCCTACACGTGATCGGGATTCCCGCTCACATGAAGTAGTCTTTGACCTTTTCGAAGAGGCCCTTTTCCTTGGGTTCGTTTTCTTCGGGGAGGGTTTCGCGGAGCTGTTCGAAGAGTTTTTTCTGGTCGCGGGTGAGGCGGTCCGGAATGCGGACCTCGACGGTGACGTAGAGATCGCCGCGACCGTGGGATTGGAGATGAGGAATGCCGAGGCCGCGGAGGCGGATGCGTGCGCCGGGTTGGGTGCCTTCGGGGATTTTGACGGTCTGGAGGCCGTCGAAGGTGAGCAGGGGAACTTCGACGCCGAGGGCGGCCTGGGCGATGTTGATGGGCAGGACACAGTGCAGGTCGTCGTCCTGGCGCTCGAAGATGGGGTGTTCCTTGACCTTGATGACGACGTAGAGGTCGCCGGGCGGTCCGCCGTTGGGCCCGGGCTGGCCTTCGCTCTGGAGGCGGAGGCGGTTGCCGTCGGCGACGCCGGCCGGGATGGTGACTTTTAGCTTGCGGTTGACGCGCTGGTAGGCCTGGCCGCGGCACTGGCTGCAGGGGCGGCGGATGATCTGGCCGCGGCCGTTGCACTGGCCGCAGGTGCGCCGGACGGAGAGGAAGCCCTGCTGGTAGAAGACTTCGCCGCGGCCGCGGCAGACCGAGCAGGTGACGAGGCCGTCTTCTTTTTCCGCGCCGGTGCCGCCGCACTGCGAGCAGGCTTCCATGCGGGGGACCTGGATGTCGGCGGTCATGCCGCGGATGGCGTCTTCGAGGGTGATTTCGAGGTCGAAGCGGAGGTCTTCGCCGCGCTCGACGCGGGTTCTGCGGCGCCCGCCGCCGCCAAAGATGTCGCCAAAGCCGAACAGGTCGCCGAGGATGTCGCCGAAGTCGGCGAAGGCGTCGGGGCTGAACCCGCCCGCGCCGGCCGCCGCAGCGCCCTGGAGGCCGTCGTGGCCGAAGCGGTCGTAGGAGGCGCGCTTCTGGGGGTCGCTGAGGACGGCGTAGGCTTCGGCGGCTTCCTTAAATTTCTCTTCGGCGTCCTGGTCGCCCGGATTGCGGTCCGGGTGGTACTGCATGGCGAGCTTCCGGTAGGCGGACTTCAGCGCCTGTTCCCCCGCGTCGCGGGCGACGCCCAGAATCTCGTAGTAATCCCGTTTCCCTGCCACGCTCACGCTTTCCGCACCGCGACTTTGACCATGGCGGGCCGCAAGAGGCGGCCGCGGAAGTTATACCCACGCTGGTACTCTTCCAGGATGGTGTGGTCTTCGACCTCCTCGGTCTCTTCTTTTTGAATGGCATGGTGGAGGTTGGGGTCAAATGCCGCCCCGGCGGTGGAGATCGGCTCGAGGCCGAGCTTGATGAGATTGTCGCGCAGGCGCTGGTAGATCAGTTCCATGCCTTTGGCGTAATCGCGGTCGGCGGTTTCGACTTTCAGGGCGCGTTCGAAATCGTCGAGGACGGGCAGCAAGGCGCGCACGGCTTCGGTGCTGGCATATTCGAGGAATTCGGAGCGTTCGCGGTCGACTCGTTTCCGGTAATTTTCGAATTCGGCCTGCCGGCGCAACAGCCGGTCATTCAGGGAGGCGATTTCCTCGGCCAAGCGGTCCCGTTCGGCGGCGAGGGTCTCGATGGTGACCGGCTCGGCCGTTCCGGCCGGTTGGGCTGCTTCCGGCTCAGCGCCGGCTTCGGCGACGGGTTTTGTTTCTTCCATAAATTTCAGTGTACGATCTGGCAACTTACGATTCGGGTTCCGGCGAGGGGGATTACGATGCCGCGGTCTCAGGCAGGGAGGCTCCGCAGCGCTTCGCCGAGGTTCAGGACGGCGGAGATAGCTTTCGCGTAGTTCATGCGCATGGGGCCGATGACGGCGATCTTGGCCGGCAGGGCGCCCCCGAGTGAAAGCGAGGTTCCGATGAAGGAGAGCCCGGCCATGCTGGGGTGGGCATCGCCCAAGCCCACACGGATGGCGATTTCGCCGGCGGGTTGCTCGAGAAACCGGTCCAGCATTTCGAGGATGCGCTTTTTCTCTTCGAGGGCGCGGACGAGGTCCCGGAGGCGTTCTTCGTTGAGGTGGACCATGGCGGCGGCGAGATTTCCGGCTCCTTCGACGTGGACTTCCGGGGCGAGGTCGATATCGAGCAGGCCCTTGGAGTAGAGCACGGCGAGTTTGCGCAGGAGGTCGTCGTAGGCGGCGCGGTCCTCGGCGAGGCGGGAGCGGAGTTCGGCCCGGATGCGGATGAGCGTCCAGCCGCCGAAGTTGCGGTTGACGTAGTTGCGGATGGAGGCGAGTTCGGCGGCGTCGACCGGTTCATCGAGGGTGACGGCGCGGTTACGGACGATGCGGTCCCGGGTAACGACGACCATGAGTACGCGGCGGCCGGCGAGGGGGACGAGTTCGAGGGCGTCGAGGACTTGGCTCGAATCCGGGAAAGCGGCGGCGATCCCGAAGCCGCGGGTCAGTTCGGTGAGCATGCGGGAGCCGCGCTCCACCTGCTGCTCGAAGGAATCGGCTTCGGAAAGCTCGGTGCGCAGGCGGGCCAACTCGGCCGAGACGTTGCGCAGGCCGTGGGCGGCGGCGTAGTGGAGGCTGTGCATGTCCTGGAGGGCGAGCACATAGTGCTGGAAAGCCTTCTGGGTGGGCACGCGGCCCGCCGAGGTGTGTGGCTGGGACAGGTAGCCGGCGTCACAGAGATCCGACATGATGTTGCGGATGGTGGCCGGGCTGAGCTGGTCCCGCCGCTCCTGGGAGATGGTCCGGGAGGCAACGGGTTCGCCGGTGGAGATATAGGCGCGCACGACCGCATGCAGTACTTCTTCGTGCCGCGGCTTGAGTCTCGCGCTTTCAGGCATATGACGGAGGTCGCGCTTCCGCCCGAGAGGGCTGGGCCTGTTCGTCCCTTTGATTTCAATTTATTGAAACACAGCCGCCGGGTCAAGCACGGAGTGCGACCGAAACGGTGCGGGAACGGCTGTCTGGTATCATTGGAGGGAATTTTCCCCTTATGGATTCTCCTACGGTCACAGAGATCGTCTGTGCTCACAGTCCGGACTCGGACGACGCGTATATGTTTTACGGCCTGGCGACGAAGAAGGTACGTTCGCGCCTGGTGCAGTTGCGGCATGTCCTCGACGACATTCAGACGTTGAACAAGAAGGCGATGGAGGGCGTCTACGAGCTGACGGCGATTTCCTATCACGCCTATCCCTACGTGGCGGATAAGTATTTTCTGATGGCCAGCGGTTCGAGCGTGGGCGACGGCTATGGGCCGATCGTGGCGGCGCTGCGGCCGATGGCGCCGGAAGATTTGAAGGGCAAGCGGATCGCGGTGCCAGGCAGCCAGACGACGGCTTATCTGACGCTGCGCCTGTTCCAGCCGGATTTCGAGGCCGTCCAGACTCCGTTCGACAAGATTCTCGACTCGGTTCAGGAAGGTTCGGTAGATGCCGGCCTGATCATTCACGAGGCGCAGCTTACTTACAGCAAGAGCGGATTCCATAACGTCATCGACCTGGGCAAGTGGTGGAAGAAGACGCAGGGCTTGCCGCTGCCGCTGGGGGCGAACGCGCTGCTGCGGTCGCTTGCACCCGAGATCCGGACCGAGTGCTGCCGTCTGATGCGGGAAAGCATTCAATACGCGCTCGACAATCGGGAGGAGGCGTTGAACTACGCGATGCAGTTCGCGCGCGACATGGAGCAGCCGCTGGCGGAGAAGTTCGTGGGGATGTATGTCAACCATCACACGGTGGATTGCGGGGAGGACGTGCCGGCGGCGGCGCAGAAGCTGCTTGACATGGGTTATGAAGCGGGGATCATTCCAAACAAGGTGCAGGTTGAGTTCGTGCGGTAGGACGGCGCTGGCGATTCTGGCGCTGGCGGTTGGCTCGGGAATCCAGGCCACGGCCGCGCCGCAGACGCAGGCGCCGCAGAGTACGCCCAAGGACCGCATCAAGGCGGTTCGCGACCTGGCGAAACAAGGCGGCACGAGCAACATTGCTTCGATCGCGAAGTATCTAAAAGACGGAGACCGCGATGTTCGCGTCGAGGCGGTGAAAGCGATCGTGGGCATCGGCACGGACGCGAGTATCGCCCCGCTGATCGCCGCCCTGAAGGACAACGATCCGGAAGTGCAAATGCGCTCGACCGACGGGCTGGTGAATTTTTATCTCCCCGGCTACGTGCAGTCCGGGGTCACGGCGGGCATTAAACGCTTGGGAGGAGGCGTGGTGAGCTACTTCTCCGGCTCCCGCAACGACTCCGTCATCCCGCCTTATGTCGAGGTCCGCCCGGACGTCATTCAGGCGATCTCTGGGTTGATTTCCGGGGGATCGAGCATGGAAAGCCGGGCCAATGCCGCGCGCGCCGAAGGCGTTCTCCGCGCCAAGGCCGCTCTTCCGGCGATCGAACAGGGGCTCCATGCCAAGGATGCCGACGTGATCTACGAATGCCTGGTGGCAATCGAGAAGATCAACGACGCGTCGGCGGCGCCATCGGCGCAGTTTCTGCTCCACGACTTCTCGAAGCGGATCCAGCTTGAAGCGATCAATCTGACCGGGTTGCTACGGAACAAAGCCGCGCTACCGGACCTCCGCGATGTCTTTTCCCTCACCAAGGACAAGAAGGTGAAGGCGGCGGCGCTGGAGGCGATCGCCGCGATGCCGGAAGAACAGGACCGGCACCTGCTGGAACACCTGCTGCGGGACAAGAACCCGGATTATCGCGTGGCGGCGGCCGAGGGGATCGGCCGGCTGGGCAGTGCCCCCGACAAATCCAAGCTGCAGTCCATGTTCGAGAGTGAGACCAAGCCGGCGCCGCGCATGGCCGCCGCCTTCGGCGACTCGCTGCTGGGCAATCTCGATATGTCCGACTTTGCTCCGCTGCGGTACCTGGTGAATCAGTTGAATTCCGCGGCCTGGCGCGGGGTGTCGGTCGGATATCTGGTGGAATTGTGCCGGAACCAGAAAGTTCGGGATGCGATTTACCCGGCGTTGGGCTCGGGCGCAACGCGGGACGAAAAGACCGGCCTGGCGAAGGTGCTTGAGACCAGCGGCGGCAAGGATTCGATCCCGTACGCCGATAAGCTGAGCCGGGATCCGGATTCCGATGTGGCCACCGCCGGGCTGAACGCGCTGCGGACGCTGCGCATGCGGTTTCCGTAGGCGCCGCGGCGTTGCCCGCCGGCCATATTCCCACTTAAAGCGTCGAGAAAAACGGCCAGAAAGCCTCTGGATTTGCCGCTATTTCCGGGTTATTCTGTACGCGAAGGAACCGGAGGGCACGGCGATGCGAATCCTCCCCCGCGGTGGGCTTACCCGCTCGGCTGGTGTGATGGTTGGCTTGCTCACGACGGGGGTGGCCGTCGGAGCAGTCAGCACGCTGGTGGCTGCGATGTGGACCATTGCGGTCCATCCGTTGCCGGTGTCGGGCATTGACCGGATCGCGGTCTTGTCCGGTCTGTCGGATCCGGTTGTCGAAGACGCGGTGGATTGGTGGTCCGGGCTCAAGTCGGCCGCCGCGCTTGCCCGGTACGAGGTGGGCCGGGTGGCCGAAGACGAAGACGCCGGTACGCAGCGCCCGGTTGTTGCCGCGGTTTCGCCGGGTTTCTTCCGGGTATTCGCGCTTCGACCTACGGCGGGGCGCTTCTTCAGCCGGCAGGACGAAATTGACGGATCGCGGGTTGCCGTGGTGAGCCAGGAATTTTGGTCGGCGCGGTTTGGTTCGGCGCCGGTCTTCGGCAACGCTTCGATCCGTCTTCGGGGTCTAGCCTACACGATCGCCGGCATCGCTCCGGCGCGCTTCAATTTTCCGGCCGGCGCGCAGGTCTGGGTTCCGGAGACATCGGCGGGGGATCTTGGACTAAACCAGGCGCAGCAGGAGCGGCTCGCTATTCGGAGCTCGCAAGGTTGGGTAGCGAGGCTAGCTCCGGGTTCGTCGATGGGGCGATTGAACGCCGAGGCTGCCGCGAAGCTGCATTATTTGAACACAGTCATTTCGCCGCGCACTGGCATCAATTTTGGGGAACTCGTCAGCGTTTGGCCGATTGCGGCATACATCTCCGGGGAGTTCCGCCCGGCTCTGCTGGCGCTGCTTCTCGGGGCGGCGATGGTGCTGGGGATCGCGGCCGCCAACACCGCCGCGCTGTTCCTCCGGCGGGCCGTCGACGGGAGGAAGGAGGCCGCGGTGAGGCTGGTTTTTGGCGCATCGCCCGGCCGGTTGGCCAGAGAAGTGGCGATTGAGTCGCTTGGCTCGACGCTGGTGAGCGGATGCGCCGGATTGGGCGTCGCGCTGTTGCTGGGCGCGGTCATCCGGCGGTCGATCTTCGGCGGCGTCCTGCTCGAAAATTGGGATGCCGGTGCCATGGGGGTGGCGCTGGCTGCTTCGGTGGTGGTTTCGGCTCTGGCGGGACTCGCCGTGAGCCTGCCTGCGGCGCTCCGCTTTGGGTGGCAGGATCCAGCGGAGGTGCTGCAAGGACGCGACCTGATGGGGCGGCGCGGAAGGATGCTTCGGCGGGTCTTGGTGGTGGGCGAAATCGGGTTGGCGGCTTGCCTGCTCACGCTTGCCGATTCGGCGGTTCGCGGCGCGATGAAGGACAGCTCGTCGGATCGCGGGTTCACCGCCGATCGTGTGTTGACGGCGCAGTTGGACGTCCCAGCGGGAGTCAAATCCATCCTCCCGGTCCCCATCCTCAGCGAGGTGCGCGCCGAACCCGAAACGAACTCCGCAGCTCTTTCGAACGGTCTCCCGATTCCGGGATCCTGGCCGGGGAAGCTATACCTTTGGGCAGGCGACGTCAGTACGTCAGCGTTCGCATTCACCGTGACGGAAGATCACTTTCGCGCATTGGGTATCCCGGTTCTGGCAGGGCGCGACTTCCAGAACGGCGACGGCGATGTCGTGATCGTGAGCCGGCGCCTGGCCGACTCGATCGCACCGGGACGAGGCGTGGTCGGCTCCGACATCCGGCTGGACGGCGAGTCCTCGCCTCGCCGCGTGATCGGCGTGGTGGGTGAACTGCCCAACGGCGAGCATGAGGCGCATCCGGTGCCCGAAATGTACCTGCCGTGGTCACATCCCTACCTCGGGCGCACTCTCGATCATGCGTGGCTCGAGATTCGGTGCCGTGACGACTGCGGCGGCGCGGCGGCGAGGGTTCGGGCGGGGGCCGGGGGACTGGCAGGATATGCGTCGATTTTCGACATCGTTCCGCTTTCGCAACGGATTAGCCGGCTTTCTCAGAACCAGAACAACCGGATCGGCCTGTTCGCCGCCCTCGCGTTCTGCGCCACGCTGATCGCGTGGCTGGGAGTTTTTGCGATGACGTCCTATGAGATGTCTTGCCGGACGTTTGATGCCGGCGTGAGGGCGGCGCTCGGTGCGCGGCCCGCGGACCTGGCGCTGACGCTGATCGAGGAACCGCTGGCGTGCGCGGCCGGAGGGATCGTCTCCGGGGCGGCTCTGGCCATCGCGCTCTCGACGGTTCTGAAGACGGTGTGGTTCGGCGCAGGAGCGCTCGAGCCGGTGAGCTACGCCCGCGCCGCCGCCCTGCTCGTGTTTGGCGTGGTGGCGGGCGCTGCTCCAGCGGTGCGTCGCATCGCGGGCATGAATGCCGGTGAGGCGCTCCGCGCCCGGCAGACCTGAGGCACGGGACGCAATACGGTTTCTGCCCGCAGCCGAGAAGCAAAATCCCAAAATCGAACAGTCGGGCGCAACACGGCGTAACCCTCGCCACGCCAGATCAGTCATTTAAGGTTGTGATGTAGTGGCTGCCCGCGTGCCCTTAATCTCGCCAAGTGCTGTCACCAGACGACCCTGAGAAGAGCCTTTGCCGGAATGTAAGTTACGATGGTCGGTTCAGGGGAATTGAGGGAACCGGAGCAGAAAGAATTACGTGTCATACAAAGAGGCGATCCGTACCCCTTGACCGATCCCCAGCCTTACCGGGCCATCCCGGCTCTGCCAGCATTGTGTGTGCAGACGCCGGACGGGGTGATGGCTTGCGATGGCTTTCCGGGCCGTGACGGTTCGTAAGTGATTACAAGGTTTGACACACAAACCTACCTAATATAAGTTAGGTGATTGGTGTGCGGCCGGTGGGAGGTCTACGCCGGGCGAGCAAGATCGGAAGAAGGGAACTGGGCTAGTGAGGGTATGAGAAGACTTCAAAGGGCAATCGCAATCCCGTGCATGCTGCTGATTGCGAGCCCGCTTCTGCCCGCCGACGACATCCGGATCGAGAGTCCGAAGGGCGGGTTCCTCGGCTCTTTGACCCACCAGTTTCGGGCGCCGACGGTGACGCCGGTGAACTGGCAGGATTCGAGCCGGCTGGCTTCGCTGATGCGGGCCGGAAAGATCTATTTGTCGCTGCAGGATGCGATCGCGCTGGCGCTGGAAAACAATCTGGACATTGAGAGCGAGCGGTACGAGCCGTTCATCGCGCAGGCGGACTTGAAACGCACCTCAAGCGGCAGTCTCTCGCGAGGCATTTCAACCGTGGTGACGCAAGGGCCGGCGAGCGCGAGCACGGCAAGCCCGGCGGCGATCATCACGACCGGCGTGGTGACGCAAGTGGGCAGCGGGCTGTCGCAGCTTGGGCCAAACGTGCCGACGCTCGACCCGGTGGTGAGCGGAGGCCTTACCTGGGCGCACGTGACGAGCCCGCAGATTAACCCGTTTGCTTACGGAACCACGGTGCTGACGACGAACTCGACGATCTTTTCGGCGATGTACAGCCAGAACTTTATCCACGGCACATCGGTCCAGCTCAGCTTCACGAACAATTTCGTTTACCAGAATACGTACCTGAACTTTTTGAACCCCTCGCGGTCGGCTTCGGCGCAGTTGTTCGTTGCGCAGCCGCTGCTACAGGGCTTTTCGCTGGCGGTGAATAACCGTTACATTCGCATCGCGAAGAACAACGCCAAGATCGCCGACTCGGTGTTCGAGCAGCAGGTGATTGCGACGGTGTCGAACGTAATCAGCCTGTACTGGGACCTGGTGAGCTTTACGGAGAACGTCCGCTACGCGCAGCAGAACCTGAAACTGGCCGAGGAAAACTACAACAACAACAAGAAGCAGGTGGAGATCGGGACGATGGCGCCGATCGAGATCACGACGGCGGAGGCGGAATTAGCGGCGCGGCAGCAGGACGTGACGGTGGCCGAGACGAGCGTGCTGCAGCAGGAGACGATTCTGAAGAGCGTGCTGACGCACCGGGGACTGATGGATCCGGTGATCGCGGAGGCGCATATTGTGCCGACTGACAGCATCCACATCCCGGCCAAAGAGGCCATTCCTCCGCTCGCGGATCTGATGGCGGACGCGATGACGTTCCGGCCGGAGTTGCGGCAGAGCCAGTTGACGGTGGACAACAGCAAGATTCAGTTGCAGGGGACGCACAACGAATTGCTGCCGTCGCTAAATCTGATCGGCATTCTGGCGAACCGCGGCTTGGCCGGGTTCATCAACTCGATTGAGCCGCCGCCGGGCTCGGGGTTCATCAACGAGGCGGATCCGTTCTTCATCGGCGGAAATCCGCTGGCCTGGGAGCAGGTGTTTCGCCGCAATTTCCCCGTGTACCGGTTTTACTTTTCGCTGAACATTCCGTTCCGGAACCGGGCGGCGCAATCGGACTACGTGCACGACCAGTTGACGCTGCGGCAGAGTGAACTCGCCTACCAGAAGCAGGAGAAGCAGGTGCGGCAGGACGTGATCAACGCCGTAAACTCGCTCGAGCAGGCGCGGGCGCAGTATGAAGCGGCGGCGCGGCAAGCGGTACTGCAGCGCGAGACGCTGGACGCCGAGCAGAAGAAGTTCAAGCTGGGAGCGTCGACGACCTATCTTGTCATCCAGGCGCAGCGCGACCTGGCGCAAGCCGAATCGAACGAAGTGGTGGCCGAGAGCGTGTACCAGAAGGCGAAGGTCAACCTGGATGTGGCAACCGGGCGTATCCTGCCGAACTACGGAATCAACATAGAAGAGGCGCGGAAGGGTGTAGTATCGCGCGGGCCGTCGGCGCTGCCGCCGGCGAGGTAGAGGAAGACGATGGGGAAGAGGTTAGAGATGGAACAACAGTCGCAGGAAACCGGGACGCGCTGGCAGACGGCGCGTTCGTTCGTGGCCGTGCTCTGCTCGCTGCTGGTGGCGGCGCCGCCGGCGCTGCCCTCGGACCAGACTAAGAACGGCATCAAGATCACGGGGCCCACGATGGGAGGCGGGCCGTTCGGCGGCTTCCTCCACCAGTACCAGGGCCACCATGTGGCGCCTCTGAACATGGCCAATAGCCCGCGGCTGGATCAACTGATTCGTGGCGGAATCATCTATCTCTCGCTGCAGGACGCGATCGCGCTCGCCATCGAAAATAACCTCGACATCCAGGTGCAACGGTATGACCCGCTGATCGCGGACGCGGACCTGCTGCGCGCCCAAAGCGGCGGTCTGCTCCGCGGCGTGCCGCAGGGCGTGCAGAGCGGCATCGGCAGCGCCGGCCAGGGCGTCAGCGGCGGCGCGCTCGGCCAGGCCACCACCACCAGCACCAGCGCCGCAGCCACCACCCCGGCGGCCAACGTCAACGGCATCATCAGCCAGCTCGGCCCAACCACCCCGAACCTCGACCCGGTGCTTACCGGCTTCACCGGCTACTCGCACTCCACATCGCCTGAAACCAGCACGTTCCTCACTGGCACCACTGCGCTGATCAGCAAAAGCTATCTGGCGAACTTCACCCTCACGCAGGGCTTCCTCACCGGCACGACGGCGGCGCTGTCATTCGACAACCGCTACCTGAACCAGAACGCGACCACGAACACGCTGAACCCTTCCTGGAACGCGACGCTCGACCTTACCGTGAGCCAGCAGCTTTTGCAGGGGTTCGGGCTGGCAGTAAACAACCGCAACATCCGCATCTCGCGAAACGAGCAAAAGACGAGCGAACTGACGTTCGATGAACAACTCATTTCTACGATTTCCAACATCGTCGGGCTGTATTGGGACCTGGTGAGCTACAACGAAAACGTTCGCTACGCGCGGCAGAACCTGGCGCTTTCCCAGCAGACCTACTCCGACAACAAGAAGCAGGTGGAGATCGGGACGCTGGCGCCGATCGAGATCACAAGGGCCGAGGCGGAAGTTGCGGCGCGCGAGCAGGACGTAACGGTGGCGGAAACCAACGAACTGCAGCAGGAAACCATCATCAAGAACGCTTTGAGCAAGAACGGCGTGGCGTCGCCGGAAGTGGCCGCCGCGCATGTGGTGCCGATTGACAAGATTCAAGTGCCGGAGAAGGACAATCTTCCCCCGCTGGCCGACCTGGTGGCGACGGCACTGAAAACACGGCCGGAGCTAGAACAGTCCCGCCTGAACCTGGACAACAACCGGATTCAGCTCGAGGGCCTGCACAACGCGCTTCTGCCGACGGTGACCGCGGTGGGGGAAATGACCAACATCGGCCAGAGCGGCCAGGTCTACCCTCCCGGCGTTCAGAGACTCGGTCCGCCGGATGCGTACTTTGTCGGCGGATACGGTACTGCGCTCGGCCAGGCATTCCGGCGGAATTTCCCCGACTACAACATCGGCGCGCAGTGGAACGTGACGTTCCGGAACCGCTCGGCGCAGGCCGACTACACCTACAACCAGTTGACGCTGCGGCAGTCCGAAATCAGCGTGCAGAAGCAGCAGAACCAGGTGATGGTGGACGTGCAGAACGCCAAGATCGGCGTGCAGCAGGCCCGGTCCCGCTACCAGGCGGCGGTGAAGCAGCGGATCCTCGAGCAGCAAACGCTCGACGCAGAGCAGAAGAAGTACAAGCTGGGCGCTTCGACGCTGATTCTGGTCATCCAGACCCAGCGTGACCTGGCGTTGGCCGAGTCGAACGAGGTGGCCGCCGCTAGCGCCTACCAGAAAGCGACCGTGAGTCTTCAGGTCGCCACCGGCCAGGTATTGACTAGCTACAAGGTGGACATAGGGGACGCAAGGAACGGCATCGTGCGGGAAGCCCCGAGCCAGCTTCCGGCGAACCTGCCGAAGCCGCAGTAACGAACATCACTTCAGGCATCCCGGTATGGAACGGCGCCGGTTTCAAGCCGGTACGTCTTACCGGGATGCGGGAAAGTTTGCCCGGGCTTGAGGCGTCGTTTCGCTCGAAATCCATAGCAGGCGGCCTGAAACGGATTGGCATCCCGGATGCATTAGAGATTGGCGTAGTAAACAGGGATGACTCAAGGAACCAGGCCGCACTGCTATCGACGACCCTACAAGTAAACTCAAGACCCCTGAAACCCCAAGCATATCCCCGAAGACCTACCCGGCCGGTTCCTTGAGCTCTAAAATTTCCGAGTCCCCTCCGAGCCGTCAAAATTTCGGCGCACTCTGGCGGATTCCTGGCGCCGGCGTGGTGGTTTTCAGCCAACCCCGCCAGCCGCTACGATAAGGCGATGTTGCGGATCGTATCGCTGATCGCGAGCGCGACGGAGATCGTGCATGCGCTGGGTCTGGGCGAATTCCAGGTGGGGCGATCGCACGAGTGCAACTACCCGCCGGAGGTGGCCGGGCTGCCGGTGTGCACACGGCCGACGTTCCCCATCGGCGGCGACTCCCGCGAGATCGACCGGCAGGTGAAGGAAAAGCTGCGTTCGGCGGCATCGCTCTATGAGGTTTTCCCCGAAGTGCTCGACGCATTGGCGCCGACGCATATTGTGACGCAGACGCAGTGCCGGGTCTGCGCGGTGAGCGCGGACGACGTGCGCGGGGCGTTGTCGCGGACGGTGGCCTCGCGGCCGGAGGTGATCGCGCTCGAGCCGGACGGTTTGGCCGGGATCTGGGACGGCATGCGAAGCGTGGCGCTGGCGTGCGGCGTGCCCGATCGAGGTGAAGCGGTGGTGGATTCGCTGACGATACGGCTGGAAAAGATCGCCGCGCAGGTGCGGGACGCGGAGCGTCCAACCGTCGCCTGCATCGAGTGGCCGGAACCGTTGATGGCGGCAGGCAACTGGGCGCCGGAACTGGTGGAGATCGCTGGCGGGCGGAATCTGTTCGGCGTGGCGGGGCAGCACTCGCCGTGGCTCGAATGGAAGGACCTGGCCGCGGCGGACCCGGAGGTGATCGTGGTGGCGCCGTGCGGGTATGGCCTCGAGCGGACGCGGGCCGAGATGCACTGGCTCACGGAGCGCGCGGAGTGGGCCGGACTCAGCGCCGTGCGCAACGGGAAGGTGTATCTGGCCGACGGCGACCAGTACCTGCACCGGCCGGGTCCGCGGGTGGTAGAGAGCGCGCGGGTGCTGGCGGAGATCCTGCATCCGGGGGCGTTCTCGCCGGAAATGCGCGGCGCGGCCTGGGAGCGGTGGGTTTGATCAGGCTTCGGCCGGGGAAGCGGGCGGCAGGGCGGCGCGTTCGCGTTCGGCGTTGAACTCGCAGCCGACGAGCGCGATCGCCGACAGCAGGTACATCCAGGTGAGCAAGGCGATTAAGGCGCCGATGCCACCGTAAATGACGTTGTAGTTAGCGATGTTGCGAACGTACCAGGCGAAGCCCAAAGTAGCGACGAACCACAGCACGGTGGCGAGCAGCGCGCCAGGCCAGAGACCGCGGAGGCGCATGGGGCGATTGGGGCCGAGGTAGTAAAAGAGCATGTTCACGCCGACGATGGTGAGGAACGCGGCGCCGAGGCGAAGCAGGCGTCCGAGCAGGACCAGCCAGGGGCGGAGATCCATGCCTTCGGGCGTCATGCCGAAGCCCTGCATGAAGTCGCGCTCGAACCGCGAGCCGAACAGGACGAGCGCGGAAGCCCCGAGTGCGGGAAGAGCGGCGACGAAAACCAGCGCGATGGCCATGGAGCGTTGTTTGAGGAACGGGCGGCCGGTGGGGAGGCGGTAGGCGGCCTGGAAGCCTTCCATGAGGCTGGTCATGGCGCCGGAAGCGGCCCACAACGACACGGCGGTTGCGCCGATGAGCAGGCCGACGGGGCGTTGGCCCTTGACGCTGAAGACGTAGCGGACCAGATCTTCGGACCCTGGCGGCACGGCCTCGAACAGGAAGCGGGAGATGACGCGGGCGACCGCCTCGGCTTTGGTGCGCGCCAGGATGGCAGCGAGCGAGGTGAGCACCGGGAAGAACGAGAGCAGGGCGGAATAGGCGGCGCCTTTGGCGATGCCGAAGCAGTTGTCCTCGTAGGCGGCTTGCAGCGCACGGTGCAACAGGCCCCAGAAGCGCGCGGCCGTGCTCGGCTGGAAGAGGTAGAGCCTCGGGTTGGCGGTGGCCATCAGTTGGTCAGCTTGGCCTCGAGTTCGGCCCAACGGGCGTAAAGCGCGTCGACCGCGCTTCGCGCCGATTCGAAGTTTTCGTGCCGCTCGCGCATCCGGCGCGCGTCGTGGCTGCCCTCGACGGTGAGCAGTTCGGCTTCGGCGGCTTGGAGACGTTGTTCGGCTTCGAGAATGCGCGTCTCCATCTGCTCCCATTCGCGCTGTTCGAGGTAGGAGAGCTTTTTTGGGGTGGGTGAGGACTCTTTGTTCCGCCCGTTGCGCGCGGGTTCGGGCGCCTGGGACGGGCGGGGCGCGGAGAGCGTCGAGCGTTCGCGCTCCCACTGCTCGCAACTGGCGAACATGCCCGAGCCGCCGCGTCCATCGAGGCCGAGGATGACGGCGTTGACGCGGTCGAGCAGGTAGCGGTCATGCGTGACGAGGACCACCGCGCCGGCGAAGGAGGCGAGGTTGTCTTCGAGGACTTCGAGCGTGGGGATGTCGAGGTCGTTAGCCGGCTCATCGAGCAGGAGTACGTCGGCTTCTTCGAGCATCAGGCGCGCGATGTGGACCCGGGCGCGCTCGCCGCCGGAGAGGCGATCGAGGGGAAGGTCAAGCTGGTCGTTGCGGAACAGAAAGCGCGCGGCCCAACCGGCGACATGGACCGGGCGGCCTTGAAAAATAACGTTGTCTCCGTGTGGGGCGAGCGCGCGGCGCAGCGGCAGCGACTCATCGAGCGTATCCCGGTCCTGGTCGAAGTGAAGGACGCGCAGGCCCTCGGCGCGGCGGACCGCGCCGGAGTCCGGCTGACGCGTGCCTTCGAGGATGCGCAGCAGCGTGGTTTTTCCGGAGCCGTTTGGGCCGAGCACGCCAAGCCGCGAGCCCGGCGAGAGCATCAAGGAGACGCCTTCAAAGAGCAGGCCGCCATCCACCTTTGCGGTGAGCGCCTCGGCTTCGATCAGGCGCTTGGTGCGGCGGCCGGTGGCGGTGAAATCGATGGCGGCGGTGCGGGTGACGCTGCGCGAGGCGAGGTCTTCGAGTTCTTCGATCATTTGCCCAGCGGCGCTGATGCGGGCTTTCGATTTTGTGGTCCGCGCCTTGGCGCCGCGGCGCAGCCACTCGACTTCGCGGCGGACCCGGTTTTCGAGCGACTGCCGCTGCTGGGCCTGCGCCTGTTCAAACTCGTCACGGCGGAGGAGAAAATCGCCGTAATCGCCCTCGGCGCTGAGGGTGCCGCCTGGATACGACCGGCGGATTTCGATGATGCGCGTGGCGAAGCGTTCGAGGAAGTAGCGGTCGTGGGTGACGACGAGGGAGGTGAACGGCGCGGCGGCGAGGAGTTTTTCGAGCCACAGCACGCCTTCAATGTCGAGATGGTTGGTCGGCTCGTCGAGCAGCAGAAGTTCGGGGTCACCAATCAGAGACATCGCGATGGCGAGGCGTTTGCACCAGCCGCCGGAGAGAGCAGCGACGGGCTGGCTGGGGTCGGCGAAACCGGCGCGGCCGAGGGTGACGTGGATGCGGGCGTCGCGCTCAGCTTCGGTTTCGTGCGTATCGCCGGCGGCGGAAATGAGAGCGTCGCGCAGGGTGCCGGATTCGGGAAGCTTGTCCTGCTGGGCGACGTAGCCGAGCCGGAGGTTTTTCCGGGGAACGACCGAGCCTTCGTCGGCGCTGAGTTCGCCGGCAAGAATCCGCAGGAGCGTCGACTTGCCGGAGCCGTTCGGGCCGATGAGGCCGATGCGGTCACCGTCGGAAATCGTTAGCGACACGCCTTCGAACAGACGTTGCGAGCCGAAGGATTTGCCGAGTGCCTGGCAGCCGAGCAATAAAGACATGCGCTCAAACTATTGTAGCGGCGCACCGGCGGCGGCCCCGTCGGCCCTTGCTGCTATTCCTTCATGCGCTTGGCGGTGAATTCGCGGCCGGCGGCGTTGCCGCCTTCGCGGCTCACGGTGAAGTGAATCTCGTCGCCGTTCACCTTGCCGGAGTAGTTCAGCTTGAACGAGTTGCCGTTGAATTCGCGGACGACACTGAAGGAAATGTTGTCGCCGTCGACCTTGCCGTCCTGAATATCGGTGTCGCCGCGCGGGCCGGAGACGGTTCCGGTGAGCGTGGCACCGTCGGCCTTCAGCGTCATGATCATCTGGCGCGAGTTGCCGCCGCGGCCGGGCATTTCGGCGCTCCACTTGCCGTTCACGTCGGCGGCAAGCGCGATCACGCCGCACAGCAGCGCGAGGAATATGAGACGCATGGTCTTCATGGGAGTATTCTCCTTCCGGATAAACGATGACGTTAGCGCGTTTGAGGTTACCGCGCCCGAGCCGTCCAATTCGTAGAATGACAAAACTTTACAGCCTCTGATGTTACTCCGGGCAGCGGTTGGGCGACAAACTATGTAGCAGTGGAATCGCGCGTGGAACTTCGGTGTCTCCGGTTCGCCTGCGGCGCTCTGGCGCTCGCTGTTTCCGCGTGGGCGCAGAGCGGCGTGGTGCGCTCGGGCGGACAGCCGATTCCCGGCGCGACCGTTACGGCCACTCAGGATGGCAAAACACGGAAGACGGTGACGGGACCGGACGGACGCTACACGTTTGCCGATATTCCACCGGGCGGTTGGACGATCACGGTAACGATGTTCGGCTTCGCGCCGCAGCACCACGACGTGGCCGTGCCGAGTTCGAGCCGCGAGTGGAACTTCGATCTGAAGCTGGCCGAGTCGGAGACCATGAAGCGGATCGCGGCGTTTTCGCAGCGTGCCTCAAGCCAGAACTCGAATTCGCTTGACACGCAGATCCAATCCGCGATGACCAGCGAAGAGGCTGCGGCTGCGCCCCCCGCTGCCGCTGTTCCCGCCAGCAGCAACGAGGCGTTCCTGGTGGGGGGAAGCTTGAGTCCTGGACTGCAGGCCAATGCGACTCCGGACGCGGGTTTTGGACCTAGGCCGGGCGGGCCGTTCGGTCCGGGTATGGGCATGGAGGCGGGCGCGCCTGGGGCGGCGAATGCGCCGGGATTCGGCGGACCAAGCGGAGGACCGGGCGGATTCGGCGGACCCGGCGGAGGGCCCGGTGGTTTCGGCGGAGGACGCGGGGGGTTCGGTGGAGGGGGACGTTTCGGAGGCCCGCGTGGCGGCGGACCTCCGGGCGGACGGCGCCAGTTCGGCAATCGCAGGCGACCCACGCAGGTCCACGGCCTGGTATTTGCCACACTCCAGAACTCGGCGCTAAACGCCAAGCCGTTCTCCTTTACCGGTCAGGACATTGCGCAGCCTGCTTACGCGCAGTCGCGCTTCGGATTTGTTCTCGGCGGCCCGCTGACGATTCCGAAAATTGTGAACGACTCGAAGACATTTTTCTTCGTGAGCTACTTCGGCACGCGCGCGCGCAGCCCCGTGGCCTACGTCGAAACAGTTCCCACGGCCGCCGAGCGCGCGGGCAATTTCTCGGCAACACTGCAATCGGCGGGCGCGGCGCAAGGTTTGCCGGTCGAGATCTACGATCCCACCACGCACACCCCGCTGCCGGGCAACGTGATTCCGGCTTCGCGGATCAGTTCCATCGCCCAAGGTCTACTCGGATACATTCCGCTGCCCAATCAACCCGGCGTGGTGAACAACTACGAGTTACAGGGCGCGGCGGCAAATAACACGGACAACTTCAACGGGCGGGTGCAGCGCAACGTCACCTCAAAGGACCGGCTCGCCTACCACATCAACTACCAGCACCGCGACGGGACAACGATTCAACCCTTTGCCTACACGGACCCGATGCTGGGCATGGGCTTCCGCAACGACCTGACCTGGACGCGAACGATCTCCACCCGTCTGATCAACAACGCGATGGTGACGTTTAACCGCAACACGAACCAGACCACGCCCTTCTTCGCCAACGGCGCCAACGTGGCGGCCGATCTCGGGATCGCGGGCACGTCCACGAATCCGCTGAACTATGGCCCTCCGGTGCTGAACTTCACCAACTTCGGCGCGCTTTCCGATGCGAACCCGCTGCTCACACGCAACCAGAGCCAGGGCGGCTCCGACAGCGTCATTTATTCGAGCGGCCCGCACACCGTGACGCTCGGCGTGCAGTTCACACGCAACGACCTGAACTATCTGACCGACATCAACGGGCGCGGCACGATGAACTTCACCGGCTTCGCCACCAGCGCCTTCAGCGCCGGCGGCAATGCAATTCCCGGCACGGGATTCGACTTCGCGGATTTCCTGTTCGGAATGCCGGAATCGGCCTCGATCCGGTACGGCGACACCACGACATATTTCCGTGAAAATGTCTGGAGCGGATTCGCCATGGACGACTGGAAGGTCAACGCGAACCTCACGCTCGACCTCGGTCTGCGCTACGAATACTTCTCGCCGTATTCGGAAAAGTACAACCGGATCGTAAATCTGGACATCGCGCCGGGCTTCACCGCGGTCGCTCCGGTTACGCCGGGAGCGATC
Source organism: Acidobacteriota bacterium (assembly GCA_021813825.1). Taxonomy (GTDB): domain Bacteria; phylum Acidobacteriota; class Terriglobia; order Bryobacterales; family Bryobacteraceae; genus JAJYKC01. The sequence goes on along the minus strand of JAKAJI010000006.1, from coordinate 19,369 downwards.
GGTCCCTACACGGGCGCGTTTCCTTCGGGGCTGATCAACCCGGACTACAACAATTTCGGCCCGCGCGTGGGCCTGGCATGGAAGACCCCGTGGGGCAAGCAGTCCACCATCATTCGCGCCGGCTATGGCATTTACTACAACGGGCAGGCCTACATTCCGTTCGCCACGCAGTTGAACCAGCAGCCGCCGTTCGCGGTATCGGCGAACGCGTTCAGCACACTCGCCGACCCGCTCACGCTCGCCACCGGCTTTCTTCCCGTGACGGAAGGCAAAGTGACGAACACCTACGCAGTAGACAAAAACTTCCGCACGCCGTACGCGCAGACGTGGAATTTCACGATTCAGAAGGAACTGCCCAAGGGATTCTTCGTCGACGTGGGCTATGTTGGGACGAAAGGCACGGATCTTGCGGTGCAGACCGTTCCCAACCAGGGCCCATCCATCGCGGCTTCCGAGCGGCTGCTGCTCGGCAACGCGCTCGGCTACACCTACAACCAGTCGGCCGGCAACTCCAGCTTCAACGCGCTGCACATTCGCGCCACGCAGCGCTTCCGGCGCGGATTTTCCTTCAGCGCGTATTACCAGTATTCGAAGTCGATCGACGACTCATCGACCTTCGGTGGCGTGGGCAACACCGTGGCGCAGAATTGGCTCGACATCGCGGCCGAGCGCGGTTTGTCGAGCTTCGACCAGCGGCACTTACTCAACTTGAACTGGGTGGTCACATCGCCGGTGGGCCGCGACGGTTCGCGCTTTGCGCCACACGGTTTCGCCGCCCGTCTGCTGGGCGGATGGCAGCTTGGCGGGGCGATCAACGCCGCCTCGGGCCTGCCGCTGACCGCGCGCGTGCTCGGCAATACTGCGCAACTGGCGCAGACGGGTGGCGTGGGCAGCGGGCGGGCCGAGGCTACGGGCGAGAGCATCTACTCAAGCACCGGGTTCTTCAACCTGGGCGCGTTCACCATCCCGCCGGCGAATGAATTCGGCAACGCGGGCCGCAACACGATCCCCGGCCCAAACACGTTTGCCGTAAATCTCGACTTCGGCCGCTCCTTTCAGTTCGGCGAATCGCGCCGGCGGCTCGAGTTGCGGCTGCAGGCCAACAACGTGTTCAATCAGGTCAGCTTCACCAATCTGTACACGGTGGTGAACGCGACTAACTATGGGCTTCCTTCGGCGGCCGCCTCGATGCGAACCGTGGTGGCCGTCTTCCGGTTCCGGTTCTGAAGCCATGAAGCAGGTTCTCTCCCTTTCCCTTACGTTGCTGCTGGCCGCCGCGCCCGCCGTGCCGCAGCAGGCGTCGTTTCATGCCACCACAACGCTGGTAAACGTGAATGTGAACGTGGTGGGCCGCGACGGCAAGCCGGTGGCGAACCTGACGCGCGAGGATTTCATCCTGCTTGAGGACGGCAAACCGCAGCAGATTCTGAGTTGTGATTTCCAGCACCTGGCCGGCGAGAAACTGCCACCCATCGAGGCGCCGGCGCTGAAGTCGCGTCCCGCACCCACGCCGGCTTCGACGCCCAAGCCGAAGCTCGAAGTGACGCAGGCGCGAGATCACCGCCTGATCATTTTGTTCTTCGATTTCTCCTCGATGGAACCGGCGGAGCAGTTCCGCGCCGAGGACGCGGCGATCCGCTTCCTGAATACGCAGATGACAACGTCAGATCTGGTTTCGATCGAAGTGCTGGCGAGCAGCCTCGACACCGTGCAGCCGTTCACCGCCGACCGCGAAGCGTTAATCACGTCGATCCACAAGCTGCGCATCGGCGATTCGAGCGAGCTTGCTTCGATGGGCGACACCGGCGCGGACTCTCAGGACCAGAGCGGCATGTTCACGGCGGATGAGACGGAGTTCAACATCTTCAATACCGACCGGAAACTTTCCGCGCTGCAGGATGCCGCGCGATCGCTCGCCGAGTACCCGCAGAAGAAGGCGCTGGTTTACATCTCGAGCGGCGTGGAGAAGACAGGTCTCGACAACCAGAGCCAGCTTGAGGCGACGATCAACACCGCGGTTCGGGCCAACGTGGCGTTTTATCCGATCGACGCGCGCGGCCTGATGGCGAGTGCTCCGGGCGGCGACGCCAGCCAAACCGGAGCGGTGGGCAACAAACTGTACAGCGGCGCGGGGCAGAAGTCCCTGCAGGACAGCTTTCAGAACCAGCAGGAGACGCTGTTCACGCTGGCCTCCGACACCGGCGGCAAGGCGCTGCTCGACTCGAACGACCTCACGCTCGGGATCCGGCAGGTGCAGCAGGACATCGATAGCTATTACACGTTGAGCTATTCGAGCACGAACAAGGCCGAGGACGGGCGATACCGGCGCATCGAGGTGCGCCTGGCGCCGCGTCTGGCGAGCCTTCACGCCAGGCTCGATTACCGCAAGGGCTATTACGCATCAACAACCTTCGCCCGCATGAACAGCGCGGACAAAGAGGCGCTGCTGCAGCAGGCGATGGAGAGCAAGAACCCGGTGACGGATCTGCCGATCGCAGTTGAGGTGGATTACTTCCGGCTGGCGAAGGCGAAGTACTTCGTTCCGGTTTCGGTGAAGATTCCGGGCTCGGCGCTCGTGTTTCGGGGAAAAGGAGCGCGCCAGGCAACGGCGCTCGATTTCATCGCGCAGGTGAGCGACACCGCGGGCAAGCCGATGTCCGCCGTGCGCGACGAGATTCCACTCAAACTGGACACGGCCACGGTGGGCGAAGTGACGCGGAGCAACATACAGTACGACACCGGCTTCACGCTGGGTCCCGGCAAATACCGCATCGAGTTCGTGGCGCGGGAGAACGGCGAAGGGAAGATCGGCACCTTCACTGCGCCGTTTACCGTGCCGGACTTGACCTCGGGCGGCGCTCTGAGGGTGAGTTCGCTGATCCTGAGCAACCAGCGGCAGGCGCTGAAGCAGCAGATCGCGGCGGCCAAGAACGGCAAGAAGGCTCTGGCGGAGGATCCGCTGATTGACAGCCAGGGACGGAAGTTGGTGCCGAACGTAACACGCGTGTTCCGCAACGGCCAGACGATGTTCGCCTATCTGGAGTTGTACGATCCGGTGCACCCGCAGACGGCGAACGGCGACCCGCTGCCAATGGTGAGCGTGGCGGCGAGCCTGGCCTTCTACCGCAATGGGGAAAAGGTGAGCGAAACTCCTGCCTCGCATTTGAGCCGCGACGAGGCGCAGCGGGACGCCGTGGTTCCAGTGCGGTTTGAGGTTCCGCTGAAGGACCTGCCGGCGGGGCGGTATGTCTGCCAGGTGAACCTAATTGACGAAGCCGGCCGGAAGTTTGCCTTCCCGCGGGGTGAGTTCGCCATTGTGGGCAATCCTATGCTCGCAGCGAAGTGAACCCCGCGTGATTTATACTAGGGAAAGCCCTCGAAAAGATTTGTGCGCGCGCCGGCCGTGTGCGGTGAGGGAAGTTTGCGCCGGCGTGAAGGATAAGCATGCTGACGGTATTCGTTACGATCATCCACGTGGTGGTCTGCTTCTTTCTGATGATTGTGGTGCTGCTGCAGAGCGGGCAGGCGGCGGATCTCGCCGGCGCTTTTGGCGGCATGGGTTCGCAGACCGCGTTCGGTCCTCGCGGCTCGGCGACGGTGCTTTCAAAAGCGACCACGCTCGCGGCGGCGTTGTTCATGGTCACATCGCTCACGCTGGCGATCCTGGCCAATCGCAACGCGGGCAGCGTTGGGGAGCGCAGCGTGCTGGACAAAACCAAGGCCACGGTAACGAAGACGGTGCCAGCCGCTCCCGCACAAGCCCCGATTCAACCCGGCAAACCGCTGGGCAACGTGACCGTCACGCCGGAAGGCGGCAACGCCAAGCCGGTTCCGGTGGTGCCGCCGGCCCCGGCAAAGAAGTAGGTTCGAGTTTACGTCACGCGGAGGTGGCGGAATTGGCAGACGCACTAGCTTGAGGTGCTAGCGGGAGCAATCCCGTGGGGGTTCAAGTCCCCCTCTCCGCACCAAGTATAATCAATAACTTACGGCCATTCGCCAATTTGAGACGGATGGCCATTTGTTTCACTGGTACGGTTTTTGGTACGGTTTTGTGGTAAGCTCCGGGCATGGGACGCCACTACGGAGTCGGAACCCTTCGCAAGCGGGGCAACATTTGGTACGTCTCGTATTGGGTCGACGGGAAACAGTACCAGAAGTCATCGCATTCCTCGGACGTCCGGGATGCCCGCCGGTTACGAGATGAGATTCTCGGGCGCAAGGTGCGAGGCGAGGTCGGCAACGTCGCCGTTGAGCGTACTACCTGCGGCCAACTCCTCGATGATCTGCTCGAACACGCGGAGGCGAACGCGAAGGGCTCCACGGCCAAGATTTGGCGCCTCGTGATCGAGTCGAACCTTCGGCCGTTTTTCGGCCACCTCAAGCCTGCGGCGCTCACCACCGAAAAGCTGAAGGACTACCGCCGGAAGCGGACAGCAGAGGGCCGATCGGAGGCAACCTGCAATCGTGAGTTGTCCCTGCTCCGGATCGCTCTCAACCTGGGGCGCAAATGTACGCCGCCCAAGGTTCTCAACATGCCCTTCTTTCCGATGGTCGCCGAGACGAATGCTCGGCAGGGGTTCTTGACCGACGACCAGTATTTCCGGCTGCGTGACGCGCTCCCCGACTACCTCAAGCCGCTATTCGTGACGGCGTATTTCACGGGCATCCGTTTGGGAGAGTTGCTAGCGATTGAGTGGGACCAAGTCGACTGGCGGCAGGAGTTCATCACGTTGCGCGCGGGAGAAACCAAGACGGGGCACACGCGGGCAGTGCCGATCTTCGACGGGGACATGAAGTCATGGCTTGCCTGGTCGAGAGATAATGCCGACGGCTGCCAGCGCGTATTTCATCGGGATGGGGTTCCGATAAAGGAATTTCGCGGCGCCTGGAAAACTGCCTGCAGGACGGCCGGCGTGCCGGAGTTGAAGTTCCACGACCTGCGCCGGACGGCGGTTCGGAACCTTCGGCGAGCCGGCGTGCCTCAAGTGGTGCGAATGCGCATATCCGGACACAGGACGGATTCGATGGAACGGCGCTACAACATCGTGGATATCGACGACATCAAGTCCGCGAAGGAAATGGTCCGTCGGCATGCGGCGTCATCTGAGGATGATCGCAGGCAGGATTCAGCACTTATTCCCGTCGATCCAGCGGTCTAGGTCGGCGCGATCCAGATGCACGCGGCGGCCACGGCGGACAACCACGAGTTCCTTCCGGTGAATTAGGTGCTGGACGGCCTGCTCCGTGCGGCCGACATACGCCGCAGCCTCTTTCACTGTGAGCAGTCGCGGAGTGACCTTGCCTTTCCCGCCAGGCGATGCGATTCTCGCCTCGAGTCGCGCTGCAATCAAGGCCGCGACGCGATCGACGATTTCTTCAAGCCTGTCGCTGAAGCTAGTGTCCACGGCGCTTCCCGTAGTCTCCTGGAGTCTCTTCGCCATTGAGAATACGACGACCGAATGCGCCGAGTCCAATGTTATGTGGAAAGCCCGGGATGTTCGCGGCGGATCGACGGCGTGTGAGAGTGCGACGCGTATCTCATCCCCCGGAGAGGTTAGAAATTTAACGGGAGATGACTCCTACAAGTAGAGGAGTACGAATGGAGCTTGAAGAAATCGGAAGGTCTGGGAATTTCCGGGGCAATAACGAGCGACAGGCAGGCATGGAAGCGGGCGCAGACGACGAAACTTCATCGTGTGGCACGGTTCCGCTGGGTGACATGATCCAGTATCTATGTGCGGTGGCCGTGGCGGAGCAGTCACATTTCACGCGCGCAGCGCAACGGCTCCACCTCGACCAATCTGCAGTTTCGCGGCATATTCATAAACTCGAATCCAGACTCGGCACCAGGCTGTTCGTCCGGACTCCGCGGGGCGCCGAGTTGACGGAGGCCGGGCGTGTGCTGATACCGTTTGCCGAACGAGTCCTGCTGGCTGCCAGAACTGGCGAGTCCCTCACTCGATCGATCGCGCGTGGTGAACCTGAGCGGATCGAAGTGGCGTATGCGCCGCAAGTCGACGTCCGAATACTCGCTCGCATCCGGAAGCTTGTTGTGGAGGCCGGCTTTCGAACACCGGTTCGTTTTCAGAGTGTCGCCGGCGAAAGGCTCTCAGAGTGCTTGTCGGATGGGACGAGCCATGTTGCCATCGGTCTGTTGCCCAGTGCCGAGCACATCGAGAGTCGGTGCATATGGCGAGAGCCATTGGTTGTCGGGTTGCCAGTGACGCATCGGTTGGCGCGCCGCCGAGCCATCTCCCCGTCGCATCTCAGCGGGGAGCCCGCCATCCAGGCGCTCGGGTCTCCAGATTCGGGGGTGTGGGGAAGTATCTGCGCTCTGCTTCGCGGAGTTGGCTATCCTCCTTCGGTGACTCATCACGCTCATTCGGCTACAGTAGCTCTCGCCTTGGCACGCGAGGGATTCGGCGTAGCGATCCTGAAGGCATCGGAATTGCACTTACGACCAAAGGGTGTCTTGTTGCGTGCGTTCACGGAGGCATCCCTTGTCGTCGAGACCGGTCTCCTGTACGCCGGAGGCCATCGACCTCGACTAGTTGACGACTTCATTTCGCTAGCAAGCGACCTGATTCCACCTGATGCTGCCACGATCACGGACCTCTAATCCGAAGTTCTGACCGCCGCTGAGGGGAATGAATTTGTTTTGATGACGTTAGAAGGTTTTTCGAGCGATGGCGTAGGCATGTATGAGTTGCGACTTTATGTTTATTAATATATGTATTGCGTGTATGATGTAAGCATGTACGTGGCCACCATCCCCAACCGCAACTCCCCGCCCGCCATCCTCCTCCGCGAATCCTATCGCCAGCACGGCAAAGTCAAAACCCGCACCCTCGCCAACATCACTCATCTCGGCGCTCGTCAGATTGAAGCCCTCCGCCTCGCCCTCGCCGGTTCTCTGGCTGCCCCCTCCGCCCCTCTGCCGGATTGTTTCCGCATCGCCCGCTCCCGGCCGCACGGCCATGCCGCCGCAGTCCTCGGTTGCCTGCACAACCTGCAACTGGATTCCATCCTCGATCCTTCCCCCGGCCGGCAGCGCAACCTCGTCATCGCCATGATCGTGGCGCGCATCATCGAGCCGGCCTCCAAACTCGCCACCGCTCGCGGCCTTCATAGCGATACCCTCCACCACAGTCTCGGCGACTTACTCCATCTGGATTCCGCCGAGGAAGCCGAACTCTACCGGGCCATGGACTGGCTGCTCCCACAACAGGCACGCATCGAGCAGGCACTCGCCAAACGCCAACTCTCTCAGGGCGGCTTAGTGCTCTATGACTTGACTTCCACTTACTTTGAAGGGCGCCACTGTCCTCTGGGCAAACTCGGTCACTCGCGCGATGACAAGTCCGGCAAGTTGCAGATCGTTTTCGGCCTGCTCACCAATGCCGCCGGATGCCCGGTCGCGGTCGAAGTATTTGCCGACAATACCTCCGATCCTAAAACTGTCGCCATCCAGGCCGGCAAACTGCGCCAGCGATTCGGTCTCTCCGGGGTGGTGCTCATCGGCGACCGCGGCATGATCACCAGCGCCCGCATTCGCGAAGATCTGCCGGCCTCCCAGGGCATCCAATGGATCTCCGCTCTGCGCGCCAGCCAGATCCAGAGACTGGCTGCCAGCGGCCAACTGCAGATGTCTCTGTTCGACAAAACGGATCTGGTCGAGATCGCTCATCCGGACTTCCCAGGCGAACGTCTGATCGCCTGTTTCAACCCTCTGTTGGCCGAGGAGCGTGCGCGCCAGAGACCCGGCCTGCTGGCGGCCACCGGGAAGCAACTGGAGAAGATCGCCGTGGCAACGAAGCGTCGCAAGCGCCCCTTGCGCGGCAAACAGAACATCGGCTTGCGCGCCGGCAGAATTCTCAACCGTTACAAGATGGGCAAACATTTTCAGTTACGCATCAAAGAGGACAGTTTTGCCTACGAACGAAAAACGGCCAACATTGCACGCCAGGAAAACCTGGACGGAATCTATGTCATTCGGACCAGCGTCAACAAAGAAGCACTATCCGGTCAACAGGTCGTAGCCAGTTACAAAAGCCTGGCCGGCGCGGAGCGGGCCTTCCGTAGCCTGAAGACCGTCGATCTGCAGGTGCGCCCTATCCATCACCGCCTGCCCGATCGCGTCCGCGCCCACATCCTTCTTTGTATGTTGGCTTATTACGTGGAATGGCATATGCGCCAACTCCTGGCGCCGATTCTTTTCGATGACGATGACAAGCCGCAGGCCCAGGCCGCCCGCGCTTCCATCGTCGCTCCCGCGCAACGCTCCGCCGCTGCCAGGCGCAAGGCCCTTACCAAACACACCGCCGACGGGAGCAAGGTGCACAGCTTTCAAACTCTGCTCGGTGACTTGGCGATGATCGCCAGAAACAGAATTCAACCCAACGACGAAAACATCGCCGCCTTCGATATGCTCACCCAGCCCACCACGCTTCAGCAGCGCGCCCTGGATTTACTCGGCGTCACTCTGCGGGCCAACTGAGCCCTGCCCTGTAGGCAGTAAACCCATCCCTGAATCTCTCTAACCTGTTGCTTCGCCTGGCCTTCCTGTGCTCAGCCCCAAGAACTTCGGCCTAGGAGCCACCTTCCAAATAATGGAAGAATCACGCCGCCCCTTCGCCTATGGAAGACGTGGACAGGTGGCTTCCCTTACCATTACGGAGTCCTGATGATTAGGCGAGGAGCTTTAGCACGACACTTCTCCGCACGAAGTAGAACTGGCGGGTAAGAAGCGCAAGGTGCAGACCGCTTCAGCCGTGCTGTGCTACTCGCGGATGTTGTTCTTCCAGTGCTACCCGACGTTCCAGCGGTTCGACTGCAAGGTGTTTCTCACCGACGCGTTGCGCTACACGGGGGGCGCTGCAAGGCGCGTGATGATCGATAACACGCATGTGATATACAGGCGCGCATAATTACAGGGACATAGTAGTCAGCAAAAAGGAAGCAGATAGGAGCGGATGAGCGCGGGATGGTGCGGCATCTCGCCGAAGACGCGACTCAGAGTCGTTTCCAGTTCCGCCCGACTCGCAAAGTATCGATTGTGAGTTCCCGTCCTGCGCGTGTGTTGCCACAGCCGCTCCGTCGGATTCAATTCAGGGGAGTAGGGCGGTAGTTGGTGCACCTCCAACCAGTGCCGGTTGCAGCGGAACCACGTCCAGACTTCCGAGTCCTTGTGATACGAAGCGTTGTCCTGAATCAGAATGGCTCCTTGCCAGCGATACGAACGCGCCAACTGCTCCAGGAAGGCCAAGTAGGTGTCAGCGTTGAAGGCATGGTCTTCGCGATAGTGGAAACGGGTACGCCAAAGTTCGATGGCGCCCAGGATTTTGACGTTCTTGCGTTCTCCGGTCACGGGGACTTCCGGCGGATGGCCCACTCGGCTCCAGGTGGCATGCAGCGTCGAGTCCTGGCGGAAACTGGCTTCGTCGGTAAAGATTAAGGCCCAGTTTTGCGAGTGGGCTTTTTCTTAATCTGCGGATAGACGCGCCGGTGCTACCGGTCCTGCTCGGCAACGTTGGCCCGCGCCAGCACCCGGCGTGGTCGTTGCATGGAGAAGCCCAGCCTGTGAAGCAGCTTGCGCACATGCCCGGGATGGTAGGTGACTCCGAACTCCTCTTCAATCACCCACGCGATCATGGGCGAGGTCCATACGCCATTATCCAGTCCGTAGGCCACCGGTCCACTGTCCAGAAGGTCCGCCAGTTGTTGGCGCTGTTCTCGATTTAGCCCCGGGGGTCTTCCGGATCGGTATCCTTCCAGCAAGCCCTCGACTCCCTGGACCTGGTAGCGGGCTAACCATTCGGAGATCTTGGAACGCGGCGCTTTGAGGACTGCGGCCAATTCACCGCTGGTGCGGCCCTCGGCGTTGAGAACTACGGCTTGCAATCGCTTGGCAACACGATAAGCACCATCGCGTTCCGCCTCTTTGCTCAGACGAGTTAAGCGGCGGCAAATTGCTGGATGCAGATGCAGCAGGCGTGGCAACATGGCGGTCCGTACCGCCAGTATGACACACCCCCGACGCTTATGTCCCTTTAATTATGCGCGTCTGTATAGTGCTGCGTGGCAGCGGACGCGAGAAGGTTCCGGTGCCGGAAATGGCGGCGTTCGGCGAGCGGTTCGGCTTCGAGTTCGTGGCGCACGCGATCGGCAATGCGAACCGTTCGGGCCTAGTGGAACGCCGCTTCAGCTTTATCGAGGGCAACTTTCTCGCCGGACGCGTCTTCTCCGTTTGGGAGGATCTGAACCAGCGGGCCCGGGAGTGGTGCGACAAGGTCAACTCGACTTACAAGAAACATATCCGCGCCGTGCCGCGCGAGTTATCCGCGGTGGAGTGCCTGCATCTGAAACCGCTGCCGGCGTGGATTCCGGAAGTCTACCTGCTCTATCAGAGGATGGCGGACATCGAGGGCTATGTCGCGCTGCACAGCAACCGCTACTCCGTGCCGGTGGAGTGGATCGGGCGACGCATGGCAGTGCGCGAGACCAAGGGCAAGATCGAGATTCAACTGGATGCCCGCCGGCTGGTAACGCATCGGCGCATTGCCGAAGCCGAGAGTCAGCGCATCACGCTGGCGGAACATCGGCCGCCGCGAGGCCGGCGCGCGTCGCGGCCTGATCCGCATCCGGAGGAGAACGCCATCCTCACCGGCGCGCCGGAGTTGGCGGACTACGTGGCGGCGTTGAAGCAACGGAGCCGCAAGGTGATTACGCTTGCCCTGCGGCAACTGCTGCGCTTCGTGCCCGAGTATCCGCGCGAACCGTTGCTGGGCGCGGTGGGTGAGGCCGCGCGCTACGGACTCTACGATCTGGACCGGCTGGGGCGAATGATCTTGAGGCGCGTGATCAGCGAGTACTTCCGGCTGAAGGACGGAACTGAGGAAGATGACTGAAGAACTGGAACAACTGCTGAAGAATCTTAAACTGCGACGCATCCTGGAGATCAGCGATGAACAACTGCGCGCCGCCGAAAAGGGCGACATCAGCTACTCGGAGTTTCTGACGCGTCTGGTGCGCGTCCAGTGGCAGGCCAAGCAGGGAGGGCGCTCTCGAGTGGCGCATCGGACGCGCCAACTTGCCGGAGCGATGGACGCTGGTGACGTTCCCTTTCGCCCGCCAGCCGGGCGTGAACCGCAAACAGATCCGCGGACTTGCGGAGTTGGAGTTCATCGCCATGGCGGAGAACATCGTAATCACCGGCAACACGGGCGTAGGCAGGACTGGATTAGCCTGCGGCCTGCTGCTGAAAGCGCTGGAGAACCGCTACCGATGCCAGTTCATCAAGGCCCAGGACCTGTTCGACGAGACAATTCTGAGCAATTCTGAGCAAAGGACAATTCTGACAAGGACAATTCTGAGGACAATTCTGAGCGCCCGTCAAGTCATTTAACGAGGTAACCGAAATGGGGATCGTTGGGTCACGTAAGAAAGTAACCAAACGCGCCAGGCTTTTCCTCCTTGTCGTAGTCTGAAACCGATCTGCGAGGGGTCGCGCCCCAAGCGGGGATATCCAGGATCGCGGGCAGCGGAGTTCGTTCCGCAGCGGCGATCGACAAGCCGCCGGGGGATACCAAGTTCCTCCCTGGGGAGGCTCCTCGTTGGCAGGCTTGTGGAGACCGAGGCCGCCGCATCCGGAGCGGAGGCCTCGGTTGCAATTCTGGTTCGAGTGCGGCGTCTGAACCCGTACTCCACGCTTGTCCGTTTCGGGGTCGCGCCCGGAACGGATGCCCAAGGCCGATGCGACGGAGCTGGCTCCGAAGAAATCGGCTGAAGCCCTTCGGTGACCTCCCGGCGCCGAAGGGCTTTCTTGCATTTTTACTTGGAAAGCCCCATTTCTTTGGTGAAGCTTCGGCGCGGAGGCCCTGGGCATAGGAAACGCGAAGACAGCCGGGCCGCTTTTGCCCGGCTTTCCTGATGGGGTTTGGGCTCATATGGCGCACGCGGCCTTCCTGCGCCGCAGATCGATGCTCGGACCATGCCGCCGGACTTTGGGAACTGCGGCATCGCTTTCCCCCTTCAGCAGATCGAATAGTTCCGTCCCTAATTGTTCGATCCGGCGGCGCAGCTTCACCGGGTCCAGCGACTGGTATCGCTTCTCCAATGCCCGCCGCTGCTGCGGCTTCAGCGTCCCCGACTCCAGCAATCGCTGATACGGCGTGCGTGGCTCTTCATATACCCGGCGCACCTTGCCGCCCTCCCGCACTTTCTCTTTCAGCTTCATCGCCGGTTGCAGGAAGTTCCGGAAATCCGCCGCGGCCTCATACAGCGCCCGCAACACCTCGCATTGCGCCGCAGTCGTGAAACGACCGTAGCCCACGACCTTCCGCACGTGCGTCCAGTTCTTCTGCTCCACCCAGGCGTTGTCGTTCTTCTGATAGGGTCTGGACCGGCTCATCCGGATGCGATGCCGCCGGCAGTAATTCCAGAGCAGATCGTTGAGGATTCCCGAATCGTTGTCTGGATGCACTTCCCGTATCCGGAAAGGCAACCGCTGTCGAATTCCCTCGATGCTCTCCTGTGTCGCCTTCTGAGATCGCCCCAGTTGCACCCCGCCCTCCCACCACCCGGTGGCGATGTCCGTGGCCGACAACGTGTGCAGATACTCCCCCGCCGTGCTTCTTCCGCAATGCAGCACATAGTCCAGTTGCAGGTTCCCCACTTCCTGCCGGTCCCAATCCGCCGATGTTTTCACCGGCACCCGTTGATACAGTAACGGATGCACGGGCGGGCGGCGATGCTGCTTCAAGCACCGCGCCTCCCGCTCGCGCTGCAGCAACCGGTCGATCGTTTTCGGCGAGATCTCCTGCAAAAGCTCCGCCACCGCATGGCTGCACTTCAGCCCGCCGCTGGCCCGTAACCGCTCCGTCTGCTCCCGCAGGATCGGCGCCAGCCGCTGACCGCACGGAAAATCAAACAGCTCCCAAACCCGGATCAGCGGCGCTCTCAACTCCACGCCGTACCTCGTTCCCCGTGCCCGCCGCCGCTTGGGCTTGCCGCCCGCTGCCGGAACTCGGGTCAGCTTACGGATCAGCACCTTGCGGTTCAGCCTGGTGCGCTTCCGCGCTTCATTCAATAACCGTGTCTTCTGCTTCTTGCCGCCGCGCAAGTACTCTTCTCGCACCGCGGCCAGGTACTGCTCGCGTGAGTGCATGTCCATCCTGCCGGCGCCCTGATTCGCTCCCGTTCAGGACCTGGCTGCCTCACGTGTTCGGTTACTTTTTCATTTGACCCAACGAGGGGCCCTTCAGTGACATTTTAGATGACCCAATTCGGAGCGTTGACAAGGTTCTAGCTGCCATTTATAATCGGTTGAATTATTGAATGCTTCCGGTTAGGATATCGCCGGGCACTTGGGCAGGACCGGGGCTCCACTTGAACAACGACACATTTCAGGGTTATGACTTCGCGCGAAGGCCCGCCGTGGACGAGTGGCGACGTGGGTGAGATCAGAGAGCCGGCAAGTTGTCACGATCGGGCGGCATCCGGATTTGCGGTCGTGGTCCCCTTCGGTCCCGGTGATGAGGAACCCGAGCGTCTGCGGGATCTGTTTGAAAGTCTCGTCCATTACGGGCCTGTTCCGAGGTGGTTTGTCGTTATCGAGGATGCCCCGACGGCACGTTTTATTGGGAACCCGTTTGGAGGACGTGATACGGAGGTCCTGGTGCTTCAGAATCCACGGCGGGGTGTGGGGGTCGGGCATCTCGGAGGGCTGGCGACCGGTATTCTGGCTGGACTCGACTGGCTGTGGGCGCACACGAATTGCCGCTATGCGCTGAAGCTCGATACGGACTCTCTGATTATTGGCTCTCTGTCATGTTTGGATGACATCGTCTCGGATACCGGCATCGGCCTGGCCGGGTGTGTGGGCCGTACCTGCGACCGCCAAAAGGAGCTGCCCGGTTGGGAACGCGCTTTTCCTTCCCCGGTCCTGCAACTCCTGAAGACAACGTGCAGGGAGGGCAGGAAGCTGTGCCCGAGGTCTCCCGGGAGACCGGACCCATTTGCGGTGACCGAATCGCGCGCTGCGGCCATGGAAGCCTTGATTGCCGACGTCGGAGCCGCTCGTCGGAACGGGTATTCGAGGCTTCACTATTGCCAGGGCGGCGGATACGTGGTCACACGCCGCATGATGGATCTCATGGCGGCGCTCGGATGTTTCGAGCGTGCCATCCATTGGGCAGATATTCCGATCGGCGAGGATGTGATCCTGGGGATGTACGCCTACGCTGTAGGATTGACCATCGCCGATTTCTCCAAGCCGGGACAGCCGTTCGGCGTGGACTGGAGCGCGTTGCCCTTCGCTCCGCCCGAACTGATGGCGCGAGGACACAGTATCACGCATAGCGTCAAGAGCAATGCCACAGCATCAGAAGCCGAGATGCGACATTACTTCCGGCGTGCGCGTCACCGGGGGGATCGCTCAGTCGCACGACGGACGGTGAAGATGGGAGCAGATCATTTGTGGCTTTATGCGAACGAGCACTCGGCGAGTCTTCTCGATTCCCGGGACCCCAAAATTGCGGTGCTCGGGGCGTATTCTGCCGATAGGAGCTTTGGCCGGGTCGCTGCGTTTCACAGCCTGCGCGCGGTCTATGCCGAAGCGGCGGCCGATTCGGCGCTGCTGCCGGCATATGAAGCATCCCACCTATTGTCACTCGGCACGCCCTCGAGTCACATACCTGTGCCACACCTTGTATTTTGCGAACGCGAACTGCCGGGCAAGGTGTTGGACCAGATGCAGGTACGGCCCGTCGAGCGAGTGCGCAGGGTCAGCATACTGCATTCGTCGGGCGGGCCCCCAGATGAAAGCGTTGCGCTCGCACAGTGGTTGGGCCTGGCGGACAGACTAAGGGCAGCCCTCGGCGCTGAAGCTTACCGGTTATCGGGACAGCAGGTTGCAGACTGCGAGATGAACATGTTCCGCGACCACGTGCGCGCGACCTCTCCGGAAATGATCGGCTGCAGCGATCCTGAGACGGCGGCACAGCTACAGCAACAACAGGCGGTCTGGACTGGGCACGACGGCCTTCATTCCTTCCTGAAAATTGCGGCCGACAGCGATTCTGCCGCGCCGAGTGGCTGCGGAGAGGTGTACGGATTCGACCTCGCGCTGCCGCCTCACCTGCTAGAGGACGGCGAGGTGAATCACCCATCGAGAATGCGTGAAGTACTGCAATCGATCCGAACCGTAGCATGCACCGCCCGTAACGCCGGACCGAGAGCGACGGCCGTGGTGGTGAACAGCCGCAGGGATCGGCGGGAGTGCCAGGATAGCTGGTCGGTGCTCAGGCATGTTGGCCTCCCCGAAGTATTTCCGCGGTTCGCGGCACTGGATCTCGCCTCACCAGCGATGAGCGAAGCACTGACGGAAGCGCGCCGGGCCGTGCTCAGCGCCGGCATCACGCGGTTCGTAGCCACGTCCGTTGGGCCGGCGTTGTTTCTCACGTGTTGCGGGGTGCCCTCGCACGTGATGACGTTCAACGCGTTCAGCAGGCGGGCAGTGTCGGGCATGGGGCAAAAGGTTAGGTGCGCAATCGATTTTGTGACAAGTAGCGGGGAGCCGTTGCGGCGCACGCACCAATCGCTGATGAAGCTCCTGCGGCGTCTGCGCTCCGATTGGGAACAAGCGATCGTGGAGCTTGGTTCATGTTAGCGCTTATCGGTGCCTCGTTAGGTTCACGGTCAATAAAGTCACCGTTACGGAATTAAAGGGCGCGACCAGAGGCGGAGTTTTCGGGAATTGGGGGCGGGAATTAATGCCAGAACAGATAAAAGAAACTGCGTGGAAAGTATTTGCGTTGCGAATGGGCTCGTGTTAGACTGAGCGAACTGGCATTGCTGGAGGACCATGACAAATCCATTCGATGACGAAAATGGCGATTTTCTCGTTCTTGTCAACGATGAACTGCAGTATTCGCTGTGGCCGAGTTTTCGCGACATCCCCGCGGGCTGGCAAGCAGTAGGTCCCAGAGGCAACCGGAAGGTTTGTCTCGATTGGATCGAAGCGACTTGGACGGATATGAGGCCTAAGAGCCTTGCGGAGCACATGGAGCGGGAGCGCGGCGCTAACGCTTAGGACGCCACCGGATGTCGCCCGGGTTGCGGCCGGACTCACGCAGCAGTTGTCATTTCCGGCAAGGGCACTTGGGTGGTGACGGCTGAGCCGAGGGGCAATCTGTGGCTGTCCACCCAGACGCGGCAGGTCGAACGCCTGGAAAGATCTGGCACAACCGTCTTGCGCCATAGTGGCAGGTTCCCTGTGAAGGTAGGGCACCTCTACAGGTATCTAGTCGCGCACACGGGGTCGCTCATTGTGCTTTCAGGGCTCGTACTGGGATCAGTCGGGCTGCAGATTTACCGTCCTCAGGCGGTCCGGCGCTTTATCGATCTCGCGGCCGCCAAAGCTCCTATTCTCGAATTGGTTCAGATTGCTGTCATGTATGCGACCGCGACGTGCTTTATGCACGTCATGGCGGGTACGGCGTCATGGCTGGCCGCGAAGATCGGGTGGCGAGTCACGAATGAATTGCGCTCCGACGTCTTTCAGCACGTCCTGAAGCTGGACATTGCATACCATAGGGAGCGAATGCCCGGCGAGATGGTGGAGCGCATTGATGGCGATGCATCCAGCTTGTCCGACCTGTTTGCGCAATTCCTGGTGCGCGCTGCGACCGCTTTGCTTTCCGGGGTCAGTGTGCTCATCCTGCTATGGCGCGAGAACACGAAGGCCGGAATGGTCCTGACCGCGGTGGCGCTGGTGGCGGCCGCGATCCTGTATTCACGGCGCGATACGGCCACCGAGGTGGCGCGTGCGGAGCGTGAATCAAGCGGGCAGCTATTCGGATACATAGAGGAACGGCTCACGGCGATGGATGATCTTCGCGCCAACGGCGCCGGTGAGCACGTGATGCGCGGCTTCTACACTCTACAACGCGACTGGTATCTGAAATCCGTACAAGCGTGGTGGAGGCGCAGCACGCTCTGGTTGATCAGCAGTTCGATTTCGAGTGCAGGGCTGGTGGCGGCTCTGGGTCTCGGTATCGGCCTGTATCTGGGTGGCGCTATTACGATCGGCACCGTATACCTGTTTTACAGCTACATGACCATGCTGGAATGGCCGTTGGAGCAGATCAGTGAACAGTTCCAGTTGTTGCAGCGGGCCAAGGTCGGCGCGCAACGCATCAGTGAGTTGCTCGAGATCGCGCCCGAGGTTCGCGATGGCGGTCCGGCTGTCCTTAGTAGAGGCCCGCATGCGGTGGAATTCCAGGATGTTCGCTTTGCCTATGGCCAGACGGAAGTGTTGAAGGGAATCAGTTTTCGTCTCGAGCCGGGGGAAACTCTGGGCATCGTGGGCCGGACGGGCAGCGGCAAATCCACACTCGTGAGGCTGCTGGCGCGTCTGCTCGACCCCACCGCAGGCCGGATTTCGATAGACGCATACGAGCTTGGCAGCGTTGCGACTGTATCTTTCCGCCGGGAGGTCTCGCTTGTGACACAGAGTGTGCATGTACTTCCCGGCACACTGAGAGACAATATCACCCTCTTTGACAGATCAATTAGTGACTCGCGGATAGAAGAAGCGATCGATTCCGCGGGATTGCGGTCTTTCGTCAGGAGATACTCGTTGGGGCTCGACACGAAGCTGGGATCCGGAGGTTGCGGAGTTTCCGCAGGCGAAGAACAGTTGATCACCTACATTCGCGGTCTCGTGAACGATCCGGGCCTGGTGATCCTCGATGAACCGTCCAGCCGGCTTGACGGGGCGACAGAACGTCTGGTCGCCGCGGCAATGGAGAGGGTCCTGCGCGGTCGCACCGCGATCGTTATCGCGCACCGGCCCGAAACCATCCGGCGCGTCGACAAGTTGCTTGTCCTTGATTGTGGCGCAACCGTGGCATTTGGCAGGCGCGATGCCATCGTCGAGAGTTCGGACCCGAGGTATCGTTCGGCGCTAATGATGGCTTTCGCTGAAAGTGAGGACGCCACGCAGACGCCGAGCCCAGGACAGCCCGCATAGGAGCCAGACGGATGTTCAAGCTCTTCGAATGGAGAAAGCCGGATCTGTGGCTCAGCATCATACTCTGGGCCGTTGTGACGCTGCTCCCACTTGGAAGCGCGGTGCTGTTGAAGTTCATATTCGATGCTTTGGCGTCCCGCTCCGCAGGGGCGGCCTGGTTCTACCTGGGACTTCTTGCGTTACTGAGCGCGGCCAGGCAAGTTGCTTTCGGAGCGCGATTCCGGGTACTCGCACGGCATATTTTCTCGCTGCAGGCCGCGCTGCGAAGCAACATCCTGAGCCATCTGCTGCTGGCTCAGGGTTCGCGTGTTTTGCCTGGCTCTCAGGCCGAGGCACTCTCCAGGTTCCGCGATGACGTAAAAGACCTGAGTGAGTATGTCAAGTCGTGCCTTGATATCGGCTCGAGGTTGATCTATGCGACTGGCGGCATTTCAGTGCTAGTGTGGACGGACCCGCTGATTGCTCTGGCGGTTTGCGGCCCCAGCGTGCTCAATGCGATTTTGCTGCGCCGCCTTTCCGACCGCATTCGCAGGACCCGCACTGAAATGCGCGAGGCAGCGGCAATGGTGAACGAGTTCATCTTGCATAGCGTGGTGGCGATCGAACCGGTCAAGGCCGGAATGCGGGAAGGACCGTTGACGGAGCACTTTCGCAAGCTGGGGCTCGAGCGCCGCCACAAAGCGGTTTCGGACGTGCTGCTCGGACAGTTGGTCCAATCCGGGGGCGGGATTGTGGGGCAATTGGGTATTGCCGTCGCAATGATCGGCGCGGGCTACAGGCTCCATGCGGGACTGCTCAGCCTGGGCGATTTCGCCATGCTACTAAGGCTGGCGCCCAGTGTTGCCTCGGTGCTTTCGGCCGGAATCGACACGCTGGGCCAGCATCGGCGTGCCCGCGTCGCCATGGTGCGGTTGCAGCAACTGGTAGGGGATGCGCGCATCCAGGGCAGGTTCGAAGTTCCGGAATATGACGTAACGCGGGTGGCATCACCGGCAAATCCGCCACAACGCGCAGAGGATCCGATCGAGTCTTTACAGGTGCGCGGGTTGACCTACCGTTATCCGGGGTCACAAGCGGGAATTTCGGATATTGGCTTTTCGCTCGTGCGGGGGCAATCACTGGCAATCGCAGGGCGGATCGGCTCGGGCAAGACCACGGTACTGCGTGTACTTCAAGGGTTGCTGCCGGCCCAGGCCGGCGAGATCCGATGGAACGGGCGGTTAGTCGAGGATCCAGCGAGTTTTTTCAAACCTTGCCGGTCCGCCTACACTCCGCAGACGCCGCATCTATTCACCGACACGCTGAAGAACAACGTCATGTTGGGGCACGACGGGCTAG